>DATIXO010000189.1:0-15797 GCA_035518495.1 Streptosporangiaceae bacterium
GCCGGTGACCCGCAGGTAGATCAGGGCCACGATGGTGATCACCAGCACCGCGCAGAACACCAGCAGGCCCCAGTAGACGGGCCCGGTGCTGGTGAACGGCGAGAAGTAGGACTTCCACACGACCACGATGCCGGCCGCCGAGGCGACCACAGGGATGATCACGTGCAGTAGCACGTTGAACTGGTCCCTGGCCTCGGTCAGGTAGTACTTGACCACGCCGATGTTGGCCAGGATGTACATCAGCACCAGCCCGATGGTGATCGCGTTCGCCCAGGTGAAGAACACGTTCTCGACGCCCCAGATGAGGACGCAGGCGAACGCGATCACCTGCACGGCCACCTCCAGGTTGATGGCGTTGACCGGCGTCTTCTTGACCGGGTTCACCTTGCCCAGGGCGCTGGGCAGCACGCCGGACCGGCCCATCGCGTACCAGGTCCTGGTCCCGCCGTTGAAGCACGCGATCGACACCGCGATCGCCGAGTTCAGCAGCGCGAACAGCAGAAACACCCAGGCGCTGCCCCACACCCGCTGCGCGAGCGTCGCGACCGGGAACGCGGACGCCGTGGGGATCCCGGCGACCTTGTTCACCCCGATGCCGACCAGGTAGCCCCAGGTGACCAGCACGAAGTAGATCATCAGGATGATGACCGAGCCGACCAGGCCGATGGGCACGTTGCGCTTGGGGTTCTTGCTCTCCTCGGCCAGCGGGCCGGTGGATTCCCAGCCGCTGAACGCGAAGATCGAGAACACCACGCCGAGGAACAGGTTGGTCGCCAGGCCGAAGTTGCCCGGGTTCAGCGGCGCGAGGCTGAACCCGCCGGGACCGGGCGAGGCGAGCCCGGTGAACGCCAGCGCCACCATGATCACGATCTCGATGGTCCCGGTGATGATCAGCGCCTTCTCGGAGAGCGCGATCCCCTGGTAGGCGAAGTAGATGACCAGGGCCAGGCCGGCGACCACCCAGATCCACCACGGGATGTCCACACCGTATTCGGCCTTGATCGACGGTTCGAGGACCGTTTTCGCCAGGAATGACACGGTGAGTGCGGCGACCGGCGGCAGCCAGACGGAAAAGAGCACGCCGGCGAAGAACCCCGCGCGCGGGTGCAAGGCGCGCGAGATCCACGTGTACCAGCCGCCCGCCGACGGGAACACCTTCGCCAGCTGCGCGGCGTTCAGCGCCTGCAGGGCCAGCAGCGCGCCGCCGAACAGGTACGCCCACGGGGTCACGACCCCGGCGAAGCTCACGATGAACACGAACGACGCGAGGATCGCGAACGACGGCGCGATCGTCGCGATCCCCTGCATCAGCATCCCGGGGAGGCCGACCGCGTTTTCCCGCAGTTCGGTCTTGATGGTTCCTCGACCGGTGCCGAGATCCTCGACTGCCACCGCCCTCTCCCTTCCCTCTCCCTATGCCTGCCGGGCCAGCGGCCCGGGGCCGGCGCTGGATGCCTGCCGGGCTGGCGACCTGGGGCCGGCGCTGGGCGGCCGGGCGGCGGGCGCGGGCAGCTCACTGCTGGTCCGCTGCCGCCCCCCGAGGTCAACCACCCTCAGCCTCCTCACACCGGCCACCCGCCCGCAGGGGGCGGGGCGGCCCGGGCAGGTACCGCCGGAAGCACGAGCCCCGCAGTCGCGGAGCATTCGCTCATGGACTGACCATCCGCTCCACTCGGAGTATCGACCCGCCGCAAGAGCTTGGCAAGGGCCATTGCCGGGATTTCCGGGACTGGTGTGGCAAAACGTGCCCCGCTGGCGCCGGATCTAGCGTGCCGCCCCGGTGAGATCGGCGAGGCTGGCCAGCCCGTGATGGCCGGGGCCGCGCGGGATGATGGGCCAGATGTCGGTCACCACCCCGTCCTGGACGACGTGATAGACGTCGTACCAGTTGACGGTCGTCGGCGAGTACCCCGGCACGAGCGCGACGGAGTCGCCCACCGCCAGCGGCGAGCCCTCCGGGGCGGAGAAGATGCCGTGCTCCTCGTCGAACCGGAAGACCGTGAGCTCGTCGTGGCCCACCATCGTCACGTCGGCGGGGGCGGCGACCGACTTGTTGCCGGCGTCCACGATCACCTTGCCGCTCTGGCGGCTGATGACCGTCGCCTGGATCGTCAGCGAATGCTCGAAACCCGGCACCATCTGGCCGTGGTAGTTGTCCATGACCACGTAGGTGCCGGCCTGGATCTCGGTGACGCCGGGGTAGGCCGCCGTCCAGTTCCAGGTGGCGATCCCGCCGGCCGACCGGATCGGGCATCCGATCCCCTCCGCCTCCAGCAGGCCGGCGACGCCGGTGAAGAACTTCATCGCCTCCTGCTGCCGCTCGTGGCGCAGCTCGTTGTCGATCGTCAGCGAGCAGTGCCCCTCGTAGCCGGTGATGCCCTCCAGCCGCAGGCCAGGAAGCTCGGTCACCTGCCGGGCGAGCGCCAGCGCATCCTGCGCGGTGTCGGTCCCGCAGCGGTCCATGCCGGTGTCGACCTCGACCATGATGCCCAGCGCCGATCCCGCCCGGACGGCCGCGGCCGAGTGCGCGGCGGCGTTCGGCGCCTCATCGACGGCGACCAGGATCCGGTGATCGCGGGCAAGCCCCGCGAGCATCGCGATCTTGGCCGGGTGGGCCACGGTGTTGACCACGAACAGGTCGTCCATGCCCGCACCCGCGAGCACGGCCGCCTCCCACACCGTGGCCATCGACAGCCCGCCCGCGCCCGCCTGCAGCTGGCGGCGGGCGAGGTCAGGGCTCTTGTGCGTCTTGTAGTGCGGGCGGATCGTGGCCACGCCCATCCGCCGCAGCTCGCTCGCCATGTGGTCGATGTTTCGCTGGGCCGCGTCGATGTCGAGCACGAGAGCGGGAGTGATCAGCTCGTCGCGCCGCTGGCCGACGGCGGCCCCGTACTCGCGCCTGGCGCGCTCGCCAGCTTCCTGCAGGATCGGCGCGGGGTCTGGCATCTGCTACCTCCTTGGTTCCGGTCATTCCACGGCGGGCCCCAGGCAGCGGACGACGCGGACCGGTTCCCGCTGCGCCCGCACCCGGAACGGCAGGCTGGCCGGCAGCGCGAACGTCTCGCCCCGGCGGACCGGCAGGCTGCCGAACCCGCCCTCGACCGACCCCTGGCCGGCGGTCACGACCGCGATCGAGAAGCGGCCGTCGCTGACCTCGATCTCGTCGCTGACCTCCAGCGCCGTCGCGTCGAAGAACGGGAGCACGTCGTCGTGCAGCAGCCGCACCTCACGTGAGCCGCCGCTGGTGCGCAGGACGCGCGGCTGCTGCCGCGCCCGGGCGAAGGTCTGCCCCGCGTCCGCGCCTGAGTAGTCGATCATGTCGAGGGCCAGCTCCCAGCCCAGGCCCATGGTCGCGCCCGCGTCGTCGTCCCCGGACGTCTCCGGGATCACGATGTGGTCGCTGGGCTCCTGGATCTCGATGAACGAGATCCGCGGCCCGAGGTAGTGGGGCACGCCCGCGTGCGCCACGTAGACCTCGCCCGGGTGGACCTCGGTCCGGTGCAGGGTGCCCCGGATGGCCTGGTTGTCGTGGCGGCGCACCGCGCCGGCGAACCAGGCCCGGTCGATGCCCTCGGTGAAGCCGATCCCCGCGTAGGCGGGCTCGCTGCCGCCGCCGGGCGTGTCCAGCAGGATCCACCCCTCGGTTTTGCCAAACGGGGAGCCGAGGTGCTGCCGTGCCCAGGCCCGGGTCGGATGGGCGTGCAGCGGCACCTGGCCGGCCGGCGAGAGCAGCTTGACCAGCACGCCGGTGATGGGCCCGTAGCGCTCGGCGAAGCGCGCGCCGGCCATCTCCTCGGGCAGCGCCTCGACCACGTCCTTGAGCGCGATGGGGCCGATGCCGGGCAGGTCGACCAGGCTCAGCCCCTGCGGGCGGCCGTCCGGGCCGGCGTTGCTGGCGCAGGTGCACGAGCCCACCCAGTCCTCCGACCACCAGTCGTCGGGCCGTTCGGGGAGGCCCCGGAACGCCCTGGTCAGCGAGCCGCCCTCGTAGAAGCGGTAGAGCGGGTGGTAGGCGAGCGGCAGCGGCCGCCGGATCCCCTCCCGCAGCAGGTCCAGCCGGCCGGTCACCGGGCGGCTCCCGGCGGCCGTCCGGGCGGGCCCGGGCCGCGTGGCGCGCGGTGCGGCACGGCAGCGCCTCCTACAGCTCGGCGTTCACGATGAAGCCGGCGTCCACCAGCAAGGTGGCGCAGGTCACGTAGCTGGCGTCGTCGGAGAGCAGGTAGGCGATCGCGCTCGCGAGCTCGCTGGGCTCGGCCCCCCGGCTGAGCGCGATCCGGTCGGTGTAGTACTTCACCGTGGCCGGGTCGTCCATCATCGGCGCGCTCATGGGCGTCTTCACCCACCCCGGCTCCACGGCGTTCACCCGGATGCCGTGTGCGCCCAGGTCGCAGCCCAGCGCCTTGGCCAGCATGCTGATGGCGCCCTTGGTGCCGCAGTACGCGGTCTGCCCCGGGGCGCCGACGTGCGCCGAGATCGAGCTCACGCAGCAGATCGCGCCGCCGTGGCCCTCGGCGATCATCTGCTTGGCGCCCTCGGTGCACACCATCCAGGTGCCGCGGACGTTGGTCTCGAACAGCTTGTTGAAGTCCTCGACGGTGGTCTCGTCCCAGCTCATGAACGGGTTGATCGCCGCGTTCGACACCACGCAGTCGAGCCGCCCGCCGCGCTCGGCCACCGCGTGCACCATCGCGGTGACCTGTGCCGGGTCACGCATGTCGGCGACCACACCGAAACCCTCCCCGCCGGTCTCACCGATCTGCCCCAGCGTCCCGGCGGGGTCCTGCCCGGGCAGGTGATTCACCGCCACGTGTGCGCCCTCCGCGGCCAGGCGGACCGCGGCCGCCTGCCCGATGCCGGTCGCCGCGCCCGTGACCAGCGCCACCTTGCCCTCGAAACGCCATTCCATGGCAGTTCTCCCTCAGAAGATCGCGATCGGGTTCCACGGCGACCCGGTACCACCGGGCAGCCGCAGCGGCAGGCCGACGACCATGAACTCGAAGCGCCCCTCGTCCTCGCAGACCCGGGCCACGTCCTCCAGCTGCAGGCTGTCGGAGGCGAACATGCCCATGGCCGTGACCTGGAGCGGGTGGATCGGGTAGAGCATGCCTTCGACGTTGCTGGGGACGGTCTCCCCGTCGCCATCGGGCAGGAACGCGGCGATCCGGCGCTCGTGCATCCAGCCGATGGTGTCCACGTGCAGCCCGGCCTTGCCCTCGCCGGCCGGCGGGTATTCGTTGTTCCACGCGCCGAGTTCCAGCCGGCGCCGGTGGTGGCCGGTACGGAAGACGAGGATGTCCCCCTCGCCGAGCCGGACGCCCTCCGCCTCCTCGACCGCCTCGAGTTCCGCGCGCGTCACGGCCTCGCCGGGCTCGAGCCACTTGACCCCGCGGAACCGGGGCACGTCCAGCAGCACGCCCCTGCCCACCAGCCCATCGGAGTACGCCGTCACGTCAAGGGCGGTGCCGCCCTTGGAGGTCATGACCTCATGCGCCGGCCGGCCGTTGTAGACCAGGCCCTTATAGGCGATGTGGCAGAGCGCGTCCATGTGGGTGTGGCAGTCGCCGTGGAAGGCGAGGCCGACGAAGTCGGTGGCGAAGGTGAGCGAGCTCGAGCCGATGTCGATGTCGTGGCCCTGGACCACGTGGTAGATGACGGGGCTGGGGTTGTCCGGCCCGGCCACCGTGTTCATCGGGATCGACATCGTCGCGCGGCGGCCGGACCGGACCAGGGCGGCCGCAGCCCGCACCGTCTCGGGCGTGATGAAGTTGAGCGTCCCGAGCTCGTCGTCGTCCCCCCAGCGGCCCCAGTTCTTGACCGACTCGTAGATCTCGTCGAACTCCCGCAGCGTCACCGGCGCGGGCAGTGTCAGTGTCGCCATCGCCTGCTCACCTCCCATGTGCTCTGCTGGCATCGGGTACTGCCGCCTGTGTGCCCCCGGCGGGCCGCCGCAGGAACCTGTCGTAGGCCGCCTGCGGCTTGGCGGATTCGTGCACCACCGCACCGATCGCGCGGATCATCGCGGCCGGGTCGCCGCTCTGGAAGATGTTGCGGCCCATGTCGACCCCGGCGGCTCCCTCCTCGATGGCGCGGTAGGCCATCGTCAGGGCGTCGGGCTCGGGCAGCTTCTTCCCGCCGGCCATGACCACCGGCACCGGGCAGGCCGCGGTGACCGTGTCGAAGTCCTCGGCGCAGTAGTAGGTCTTGACCACGTGCGCTCCCAGCTCGGCGCAGATCCTGGTGGCCAGCCTGAGGTAGCGGGCGTCACGGGTGAGTTCCTTGCCGACGGCTGTGACCGCGAGCACGGGGATCCCGTACCGCTGGCTCTCGTCCACCAGCCGGGTCATGTTGTGCACCGACTGCGTCTCGAACTCGCCGCCGATGAACACCTGCACGGCGACGGCGGCGGCGTTGATCCGGGCGGCGTCCTCCATGGCGACCGCGATCCGCTCGTCGGACAGCTCCCGCAGCACGCTGGGGCCGCCGCTGGCCCGCAGCACGATCGGCGTGCCAGCGGCCGGCGGTATGACCGATCGCACGATGCCGCGGGTGGTCATCAGGGCGTCGGCGTAGCCCAGCAGCGGGACGATCTGCAGGTCCACCCGCTCGAGCCCGGTGGTGGGGCCCTGGAAGTAGCCGTGGTCGATGGCCAGCATGACGGTGCGGTTGGTGGACGGCCGGAACACGCGCGCCAGCCGGCTCTGCATTCCCCAGTCGAGCCCGGCCGAGCCTTTCAGCGTGTACGGCTGCGGGCGGGCGGCCACCGACGCCGAGAACCGGCCGGCCCCGGTGCTGTCGGCCCCGGTGCTGCCGGTGCCCATGCCGTCGGCCGGCGCGCCGTTCTCGGTGTCGGGCATCGTTCTCTCCTTCGGCTGGGGCGGGCGGCGGATTGCACTGGCTAGGCTCCCGCGGCCCGCCAGAGCGGGTTGAGCAGGCCTTCCTCTGACAGGGCGAGCATCCGCGGGTAGATCTCACGCCAGGCCGCGTAGCTGGTGTCGTAGGCGGACACGGCGGCCGGGCCGGGCTCGAAGAAGGCCGCCCGGGTGCGGAGCTCGCCTTCGAGCTCGGTCAGGCTGGCGTAGAGCCCGGCGCCCTTGCCGGCGCACAGCGCGGCGCCCAGCGCGCTGCTCTCGGTCACCGCGGGCACGCTGACCGGCAGCCCGAGCACGTCCGCGATGATCTGCGGCCAGAGCGTGCCCTTGGCGGCCCCGCCGCTGAAGGTCAGCCCGGTGACGCCGATGCCGGTGAGCTCCCGGATGATGTCGAGGTGGCCGCGGACCACGTAGGCGGCCGCCTCCTCGATCGCGCGGACGCAGGCCGCGCGGCCGGATCCCTGGGGGTCGCCCACGTCGAACTGCAGGAACGACGGGCTCGCGTGCACCCACCGGCGGGCGTTCATCAGGTTCGACAGGATGGCGATGACGCCGTTCGAGCCCGGCGGGATCCGCGCCGCCGCCTCTTCCATCACGACGTACGGATCGATGCCGCGGCTGCGCGCCTCGGCGGCCTCGCTGTCGCAGAAGGCGTCCCGGTACCAGCGCATGGCCATCCCGCAGTAGAACCCGATCCCCTCCAGCATCCATTCGCCCGGCGTGACGTGGCACAGCGTGCGCAGCCGGATGCCCGGGTCGATGAGCGGCTTGTCCACCAGCACCGTGTTCTGCCAGAAGGTCCCGGCGAGGACCGTGAACTCACCGGCCCGCACACCCGCGCCGAGCAGCCCGAGCTGGGTGTCGGCGCCGCCGGCGACCACCGGGGTGCCCGGCCGCAGGCCGGTCTGCTCCGCGGCCTGCGCGGTGACCTCGCCGACCACCGTCCCGGGGTCGGCCACCGGCGGCAGCACACCCGGTGAGATCCCGCAGATCCGCGCGATGGACTCTGACCACGTCCGGCCGGCCAGGCTGAACATGCCCGAGCTCGAGCCGCAGGAGGGCTCGGTGACGTGCACGCTGGCCAGCCGGTAGACGATCCAGTCGCTGAGCATGCCGAGGCTGTGGATCTGGCCGAAGATGGCCGGCCGGTGCCGGGCCAGCCAGCGCAGCCGGGCGGGCGAGGTGATCGAGACCCAGTCGCCGGCCTCGGTGAAGATGCGCTCGGCGGCGCCCTCGGCGATCAGCTCCCCGGCCTCGCGCGTCGCCCGGCTGTCCACGTTCGGGCAGGCCCAGATCTCGGTGCCGGCGGCGTCGTAGAGCACGATCCCCTCGCGCATGGAGGTGGCGGCGACCGCCGCCACCTCGGCCCCTGTCGCGCCCGCCTGCCGCAGCGCGTCGCGGATGCAGGCCGTGATCAGGAGCCAGTTCGTCTCGACGTCGAAATCCTGCCCGCCCGGGACGCCGGGCGGCTCGCGGTGGGCCCACTCGCGCAGCGATACCGACACCTGCTCGCCCGCCTCGGTGAACAGCAGCGCGCGGCAGCTCCCGGTGCCCGCGTCCACCGCCAGCAGGTAACGCCCCGGGCTGCTGGTCACGATGCCGCCTCCGGATCGGCCTGGCTCACGGGTAGACGTACGTGGGCTTGAGGTCGATGGCGTGCCCGCTGCCGGACTCGAGGACGAACTTGAGCATCGGCGCGGTGTCGAGGTAGTAGAACTCGATCGAGTCGCCGATCCGGCCGCTCATCAGCTCCTGCGCGCCGTTGGCGCGCCAGTGCTGCCGCATCAGCGAGCTGTCCTGCTCGGAGTGCTTCATGCAGGCGATGTGCTGGACGCCCTCACCGTGGGCGTCCAGGAACTCCTGGTAGATGCTCGGCCCGCTGACCGGCTGGATCAGCTCGAAGCCGAGCCCGTCGACGTCGGCCTCGGCGCCGATCATCCGGTACTCCACCGGCTCGCCCTTCACCCGTGTGTCGTGCAGCAGGGGTGGCGCGTATTCGAACACGCTCCACGGGCCCCAGCCGAGGGTCTGGGTGTAGGTCTTCAGGGCCTGCTCGATGTCGCGGACCACCACGGCGATCTGGGTGATCTTCATGGGGGTGGGCGGGGCGACGATCCGCCCACCGTTGCTGCCGGCCATGTCCTGCCTCCTCAGCTGGCGACGGTGTCCCTTAGACCATAAGCCCGGCCAATGGAGCAATTGCTCAGATGAAGGTCATTCGCTCAACGCCCTGAGTATTGAACACGTCGGCGGATGCCGCAAGGGGGGATGGGCGCGGAATTCGGGACGCGGCACGATCGCCGCGGTGGCCGCGGGATGACGGGTACCCGCCCGGCACCGGACGGCGGCGGGCGCCGGTCAGCTGTGCTTGCCGCGCCGTGTCAGCTGTGCTTGCCGCGCCGGGGCCGGCGGCGCTCGAGCTCGAGCAGCCGGATCGCGACCAGCTCGTTGGTGACCAGGACGTCCAGGAACCCGCCGTGCAGGGCACCGAGGATCGCCTCGGCCTTGTGCAGCCCGCCGGCCACCCCCACGACCTTGGGGATGTGCACGAGGTCGGACAGCTCGATGCCGATCCGCCGGTCATGGATGGGCAGGTCGACCACGTTGCCGTCGGCGTCGAAGAACTGGCCGAGGATGTCGCCGACCACGCCCCGCTCGCGCAGCCCGCGGACGTCGGCCGGGTTCAGGTAGCCCATATGCACGATGGTGGCGTCGGCGGCCGGGGTGCCCACCCCGACGAGTGCGTGCCCCACGTCGCACGCCTGCTTCAGGACCTGCTGGATGGTCGGCTCGTCGCGCAGCGCGGCCGCCAGCGACGGCGTGGACGCCATGATAGGGCTGGGGATCACGGTCGCCGTGACCTCCGATGACTCGGCGGTGACCTCTCCCTTGGAGGACAGGATGGTCTGCAGGTAGCCCTCCACCCCGCCGGTCAGCGTGATCATGTGGACCGGCCCGACCGCGCCGAAGTTCGTGGCGGCGATCACCCGCGAGACGGTCTCGCCCCAGCCCACCCCGAGGCTGCCGCCCGGCCGCAGGTGGGTGCTCATGAACTGGGCGCCGCCGAGGCCGATGCGGGCGTTCAGGGTGTGGTGATCGGCCGGCTCCTTCTCGTGATCCGGCACGACCAGCGCTTCCGCCAGGCTGAACGTCTGGCACAGCTCACCGCTCAGCTCGAACGCGTCCAGGTATTCGGTGTTCAGGCTGATCGACACCAGGCCGACCTTCCTGGCCCGGTCGAGCAGCCGTCCCACCGACGCCCTGGACACCGACAGCCGCCGCGCGATCTCGTCCTGGGTCAGCTCGTCCTTGTAGTAGTACCAGGCCACCCGGAGCAGCAGCTCCTCTGAGGTCCACCGTCCCGCGTCGTCGGCCCGCTGCGTTTTCACGCCCCTGCTCCCCACTTCAGGCATACGGGATCACCTGGCCCCCGTCCACCGGGATCACCGCGCCGGTCAGGAACGACGACACCGGGCTCAGCAGCAGCGCGATCCACCTCGCGATCTCGTCCGGGTCGCCGATCCGGCCGAGCGGCACCTGGCTCTTCAGCCACCGGTAAGCCTCCTCCAGGTCGTCTGCCCACGTGGCGTGGATCGGGGTGTCGACCGGGCCCGGCGCGATGCCGTTGACGCGGATCCGGTCCGGCGCCAGTTCGCCAGCCAGTGACTGGGTCAGGTAGTCAAGCGCGCACTTGGTCATCCCGTACACCGACTGCCCGGACAGCCGCAGGGTGCCCGACGACGAGCTGATGTTGACCACCGATCTGAGCCCGGATTCCCGCAGTGATGGTAGCGCCGCTTGGATCAGGAAGTACGGCGCGCGCACATTCGTCGCCAGGTGCTCGTCGAATCCGGCCGCCTCCCAGTCGGCCAGCGGCAGATTGCGGCAGATGGCCGCGTTGTTGACCAGGCCGTCCACCCGCCCGAACGCGTCGAGCGCCGCGGAGATGACCCGGGCGGGGGTGGCCGGATCGGTCAGGTCGGCTGGCACGCAGAGCGCCCGGCCGCCGCCGCGCTCGACCTCGTCAGCGACCTCGCGCAGCAACTCCGCCCGCCTGGCCACCAGCACCACCGCGGCGCCCGCGGCTCCGATCAGCCGGGCGGCGGACGCGCCGATGCCACTGCCCGCCCCAGTCACGACGACCGCCGAGCCCTGCAGCCCCAGATCGATGACGCCGCCGGAGCCGGGGGATACCGCGGCAGTCATACGGCCTCCCGTGGGGGTCTGGGCACCGGACCGTAGGGGTCTGGGCACCGGACGTGCCCGGCCCGCCCACAAGGACTTTCTATCCCGAACTGAGCAAATGTCAAGATTCTGAGCGTTCGCTCGCATCTGTGGCCGCGGCCGCGGCCAGCCGCGACACGCGCCCGCTGAACTCGCCGATGGCGGCCTGCCCGTCAAGCGCGCCGATCTCCAGGTCGTACCGGCGTTCCTCGCCGGGCTCGAGCCAGGCGAGCTCGCCGCGCTCGCGTGCGTCCCAGCGCCCGGCGTCCCGGTTCGTGCTCGGCTCCAGCCCGAGCGCGTAGGTGCCCTCGCCCATCATCCGCCAGACCGTGTGGTGCGGGAGCTGGGAGATGCGGAAGACCTGGTACACCCCGAGCGCCATGGCCCGGTTGACGAGCGCCACCGGGACGGTTCCGCCCGGCTCGGCGATGAGGTCGTGCTCGAAGCATGCCTCGGTGGCCCCGCGCACAGGTGCCGACATCGTGGCGTATCCCTCGACCGGCACACCGTAGCCGGTCGTGGTCCGGCGGCTCGGCACCAGCAGCTCGGCCGAGGAGTCGACGACCGGGAACCCCGCGTTGCAGTGGTACAGGAACATGTGCGAGGTCCGGCTGTGCCCGGTGTTCTGGACCTGATCGTGGATCGTGAAGCGGGATTCGCCGACCCTGGCCTCGATCCGCCGGCGCAGGGCCAGCTGCTCGCCGAACACCGCCGACTGCAGTACCTCGCCCTCGGCCCACAGCACGCACTCGTCGCCGTCCCATCGCTCGCCGTACCCGGCCAGCCGCGCGGGCAGGCCGCCGACCCGCCCGTGCAGGCCGTAGGGGACAGTGGCGCGGATGTGCGGCTGGCTGAAGTGCTCGGCCGTGTCCTCGCCCGGTCCGAGGGTGTGGTCAAGCCCGCAGGTGACGACCATGCCGCCGCCCCAGGCGCGGAACCAGCCCCAGCCGTCGGGCTCGTAGTACCAGGGCGCGACGGTCCCCGCGCCCGACTGCCAGCTGAGCGGCCGCCCGCCGAGTTCGCAGTGCCCGACGTCGAAGCCGCGGTCGACCACCACGTCGAACACGAACCCGGTCCCGGTGCGGAACTCGAGGACGCGGACGCCCCGCCCCTGGCCGTCGCCGAGTGTGACCAGCCGCACGCCCGCGACCTGCTCGAGCCGCCCGACGCGCTGGAGCAGCTCCGCCCGGCTGTAGTGGGTGCCGAACAGCTCAGGCATCCCGTCCCACCCTTCCCGGCCTCAGGGGCCGGAGCTGTAGTCGAAGTCGGTGGTGAAGGCCGCGTTGCGCCGCCCCCGCACCTCCCAGCGCAGCGCCGGGTCGGCCGACCGCAGCATGTCGCCGTGCAGCTCGGTGCCGGGGTGGTCGAAGCCCGGGATGCCGCACCCGCCAGCCGGCCACCGGGCCCGTTCCTGATCCGGCCATCACATACCCCCCCCATCTCTGCCACGGCTGGCGGCACCATGCTGCCAGCCCGGCGGCTGGCCGTCAGCCGGCCGGGGCGAGGTGCACGACGCAGGCGTCAGCCTCGGCGAACGGGGTGAGCTCAGTGGCGGTCACCGGCGAGGCCAGGCCGGCGAACGCGCCCTGGATCAGGCCCAGGTGCAGCGGGCAGATGATGTCGCGGTGGTGCTCGGCGAGTTCCAGGAACGGGCAGTGCCGCAGCCGCACCTGGGCGGGCAGGTCGTCCTCACAGGTCACGGTCTCGGGCGCGAACGCCAGCTCGTCGAGCAGCACCAGCACGCGCGAGACCGCCTCGGCCCCGCTGACCTGCCCGAAGGGCGCGGCCCGGCCGATCACCCGCTCGCCCCAGGCGCGGCCGGCGTCGGCGGCGGCGCGGCCGGAAACGGCTCCGGCCAGGCAGCCGAGCAGGATCTCGGCCAGCACGCCGTACCGCCGTTCCCCGCCGCGTGCCATCCCGGGCCGCGCCCGGTACACGACGCGCGGGCGGCCGGGACCGGAGGGTTCCTCGACCATCCGCTCGATCACGCCGTCGGCCACCAGCACGCCGAGGTGGAAACGCGCGGTGTTGGGGTGGATGCCGGCCTGCCCGGCGATCTCCGAGACACCCAGCGGCGCCGGGGACCGGCAGATCGCCTCCAGTACCTGCTGACGGCGGGCCCCGCTGTCAGCGTGGCCGTTCATGGTGGTTACTCCGCCGCCGTCCCTGGCGGCAGGCTGGCCACCAGTGGCGTGTCGGCCGGGATGGGACCGGCCGAGGAGGCGCCGCCGGGGCTGCCCAGTGGCTCGTCGCGGCCGGGGAGCGTCTCGCTGAAGAAACGGGCGTTGTCCTCGGTGAAGGCGCTCCACTGGTCCGGCACGTCATCTTCGTAGTAGATCGCCTCGACCGGGCACACCGGTTCGCAGGCACCGCAGTCGACGCACTCGTCAGGGTGGATGTAGAGGATGCGCTCCCCCTCGTAGATGCAGTCAACGGGGCACTCATCCACACAGGTGCGATCCTTGACGTCCACACAGGGTTCGGTGATCACGTAGGTCATCGAGCACTCCTCGCGGCGAACTTCAGCCTCTGCCGAGATTATCCCATTTCTACTCGTGTAAATAGTTCCGGCCCGCCGGGCCCGGGCCCGCGGCACGGCAGCGGCCGCGGCGGGCTGGGACCGGGTGGCGCCAGCCGGCTGCAACCCACATCACCGATGCGGCTTAGGTGATAGTGTCGCGTGCTGGCCCCCAGGGGAAATCTGTGCCCCAGCAGAGCCCGGCCGGAGTGTGCTGGAGAGCCCGCACATCCGGCCCGGGAGCCCGGTGGGCGGGCCACGGCCGGCGGCGGCAGGGAGGGTGGCGTGCGGAGCTTCGGTGAGCTGGAGGCCGTCATCATGGACCGGATCTGGTCCGCCGGGCGGCCGCTGCTGGTACGGGACGTGCAGCAGACGCTGAGCCCGGAGCGGGCCTACAACACGGTGCTGACGGTGGTGGAGATCCTCTACCGCAAGGGCTGGCTGGCACGGGAGAAGGACGGCCGGGCCTACCGGTACCGCGCCGTGGTGACCCGGGAGGATTACACCGCCGGCCTGATGGGCGAGGTGCTGGCCGCCAGCACGGACCGGGCCGCGGCGCTGCGCCGGTTCGCCGAGCGGATCAGCCCCGACGAGGCCGAGCAGTTGAGCGAGGCGCTGGAACAGGCACGGCGGGCAGGGGAGCAGCGGTGATCGCCGCCCTGTGCCTGCTGGCCTACGCCTGGCTGCTGCTCACCGTCGCGGCTCCGCGGCTGGCGCAGGCGGGGTGGGTGGACCGGGCGCCACGGCTCGCGATCTCCGCCTGGCTGGCGCTGAGCGGCTCCGCGGTCGGCTCGGTCATCCTGGGCGGGGTGGCGCTGGTGGTGCCGACCGCGCGGGTGAGCTGCCACCTGGCCAACCTGCTGGCCGCGTGCGCGATGGCGGTGCGGGAACGGTACGCCCATCCGGGCGGGGCGGCCCTGGCAGGCGCGGGAGCCGTGCTCGGCCTGGCGGTGGCCGCCCGGGTGGCCTGGTGCACGGCCACCGGCCTGGCCACCGCGTGGCGGGCAGGCCAGCAGCACTGCCGCCGGCTGCGGGCGGTCGGCCGGGCGGACCACCGGCTGGGTGCGCTGGTGGTCGACTACGACGAGCCTGCCGCCTACTGCCTGCCCGGGCCCGGCCGGCCGATCGTGGTGACCACCGCGGCCATCGAAGCCCTCGACGACGCGCAGCTCACCGCGGTGCTGGCGCACGAGCGCGCCCACCAGCGGGGCCGCCATCACCTGCTCGTCCTGATCGCCGGGTCCCTGGCGGCCGCCTTCCCCCGCGTCCGGGCCTTCCGGCACGGCCAGGAGCAGATCACGCGGCTGGCGGAGCTGCTGGCCGACGACATGGCCGTCAGGACGTCCCCCCGGCTGGCGGTGGCCGAGGCGCTGCTGGCCCTCAGCTCACCCCGGCTGCCCGCGCCGCTGGCGCTCGGGGCCGGCGGCTCCGCCACGGGCACCCGCATCAGGCGGCTCCTCCGCGCGTCCGCGCCGCTCAGCCGGCCCCGCGCGGTCGCGGGCATGGTCACCATCGTCGCGGTGGCCGCCTTTCCCTTCCTGGCGCTGAGCGGCCCCGCCCTCAGCCTCATCGGTTCCCGCCACTACCCGCCACCCGCGGCCGTGTCCGCGGCAGGGCATCCCGGCTGGCGGGCTCCTCCGCCGGCGGCCCAGCACCTCCCGGCGATTTCCCCGCGCCCGGGCGCCTGAACAACTAAAGTTCTTAGGCCTCAATCGCCGGGCCTGCGGGACAGGCGATTGCGGCGCCCCGGGTGCGCGCACGGCGCTGGCCTTGCCCCCGCGCGGGGCCGGATCGGCCCGTCCCCGGGCATGAAACGCGAACCGAGGAGAAATCTGTGAGCGAGCCGCGGCCGTCCCCCGCGACTGATGCCCGTCCCCGCCCGGCGCTGGCCTCGCTGGCGCCACGCCCAGCGGAGCGCACCTCCGCTGGCCAGCGGGCAGGCGGTCCCGGCGCGCAGGTACTGGCCGCACCGCAATGGCCCAGCCGCTGACCGCGCCGCGGGACGCCAGGGCAGCCTCGGCGCCGCGGAACCCGGGTCGCGGGCGCCGCCGGCTCGTCGCGGCCGCGCTGGCCCTGCTGCTCGTCGCGTTCTGCGCCACCACCGCCCGCCTGTTCATGTTCCCGGCTCGCGGCATGCCCGCCCGGGTGGACGCGATCGTCATGCTGGGCGGCCCGGGTGACCGCCT
>DATIXO010000190.1:0-3161 GCA_035518495.1 Streptosporangiaceae bacterium
TCTTCCGCATACACGGAGTAACCAGCTACACCGAGGAAACCCGCCGTTGCGCACAAGACCCCCGCCGCACACTCCGGCTACTCGACCTCACAGGTCTTTCACCTGGCTAAACAGCACACGGGACTTTGACGAATCCCTGGGGTGTCATTTGCCAGGACCATGGGACCAGGGCGTTGCCACGACCTAGGGACCACCTTGCGGCTGCTGTGCCATCTTGGGGTGTGCGACGGGATCCGTCAAGCTGAGTGGCGCGCGGGGCGTTGCCGCTTGCGGTAGGAGTCGCCTTCGATGATGAGCTCGTGGCAGGTGGAGGTGAGCCGGTCGATGGCGGACTGGGCGAGCAGTTGGTCGTGCATGAGGCCGAGCCATTCGTCTGGGGTCCGGTTGGAGGTGACGATGGTGGCGTTGTGGCGGTGCCGGGCGACGGTCAGCTCGTAGAAGTCGGTGGTGGCGGTCTCGTCCAGCGGGGTGAGGGCGAGGTCGTCGATGATGAGCAGGTTGACGGCGGCGAGGCGGCGGTGCTCGGCTTCGGTGCTGTTGTCCAGCCGGGCGGCTTTGAGCCGTTTGAACAGGTGGCCGGCGCGGGCCATGTGCACGGTGAGGCGGCGGCGGACGGCGATGTGGCCCAGCGCGGTGGCCAGGTGGGTCTTGCCGACGCCGACGGGCCCGAGTATCAAAGCCCCGTGGGCGGCTTCGGCGAACCGCAGGCTGACCAGCTCGTTCCACAGCTGCTGGTCGTAGCGGACGGCGGCGGCGGGGTCCCAGGTGTCCAGCCGCATGTCGGGGTCGAGCCCGGCGGCGCGGGCGCGGCGGGCGGCCGAGCCGTTCTCCCGGCGGGTGACCTCATCGGATAGCAGCAGTTCGAGGAAGTCGGCGTGCGGGAGTTTGTTCTGCCGGGCGAGGGTGAGCCGGTCGGGGAGGGTGGCCAGGAGCTGGCCGAGCTTGAGGGTGCGCAGGTGCCGTTTGAGGTCGGGGCTGACCGGGTCGGCCAGGGTCATCGGGTGTCCTTTCATCGCTGGTGCTGCCTGTGGCGGGGAGGCTGGTGCCGTGGCCCGGGCAGGGGTGCCCGGGCCGTCGCGGGGGCTGCGGTCATCGCGGTGCCCGGCGGCTGGTGCCGTTGCCGGTCGTATCCGCGGGCTGGTGCCCGCTGCTGCCGTCGGCGTGAGGGTGCTGTCCGTCGTTGCCGGCGGGCGCGGCGGGCCTGCTGATGAGGATGTCGTGCAGCAGGCCGGCGAGGCGGTGCTGCTCGGCGCGCTCGCGGTCCAGGGCGGCCTGGTCGCGGGCGAGCTGGTCGCGCAGCCCGGCGATGGTGTCGTTGGAGGCGGCCAGCTGCGCGGCCGCGGCGGCGAGAGCGGCGTCGTGCCGCTGCTGGTCAGTCTCGCGGGCGCGGGCAGCATCGGTGCGGGCTGCCTCGGCTGCGGCCACGGCGGTGTCCCGCTCGGCGCGGGCGGCGGAGACGGCCTGCTCCGCTTCGGCGATCCGGGCTGCCGCTGCCCGGCGTTCGCCGTCCAGGGCGCGGCCGGCGTCGTCGGCACGCTGGCCGGCTTGCTGGCGCGCGGCGGCCTCGGCTTGCATCGCGGTGATGGCCTGGGCGGCGGCGGCGCGGGCCTCGGCGGCGTCGAGCTCGGCGGCGTGCCGGGCGACCGCCTGGCTGGCGGTCTCGGCGCGGGCCTGCTCCAGCTGGGCGGCGGCCTCGGCGCGGACCGCTTCGGCCTGGGCTTCGGCGGCCTCAAGGTCGCCGGCCGCGGCCAGCTGAGCCCCGAGGGCGGCGAGCTGGTCCAGCGCGGCCGGCAGCTGCGCGCCCAGCCGGCTCATCGCGGCGAGCGCGTCGTCGCGGATGGCCGCGGCCCGGCTGACCGCCGCGGTGACCGGCCGGTCCTGGCCGGGCTGCCCGGTGAGCTGGGCGCGGCGCCGGAACGCGGTCATCGCGGTGTGCCGGACCAGCACGGCCGTGCCGTCCCCGCGATCTTCGGGGACCTCCTGCTCGCAGTAGCCGGGCCGGGGACCTGGCGCGGCCGGGTCCTTGTCCCGGGCCGGGCTGGCGCATCCCGGGTACCGGCACCTGCCCGGCGCGCTCTCTGCCTGCGTCCGGTCAGCGGTCTGGGTCACAGCGGTCATCGAAAGCTGTCCTTCCTGCTGGCCGTGCCGGGGGCACGGCGGGATGAAATGAAATGAGAGGCAACGCGATGCGATGAAATGGATTGAGAGGAAATGAGCGCCGTCAGGCGCCGCTGGCATCTGGTCCGCCGGGCAGGACCTGCATGCGGACGCCGGTGGCGGTGGCGAACTCGCGGGGATCACGGGCGAACCGGGCCGCGGTCACCTTCGCGGCGGCTTCGCCGGCCTGGCGGGCGCGCGCGGCGGCCTGCGCGGCCTGCTTCCCGGTGCCCTTCTCCACGATCGACTTGATCTTGGCGACGCTGATCACGTCGAGTTCCAGGGCGGCCGCGCAGGCCTGCTCGACCGGGTCGCTGCCGTAGGTGCGGGCCAGGCCGATCAGCGCGTAGACCGCGCGCATCCGCGTCCACGGCAGCGGCGTGTCCAAGATCCGGGCGGCATAGATCCCGATCGCCTTCCCGCGGGCGGCGGCCATCGCCGCCAGCTTGTCCACATCCCGGCGGGCGTAGATGTCGGTGCCGGGCGGGAAGTCCGCCGCATCACTGGCCCGGCCGCCGGCCGGCTGCTGCGCATGCGTGCGGATCACCTGGCCACGGTGGTAGATCTTCACCAGCGCCCCGTCCGCCCGCACGCTGACCTGCTGCCCGGCCAGCCGGTACGGCACGGAGTAGAACGCGTTCTGCGCCCGGACATGGAAATCGCGCTGCACTTTGGCCTGGCTCCACGCCGGCACCCGGTACGGGTGCTCCGGCGCGGGCAGCAGCACCGGCGCCTCCACCTGGGCGAACACCTCCGCAGGCCGCTGCCGGGTGGTACCGTGCACCCGCATCCCGGCCCGGATGCGGCACCAGTCATCGGCGCGGCACTGCGCGTCTTCGATGCCGTTGAAGTCCTCCCCGGCGAAGAAGCTGCGCTGGGTGAACTTCACCCCATTTTCGACCCTGCCCTTGTCCTGGGGGGAGCGGACCCTGGCCGGGTCGCAGACCAGGCCGCGGGCCTGCGCGTACTCCAGCCACTCCCGGTTCCACCGCGGCTCCAGCCGG
>DATIXO010000191.1:0-3666 GCA_035518495.1 Streptosporangiaceae bacterium
TCAGGCCCGCGATGCGGTCCCCGGAGATCTCCACCACCTGCAGCGCCCACGGCGTGTACCCGCCTTGCGGGTCCGGCTTGTAGTGGCCGAACGCCGGGCAGCCGTTAGCCGCCCGCGGGATGAGCCGCGAGCCGCGGCAGCCGCCACCAGGGCCGAGCATGAACCGGCCGATGTCGGCGGAGCCCTGCAGCCACATCGCGAACGGCGGCATCGACTGGACCGCGTCCTCGTGCAGCAGTTTGACCAGCCGGTCGATGTCGTAGGCCTCGAAGGCGTCCACATAGCGGGCCAGCAGGTCGCGCTGGTCCGGGCCGACCGGGGTGGGGGCGGCGCCGGGGTCGACCGACTCCATGGTGGCCCGGGCCCGCTGCAGGGCGCTGTTCACCGCCGCCACGCTGGTGCCCAGCAGCTCGGCCGCCTCGGCGGCCTGCCAGCGGAGCACCTCGCAGAGGATCAGCGTGGCCCGCTGCCGGGCGGGCAGGTGCTGGAGTGCGGCGACGAAGGCCAGCCGGATGCTGTCCTTGGCGACGGCCACCTCCGCCGGGTCGGCCTCAGGCGGCAGCACCCGCTCGTCGGCGATCGGCGAGATCCAGCTGCCCTCCGGCAGCATCGCCTCCAGCGACGACTCCACCGGCGGGCGGGAGGGGCCGAGCTCCATCGGCCGGGCCCGGCGCTGGCGGCCGCGGATCATGTCGATGCACACGTTGGTGGCGATCCGGTACAGCCACGACCGGACGCTGGAGCGCCCCTCGAAGCGCTCACCGGCCCGCCAGGCCCGCACCATCGTCTCCTGCACCGCGTCCTCGGCGTCGAAGCCCGACCCGAGCATCCGGTAGCAGTAGGCGGTGAGCTCCCGGCGGTGGCCTTCCAGGTCGTCTGGGGCGAGGGTGTCGGGGTGCACAGTCACACTCCGCATGCTACGGCGGCCCTCAGACAGAACGGCCACCGGAACAGCACCTAGCGGGCTCGCCGGGGCGCTGCCCAGGCCGTGAGCTGGGGGTGCAGTTCGAGATGCCCCGACCCGGCGCTCTTCCCCCGCGCCGCGAAGCATCTGGCAGGATGCCGGTAGTTACCCGAGCGGCCTGCGGGAGGAATCCGGTGCCTGTCCGCTTTCAGCTGGTCATCGACTGTGCCGACCCGGACCGGCTGGCCCGGTTCTGGGCCGCCGCGCTGGGCTATGAGCTCGCGCCGGCCCCGGCTGGATTCGCCACCTGGAACGACTTCTACCGCGAGCTGGGGGTGCCCGAGGAGGAGCTGGTCGATGGGGCGGACAGGATCAGCGACCCGCAGGGCCACGGGCCGGTCATCTGGTTCCATGTCGTCCCGGATGCCAAGGAGGTCAAGAACCGGCTGCACCTCGACATCCACGCCAGTGGCGAGCGGACGGACCCGATCGAGAGTCGCAGGAAGCGGGTCGACGCGGAGGCCAGCCGGCTGGCCGGCCTGGGCGCCACCATCACTGGCGCATTGCCCGAGGAAGGGCTCGACCACTACGCGGTAGGGATGAAGGACCCGGAAGGCAACGAGTTCGATATCAACTGACCGCAGCAGCTCAGCGCGTCAGTGGGCGGCGGATCCTGGCCGCGAACAGGTCGCGCAGGCTGACCACGCCGCAGACGGTGCGGTCTTCCACGACCGGGAGGTGGCGGAACCCGTTGCGCAGCATGATCTGCGCCGCCTCCTCGGCAGGTGTGTCGGGGCTGGCCGACTGCGGGTCGGGAGTCATCCACGCCGAGACCTTGGATGCTGTCAGGTCCGCTCCGGACGCGGCGGCCTTGAGGACATCGCGCTCGGTGAGTATCCCGGCGAGGAACGGCCCCTGCATGACCACGGCCGAGCCCGCGTTCGCCTCGACCATGACCGCGGCGGCCAGCGCCACCGGCGTGTCCGGCGTGGTCGCCGCCACCCGGGTGGTCATCAGATCCCGCAGTACCGCCCCGGAGGACATCCGGGCGGCGCCGGCCTCAGTCACTTCCCCCCACCTCATCGAGATCAGCGTCGCGGTGGGGGGTGCCTGGCTCGTCCAGGTCCTCGCAGAGCATTCGCCACAGCGCGCCCGTCCACATGGACAGGCCGGGCCACTTCTTCCAGAACAGCTGCAGCGTCGTCTCGTCGAACGCAGCGTGGGCTTGCTCAGGGGTGATGGCATCCCTGAGCTCCTCAAGGCCGTTCACGACCTCAAGTAACTGATCGGCGAGTTCGTCCATGCGATTACCTCGATGCGAGTGTAAATCGGCCGGCCCCGGCAAGACGAGGGCCCGGCGCCGAAGACGGTGCAGGGGCAGGACACCGGCTGGGGGCAGAACATCCGCGCAGCGGGGCCTCAGCGGGCGAGCGCCACCACCTCGGCCAGCCCGGCCCGCAGGTCATCGGCCAGCCCATCAGGATCGGTCACCGCCAGCGTGTCGGCGTTGATGCCGATGCAGCACTCCCCGTCGTGCGAGATCAGGGTGATCATCGCCGCGCACCCCGGCAGCGGGCCGAACGGGTACATGTGGGTGATCCGCGAGCCCGCGACATACACCGGGTAGGGCACCCCGGGGATGCTGGAGACCTGCACGTCGTTGGTGCTGGTCAGCCGGCCCGAGGCGACGCTGACCAGGGGCGCGGGCAGCCAGCCGACCAGCGGCGCGAGCGCGGCGGGCACCGCGTTGGCGGCGGCGCCGCTGGCGGCGCGGGCGGTCAGCACGAACTGCCGGACGGCGGCGATCCGGGCGGCCGGGTCGGGGTCGGCCATCGGCGCGGCGAACCTGGCGCCGGTGAACCGGTTGCCGCCCTGCGGATCGTCCCGGTTGCGCAGGCTGATCGGGAACCCCACCGTCAGCCGGTCCAGCGGCGCGCCGAACCGCTCGTGGTAGCGGCGGAACCCGCCGATCACCGCGGCCAGCAGCCCGTCGTTGAGCGAGCCGCCGGCCGCCTTCGCCCCGGCCTTCAGCTCCGCCAGCGGCACGTCGGCGATCTCGAAGTGCCAGCCGCCGCCCCGCTCGGCGAGCAGCTCCGACCCGCCCGGGACGGCCGCGCTCTGGCCCACGAACCGGGTCGCGCTGGCCGCCTGCGACACCGCCCTGCCCGCCGCGCCCGCGGCCCGCGAGGCCGTCTCCCACGGCCGGGTCAGCGCGCCGAGGGCCCCGGCGCCCTGCCGCAGCGCGGCCCGCGGCGCGGCGCGGGCCGCGCCCGTGACCTGCCCGGCGAACACCCCCAGCCGCGACGCGCCCCCGTCCGCCGCCGGGACCGACGGCTCGGGCCGGTCCGGGTCGTGCTCGGGGCTGCGGCTGTGCAGGCGCGTCATCAGCTGCACCGCGCCGAGCCCGTCGGTGACGCTGTGGTGGCTCTTGACCACGTACCCGGCCCGCCCGTCGGCCAGGCCCTCCACCAGCAGCGCCCCCCACAGCGGCCGGTCGCGGTCGAACGGCGCGGCGGCGAAGCCGGTCACCACGTCCAGCAGCTGGCGCATCGACCCGGGTGCGGGCAGCCTGGCCCGGTGGACGTGCCGGGTCACGTCGAAATCGGGGTCCGCGGCCCAGACCGGGGTGCCGAGCGCGAACGCCGGCTCGACCACCCGCTGCCGCATCCGCGGCACCATCCGCGACGCCCACTCGTGCGCGGCGAGCAGCCGGTCCCAGCCGGGCGCGGGGTCGAGCAGCTCCAGCAGGCTGACGTTGACCC
>DATIXO010000192.1:0-5385 GCA_035518495.1 Streptosporangiaceae bacterium
TTTCCAGGTGGCAGTGGCTGTCCAGCGCGTCGGCCGGCAGCGGCTCCGGCGGCGGCACACCGGCGGGCGCCCCGCCGGCCTCGCGGGCGGTGGTCACGGCCTTTCCAGCCGGGCCAGTTCCTCGTCGGCGACGGAGGGGTCGAGCTTGGCGAAGAGCGGCAGCGGCGCCGCCAGCGAGGTGCCGGGCCGGACCGGCGCGCTCTCCCAGCGGGCCGGGCTGGCGTAGTCGCCGGTGATCACCGGGTAGGAGGGGCCGCCGTCCTCGCCGACCTCATCGATCCGCGGCGTCCCGGACCACGGGCCCCGCCCGCCCAGCATCGCGTGCACCTTCGCCGAGGACCGCGGCAGGAAGGGCGTGAGCAGGGTCTTGGCGTCGTCCACCAGCTGCAGCACCACGTGCATGATGGTCTGCATCCGCTCGGGGTCGGACTCGCGCAGCTTCCACGGCGCCTGGTCGGACATGTACTTGTTCGCCTCGGCCACCGTCCGCATGGCCTCGGTGATCGCGGCCTTGAACCGGGAGCGCCCGAGCTCACCCCCGATCACGCCGAACGCCTGGCGTGAGCGCTCGAGTATCTCGCGGTCGGCGGCGGCGAGCTCCCCGGGCCCCGGGATCTCGCCGATGTTCTTCGCCGCGAACGCCACCGCGCGATTCACCAGGTTTCCCCAGGTGGCGACCAGCTCGTCGTTGTTGCGGCGGACGAACTCGCTCCAGGTGAAGTCGGTGTCCTGGCTCTCCGGCCCGGCCACCGCCACGTAGTAGCGCAGCGCGTCCACGTCGTAGCGCTGCAGGAAGTCGCGCACGTAGATGACCACCGCGCGGGAAGAGGAGAACTTGCGGCCCTCCATGGTGAGGAACTCGCTGGAGACCACCTCGGTCGGCAGGTCCAGCGCGCCCAGCGAGCCGGGCGTGCCGTTCCTGCTGCCCTGGCCGCTGTAGCCGAGCAGCATGGCGGGCCAGATCTCGCTGTGGAAGACGATGTTGTCCTTGCCCATGAAGTAGTAGGACTCGGCGTCGGGCGACTGCCACCAGGCCCGCCAGGCGTCCGGGTCGCCGGAGCGGCGGGCCCACTCGATGGAGGCGGACAGGTAGCCGATGACCGCGTCGAACCACACGTAGATCCGCTTGTCGGGCCGGTCCCGCCAGCCGTCCAGCGGCACCGGCACGCCCCAGTCCAGGTCCCGGGTGATGGCCCGCGGCTGCAGGTCGCCGAGCAGGTTCAGCGAGAAGTTCAGCACGTTGGGCCGCCACAGCCCCCGCTTGCCCTGCAGCCAGCTCCCGAGCACCTCGGTGAAGGCGGGCAGGTCGAGGAAGAACTGCTCGGTCTCCACGAACTGCGGGGTCTCCCCGTTGATCTTCGACCGCGGCTCGATCAGGTCCTCCGGGTCGAGCTGGTTGCCGCAGTTGTCGCACTGGTCACCGCGGGCGCTGTCGTACCCGCAGATCGGGCAGGTCCCCTCGATGTAGCGGTCGGGCAGGGTCCGCCCGGTCGACGGGGAGATCGCGCCCAGCGTGGTCCTGGCGAAGATGTAGCCGTTGCGGTAGAGGCCGGTGAAGATCTCCTGCGTGACCGCGTAGTGGTTGCGGGTGGTGGTCCGGGTGAACAGGTCATAGGACATGTCCAGGCCGAACAGGTCCTCGGCGATCACCCGGTTGTAGCGGTCGACGAGCTCGCGGGGGCTGACGACCTCCTTGTCCGCCTGCACCTGGATCGGCGTGCCGTGCTCGTCGGTCCCGCTCACCATCAGCACCCGGTTGCCCGCCATCCGCTGATACCGGCTGAACATGTCGCACGGCAGGGCGAAGCCGGAGACGTGGCCGATGTGGCGCGGGCCGTTGGCGTAGGGCCAGGCCGGCGCGGCGAGGATGTGACGGGTCGCGGACATGGCCCCCAGCCTAGTGGCGGCCGGGCGTAACCCCTTCACGGTTATCCGGTCGCCCCACGGCGCCCCGTCCTGCCCGCACCCGGGGCCCGGGGGACGGCCGGAGCCGGATCAGGGCGCTGGCTCGATGGTGATGGATCCGGTGGTGGTCCGGGCCGTGATGGTGTGCGGCGACGCCGCGCTGCGGGGGACGCCGATCTGGGTGCTGCCGACCGAGGCGCTCGCGTCGACGGCATAGGGCACGCTGCCGGGAACGCGCAGCGTGACCGACCCGGCGGTGACGGTGGCGGTGATGGCGGCGGGCGCGGCCGAGAAGGTGACCTCGATCGTGCCCGCCGACATGCGCAGGGTGGCGCGCACGGACGACACGTCCTGGCCGTGGATCGTTCCGGTGCTGCCGGTGGCCTCGACCGGCCCCGACACCGAGCCCAGATCGATGTCGCCAACGCTGGTGTGCACCGTGACCGGCCCAGAAAGGGACTGGAGCCTGATCGTGCCGACCCTGTCGTTGACCCGGACCGTCACCGGCCGGGGCACCCTGATCACGTAGCCCACGCTGCAGGTCTCCAGCTGCGGGCAGGTGCTGGCCAGGGTGAGGGTGCCCGCAGCGGCCCGGTGGGTGGTCGCCGGCACGGTGCCCCGGTAGCTGATGTGCTCGGTGACCGAGATCGTGGCGGCGTTGCCGCCGGTGACCCGGACGCCACCCACATGGGCGTTCACGACGAGGGTCCGCAGCTGCCCGGAGACCTGGTAGCTCCGGGTGCGGTGCTGCAGGGCCCCGACATTGACCGAGCAGCCGGCCAGCATCCACGCGGCCACGCCGCCGGTGAGCACCACCGCGGCTGCCCTGATGGCCATACGTGCGGGCATGACACCTCCCCCTAAACCATCGGCGGGAACCGCCCGGGCGTGACAGTGCCCAGTGGCCGTCACCGGCGGGCCGATGGTCATGTACCGCCCGCGCTGGCGACTGATCCCCGGGCCACTGGGCCGCCGTGCAGACCGGCCCCACCCGCCGGGTGGCACGGCATGGGCCGGGCTTGGCCACAGGCGGCGGGACCGGTCAGTGGCGGCGGGTGGCGAGGACGGCGCCGTAGACGTCCCGCTTGCGGAGGCCGGACTCGGCCGCGACCGCGGCGATCGCCTCCTTGCGCGGCGTGCCCGCGGCCTCGCGCGCCGCCACCTGCGCCGCGGCGGCCGCGGCGTCCATCGCCGGCGCCGCCGCGCCCCCCGCGACGACCAGCGTGACCTCGCCCAGCAGGCCGCCGTGCGCCCACTCCGCCAGTTCGCGCAGCGTCCCCCGGCGGATCTCCTCGTGGGTCTTGCTGAGCTCGCGGCAGACCACGGCCCGGCGGTCCGGCCCGAAGGCCGCGGCGAGCTCGGCCAGCGTGGCGCCGGCCCGGCGGCCCGCCTCGAAGAACACCATGGTGCGCGGCTCGGCGGCGAGCTCGGCGAACCGCCGGGCGCGCTTGCCCTGCCCACGGGGCGGGAAGCCCTCGAAGCAGAACCGGTCGCTGGGCAGCCCGGACACCGCGAGCGCGGCGGTCACCGCGGACGGGCCGGGCAGCACCGTCACCCGCAGCCCGGCGTCGGCGGCGGCGCTGACCAGCCGGTAGCCGGGATCGCTCACCCCGGGCATGCCCGCGTCGGTCACCAGCAGCACGTCATCGCCGGACCGGAGCGCGGCCAGCAGCACGGCCACCCGGCTCTGCTCGACGTCGCCATAGTCGTAGTAGGACACGATGCGCCCGGCCGGCCTGACGCCGAGCGCTGCGGCCAGCCTGCGCACCCGGTGGCTGTCCTCGGCCGCGATGACACCGGCTGTGGCCAGCGCCGACGCCAGCCGGGGCGGGGCGTCCCCCGGCTGCCCGATCGGCGCGGCCGCCACGATGAGCGTGCCTGGCTCGCTGTCTTTCATCCCGTGGCACACGGTAGCGCGCCGGGCCCCATACGATGTGGGGCGATGGTGGCGACACGGACCGAAACCGCGGCCGGCGGGGCGAGCAGGGACCTGGCCGCCCTCCGGGCGCGGCTGGTGCCGCCCATGCCCGGCAGCGCGTTCTGGGGCTGGCTGGGGCCGCTGCTGGTGACCGCGTTCGGGACGTACCTGCGGTTCTACCGCCTCAGCGTGCCGCGTGCCGTGATCTTCGACGAGACCTACTACGCGGCGGACGCGCTCGGGATCCTGCGGTTCGGGGTGGAGCACAACTACATCTCCAACCGGAACGCGCTGATGGTCCGCGGCGACCCGCACATCTTCACCAGCGGCGGCGAGTTCGTCGTCCACCCGCCGGCCGGAAAGCTCCTCATCGCCGTCGGGGAATGGGTGTTCGGCCTCACCCCGTTCGGCTGGCGGTTCTCGGTGGCCGTGGTCGGCTCACTGTCGATCCTGATCCTCGCCCGGACCGCCCGCCGGATGACCCGCTCCACCCTGCTCGGCTGCGTGGCGGGCCTGCTGCTGGCGCTGGACGGGCTGGAGTTCGTGATGAGCCGCACGGCTCTGCTCGACATCTTCGTCATGTTCTGGGTACTGGCGGCGTTCGCCTGCCTGGTCGCCGACCGCGACCGGACCCGTGCCAAGCTGGCCGACGCCGCCACCCTGGATGACCAGCACCCCAGCCCGCCCCGGCTGGGGACCCGCTGGTGGCTGCTGGGTGCCGGGCTGTGCCTCGGGCTGGCCTGCGCGTCGAAGTGGAACGGCATCTGGTACGTGCCAGCGTTCCTCCTGCTGACCATCGCCTGGGACGTGGGGGGCAGGCGCGCCGCGGGTTTCACCGGCCGCCTGAGCGGCAGCGCCGCCGTCCACGACGTGGCCGGGCGGCTCACCGCGTTCGTGGCGGTGCCCCTGGTGACCTACCTGGCCACCTGGAGCGGATGGTTCGCCACCAGCACCGGCTACGACCGGCAGTGGGCGGCGCAGCACGGGAACCACACCCCGGTGATCTCGGAACTGGTCTCGCTGTTCGAGTACCACAAGGCGATGCTGGCCTTCAACACCGGGCTCACCACCCACCACCCGTATGAGTCCAAGCCATGGAACTGGCTGGTCATATCCCGGCCGGTCTCCTACTTCTGGTGCCCCGACTCCGGGGCCCACCCCGTGTGCAGCGGCGGCAAGGCGCAGGAAGTGCTGGCGATCGGCACACCGGCGATCTGGTGGGCATCCATCGTCACCCTGCTGGTCTGCCTCGGCTGGTGGCTGACCCGCCGGGACTGGCGGGCCGGGGCCGTCCTGCTCGGGGTGGCGGCGGGCTGGCTGCCCTGGTTCGCCTTTGCCGGACGGACCCAGTTCTACTTCTACGCGGTGGCGTTCGTCCCGTTCCTGGTGCTGTCCATCACCCTCTGCCTCGGCCTGGTCCTCGGCCCGGCCCGGGCCAGCGCCAGGCGGCGGGCAGCCGGCGCCGCCGTGGCCGGGGCGTACCTGCTGGCGGTGCTGCTCAACTTCACCTACCTGTACCCGGTCCTCGCCGCGAAGGTGATCCCCTACAGCCAGTGGCTCGC
>DATIXO010000193.1:0-12165 GCA_035518495.1 Streptosporangiaceae bacterium
CGTGTACGGGATGGACAACCGCGAGGCGGCGGTCCGGATCTGCTCGCCGATGCGCGACGACCCGGCCGGCTCGGTCAACCTCGAGCTGAAGCCGTCCGATTCCAGCGGCAACCCCTACCTCGCGCTCGGCGCCTGCATCCATGCGGGCCTGGACGGGATCCGCCGCAAGCTCGACCCGGGGGAGGCGGTCAACGTCGATCCGGCGACCCTCACCGACGCCGAGCGCCTCGCGGTGGGCGCGCACCGGCTGCCCGCCTCGCTGGCCGAGGCGCTGGATGCCCTGGAGGCAGACGAGCTGCTGATGGAATCGCTCGGCGACCTGCGCCGCCGCGCCTACCTGGCCGTGAAGCGGTCCGAGGTGGCGGCGTTCGACGGCACCGACCCCGCTTACGAGTGCTTCGAGCACTTCACCAAGATCTAGGAGACCCTGAACAGCGGCCTCCTAGCGGACGGCCGGGGCCGCCCAGGCAATACGGGTCTTGCACGCTCGTCCCACAGGTCTCACGCTAAGGGTGATCACGTCACGTAGGTCCAGCGACCAGCAAGGTCGAGCCGCCGACGACAGGAGGGGTGGCCATGGCAGCCGAGACCGAGGCCGACACCGGGGCCGAGACCCTCATCTCCGAGCGGGTGGCCGGGGGCATCCTGCCCAAGGTGCTCACCACGTTCGACATGGTGGCGATCTTCGTCGCGATCGTCCTGTTCATCACCAACGCGGCCGTCATCCAGTCGGCGGGCCCCGCGGCGTTCGGGTGGTGGATCATCGGGTTCATCGTGTTCCTGGTCCCGTGCGCCATCGCGACCGGCCAGCTGGGGGCCATGTTCCCCGGCGAGGGATCCATCTACCTGTGGACGAACAAGGCGTTCGGCCCGTTCTGGGGGTTCTTCGCGGGCTTTTGCGCCTGGTGGCCGGGGGTGCTGGTGATGGTCGCCACCGGGACCGCCGTGCTGGCTTTCCTCGGCTTCGCCTTCCCGGCGGTCGCCAGCTGGCCGGTGCAGGGGCAGGGCGCCCTGATCGTCGCCATGATCGTGTTCTCCGCGGTGGTGGCGGTGCTGCGGTTCCGGGTCACCCAGAACGTGGTCAACGTGGTCTTCGTGCTCTACGGCCTGGCGATCCTGGCCATGTTCGTGGCCGGGGTGGTCTACCTGGCCCGCGGCCACCACGCGGCGACCAACCCGTGGAACTTCAGCGCCTGGGCGCCGTCCTCCGCGCACGGGCTGAACTTCACCAACTGGACCTTCTTCGGGCTGGTCGTGCTCGCCCTGCTGGGCGTGGAGGTGCCGCTCAACATGGGGGTCGAGGTCCGTGAGCAGCGCTCGGTCACCCGGTACCTGCTGTGGGGCTCGCTGGTGGTGGTGATCGCCTACCTGCTGGCCACCTGGGGCGTCATGGTGGCCGTGCCTGCATCCGGCGCGGCCAGCATCACCTCCGTGGCGAGCGTGGTGAGCATCGGCCTCGGCAGCGTGGCCGGGAAGATCACCGCGCTCGTCCTGGCGCTGTTCTTCCTGTTCATCACCGTGGTCTACAACTACTCGTTCGCCCGGCTGATCTTCGTCTCCGGCCTGGACCGGCGGCTGCCGAAGGCGATGTCGCACGTGAACAAGGCCAAGGTTCCCGACACCGCGGTCTGGGTGCAGACCGTGATCGCCGCCCTGTTCACCCTCGTCGCGTTCGTGATCGTGCCCAGCGTGGTAGGCGGCAAGTCGTCGGTGAACGTCCAGACCGAGATCTACGACGTGCTCCAGGCGGCCGTCACCGTCATCTGGTGCATCTCGATCGTGGTGCTGTTCGTGGACATCCTGATCATCCTGCGCCGCTTCCAGGCCCAGTTCCGGGCGCGCCGGATCGCCCACCCGGCGGTGTTCTGGGCGTGCTCGATCATCGGCGGCCTTGCCTCGTTCATCGGGATCATCGCCACCTTGTCGGGCTCGTGGACGCCGCTGATCAGCAACAGCGCCGGGTCGTTCAGCATCTTCGGGGCGGTGGTCTCCTACGGCACCTGGTTCTGGTGGGTGGCCGGCATCACCGTGGCCTCGCTCGCCGTGGCCGTGCTGCTGTACCTGGTCGGCCACCGGGGCGGTGAGCGCCGGGCGGCGGCCCCGGCTGGCGCGGGCGGGACCGCCAGCGCGGGCGAGGCTGCCGGGGCGTGACACGCCCGGCGGGCCGGGATGGCTGACGGCGGGCTGCTGGCGGAGCTGGATGCGGCGGTCGGCGCGATCGCCCTGGTGGACCACCATGTCCACCCGGCGCTGGCGACCGAGCTGTCCCACCAGGAGTTCGAGGAGCTGATCACGGAGTCGGACCGGCCCGCCCCGCCGGGGACGAGCCGGTTCGACTCCCAGCTCGGGGTGGCGGTCCGCCGCTGGTGCGGCCCGGTGCTCGGGCTGCCCGCATCCGTCCCGGCCCGGGCCTACACCGGGCGCCGGAGCGAGCTGGGGGCGGCGGAGGTGGCCCGGCGGCTGCTGCGGGCGAGCGGGATCGCCCAGCTGCTGGTCGACACCGGGTATCCGCGCGCGGGGATGCTCGGCCTGGCGGCGATGGCGGAGGCGGCCGGGTGCGGCGTGGCGGAGGTGGTACGGCTGGAGGACGTCGCCGAGCGGGTCATCGTGGCCGGGGACGGGACCGCGGCCGGGTTCGCCGAGCGTTTCCGGGCCGCGCTGTGGGAGTTGACCCGGTCCGCGTGCGGGGTGAAGAGCATTGTGGCGTACCGGTTCGGGCTCGACTTCGACCCGCGCCCGCCGTCGGCCGCGGAGGTGGCCGACGCCGCGGGCAGGTGGCGGCGCCAGATCGGCTCCGGCGCCGCCGTGCGGGCCGCCGACCCGGTACTGCTGCGGTTCCTGCTCTGGACGGGCGTGGAGCGGGGCCTGCCGGTCCAGATCCACACCGGCTTCGGCGACCCCGACGTGGACCTGCGCCGGTCCGATCCGCTGCTGCTGCGCGGCTTCTGTGAGCTGACGCAGGAGCGGGCCGTCCCGCTGATGCTGCTGCACTGCTATCCCTACCACCGGCAGGCCGGCTACCTGGCGCAGGCCTACCCGCACGTCTACCTCGACGTGGGCCTGGCCATCAACCACGTGGGCGCCCGCGCCGCCGCGGTGGTCGCCGAGTCGCTCGAGCTGGCGCCGTTCGGCAAGGTGCTGTTCTCCTCCGACGCCTGGGGCCCGCCCGAGCTGCACTACCTGGGCGCACTGCTGTGGCGGCGGGCCACCGCCCGGGTGCTCGGCGAGTGGGTGGGCGCGGGGGACTGGCAGCTGGCCGACGCCGTCCGGGTGGCCGAAATGATCGGGGAGCGGAACGCGCGCCGGGTCTACCGACTGCCGTGAGGAGTCGGTCTCGGGTTCATATCGGCGCTGCGAGTGCGGTTTACGAACAACGGTTCTACGCGCGAACATGGCCATGCGGACATGATGGAGACCGCCGGGAAACCGAGGTGGCAATGGCTGATTTCCTCCGGACCGACGACGTGGCCGAGGCGGACCGGTTCGCGCAGTGGCGTCACTGGATCTCGGCCACCTTCGTCCCGCTGGAGTGCGCCCAGGTCAGCAGGAAGCCGTTCCGGGGCGAGGTGGCCCACTGGGAGCTCGGCGAGATGCTGGTCTCGCGGGTGGACGCCGACCCCCACCTGGCGTCGCGGTCCCGGCGCATGATCGCCATGCGGGACGCGGCGTACTACAAGGTCGGCCTGCTCACCCGCGGCTCCTGCCGGCTCACCCAGGAGGGCCGCGAAGCGCTGCTCCGGCCCGGCGACCTCGCCATCTACGATTGCCGCCGCCCTTACACCATGGCGTTCGGCGAGCGTCACCAGATGTCGTTCCTGATGTTTCCGTGCGATCGCCTGCGCCTGCCGCCGGCCGCGGTCGATCAGGTCCTGGTCACGCCCGTGTCCAGCGCCGAGAGCACCGGGTCGCTGGTCGCCCCGTTCCTGCGGCAACTGGTGGCCAACCTGGAGCAGTCGAAGAACGCGGTCAACTGCCGGCTGGCCGGCAACGCGCTGGACCTGCTCGCCACGATGTTCGGGGAGCGGGCGGGTACGTCACCCACCGACCCCGCCACCATGCGGCGCTCGCTGCTGCTGGGGGTGCACGCATGGATCGACGCCCATCTGGGGGACGCCGGCCTCGACCCGGTCGCGATCGCGGCGGCGAGCCACATCTCCGTCCGGTACCTGCACAAGCTGTTCCACGAGGAGGGCACCTCGGTCGCCCGCTGGGTGCGGGAGCGCAGGCTGGACAACTGCCGCCGTGACCTCGAGGACCCGGCGCTGGCCCAGCGCGAGGTGCAGGCCATCGCCCGGCGCTGGGGCTTCGATGACGCGGCCCACTTCACCAAGATCTTCAAGGCGAGCTTCGGGGAGCCACCCGGGGCCTACCGGCGCCGCGGCGACCTCATCGCCCGGCAGCAGCCGGCCTAGGCCCGTGCGCCGGGACCGGTTATCCCGCCCTTTACCCGCGTGGCCAGGTAAGGGCAGCAGTCGTGCACTGTGGCCCAACTGCCGGGCGCTGTGCGACTAACCACCGGCAGCCGACTGCGCCGATGCTGCGTACCACGCATCGGCGCACAGGAGGTTACAGACGTGAGTCACACCGATGACAACGCGCGGGCCGACGACGGCCCCGCGAGCGGTCCCGGGCCAAGAGGCGCCGGTGACGGGGCGCCGGATCAGGGAGCGGGTTATCCGCGCCCGGATGGCAAGGCGGAGGAGGAGCCGATAGTGGAGCTATCGGCGACGAGGACAACGCAGCCAGCCGGGATGCGGGGACACGCGAGCCCGGCGTCCCCGTTGCCGGGGTCTCTTAGCCGCCGCGCCTTCGTCGGCGGGCTGGCAGGAGCGGCCGGGCTCGGCCTGGCCGCCTGCAGCAGCGGCCTCAAGGGCGGGGCTTCCACCGCCGCCGGGACCATAAAGATCGGCTTCATCAGCCCGATGACCGGGCCGGACGCCGCCTTCGCCACCGCGAACCCGTTCGTGCTGACAAAGGTGCGGGAGGCGTTCGCCAAGGGCCTGACGATCAGCGGGAAGAAGTACAACGTCGAGATCTTCACCGCCGACAGCCAGTCCAGCGACTCGCGCGCCGCTCAGGTCGCCCAGCAGCTGATCACCCAGAAGAACGTGGACATCATGCTCACCACCTCCGCCCCGGAGACGGTGAACCCGGTCTCGGACCAGTGCGAGGCGGCGCACGTGCCCTGCCTCGGCACGATCGTGCCGTGGCAGTCCTGGTTCCTCGGCCGCGGCGGCAAGATCGGTTCCAGCGCCGCCACCTCCAGCTCCTTCACGTACACCTACCTGTACTTCATCGGGCTGGAGAACGAGCTCGCCGCGCAGGGGCCGGGCTGGAAGCTGATCCCGAACAACCACAAGGTCGGCGGGCTGTGGCCGAGCGACGCCGACGGCCAGGCCTTCCGCGGCGCCTTCACCAAGGCGCTGCCCCCGCAGGGCTTCACGGTGTACGACCCGGGCCCCTACCCGGACGGGACGACCGACTTCACCTCGATCATCAACAAGTACAAGGCGCACAACTGCGAGATCGTCTTCGGCTGCCCGCTGCCGCCGGACTTCCTGACGTTCTGGAAGCAGTGCAACCAGATCGGCTACAAGCCGAGGATCGCCGCCATCGCCAAGGCGCTGCTGTTCCCCAGCGTGGTGGACGCGCTCGGGCCGCTGGGCAAGAACCTGTCGACCGACGCCTGGTGGACCCCCACCGTGCCGTTCAAGTCCTCGCTCACCGGCATGACCGCCAAGCAGTACGCGGACGAGTTCCAGGCGACCACCGGCCAGCAGTGGCAGCAGCCGATGTCGTTCAACTACGCCGTGTTCGAGATCGCCGCGCACGCGCTCAAGGCGGCCGGCGACCCGCACGACCATCAGGCCGTGGCCGCCGCGATCGGCAAGTCCTCCGGTGAGGTGATGACCGGGAAGTACGACTTCACCGACGGGCCGGTGAAGAACGTCTCCAACCACCCCGACTACATGGCGCAATGGCAGACGAGCAAGGACCCTAAGTACATGTACGACCTCATCATCGTCAACAACGCCGCGGACCCGACGGTGCCGGTCACGGGCGATCTCCTGCCATTGTGAGGAATCGCCTGACGAACAAAGACCGGCCCGCCAGGCCGCAGGCGCCGGGCCGAACGCCGCAACGGCGTTGCGGTGTCCCGGCGCCGAGGACCAGCCCTCCGAAGCCAGCGAAGCGCCCGCGAGGGGGGCAGTGAAATGACACTGCTGGCGATCGAGGACGTGCACCAGCAGTTCGGCGCCCTGAAGGTGCTGAACGGCATCAGCCTGGCGGTGCCGCAGGGCCAGGCACTGGGCGTGGTGGGTCCCAACGGCGCTGGGAAGACCACCCTGATCGACATCGTGGCCGGCGGGCGGCGGCCTGGCCGGGGCCATGTCCGTCTCGCCGGCCACGATGTCACCACCGCATCACCGGGCCACCGGACCCGGCTCGGGCTCGGGCGCACCTACCAGGTGCCCCGGCCCTTCTCCTCGATGACCGTGTTCGAGAACGCGCTCGTGGCGGCCGTGCGCGGGGCCAGCCTGCGGCGCCAGGCCGCGCACACGGCCGCCTACGCGGCGCTGGCCCGCACCGGGCTGGCCGCCAAGGCCAACGTGGCCGCGCACCGGCTGACGTTGCTGGAGCGCAAGCGGCTCGAGCTGGCCAGGGCACTCGCCACCCAGCCATCCGTTCTGCTGCTTGATGAGATCGCCGGCGGCCTCACCGAGCCCGAGACCGATGCGCTGATCGGCACCATCAGGGCGGTGCACGAGGCGGGCACCACCATCGTCTGGGTGGAGCACATCATGCGCGCGCTGACCCAGGTGGTGGAGCGCGCCGTGTGCCTGGCCGGCGGGCGGCTGCTGTTCGACGGCACCCCCGGCCAGATGCTGGCCGACCCCGAGGTCCGGCGGGCCTACCTGGGGGGCTCGGTTGGTTGAGACGCCGCAGGCGCTGGGCCGAACGCCGCGTCAGCGGTGTCCCGGCGCCGAGGACCCGCCCCCGAAGCCAGCGGAGCGCCCGCGAGGGGGGCAATGAGATGAGCACACTGGCCGTCCGCGATCTTGACGCTGGATATGAGGATTTCCAGGCGCTGTTCGGGGTGAGCCTGGAGCTGGCCGAGGGGGAGATCGTCGCCCTGGTGGGGGCGAACGGGGCGGGCAAGACCACGCTGCTGATGACCATCGCCGGGGCGCTGCGGCCATGGCGCGGCGCCATCACGCTCGACGGCACCGACATCACCGGCCTGCCCGACTACCAGCGGGCCCGCTCGGGCGTGGTGCTGGTGCCGGAGGGACGGCGGCTGTTCGCCAGCCTGACCGCCGAGGAGAACATCCTCGTGCCCGCCGGCCGCCGGGACGCGGGCCCGTGGACGCTGGACGCCCTCTACGAGCTGTTCCCCATGGTGGCGGCGCGCCGCTCGCACCGGGCGGCACTGCTGTCCGGCGGCGAGCAGCAGGCGGTCGCGATCGCCCGCGCGCTGGCGGCCAACCCGCGGGTGCTGCTGCTGGACGAGGTGTCGCTGGGGCTGGCGCCCGCCATCGTCGACGCCTTCTACCGGCTGCTGCCGGAGATCCAGGCGGCAGGGGTATCAATCCTGCTGGTCGAGCAGGATGTGGACCGGGCGCTGGCGGCCAGCTCGCGGACCGCCTGCCTGCTGGAAGGACGGGTGGTGATGACCGGCGACAGCGCCTCACTGGACCGGGATGCCCTCATCGCCGCCTACTTCGGCGCGCCAGCGGCGCCGCCCGGCCCGGCGGTGCGCACATGACCTGGGTCAACGACATCCTGCAGGGAATCTTCCTCGGCGGCGCCTACGCCCTGACCGCGGTGGGCCTGTCGCTCATGTTCGGCGTCATGCGCATGGTCAACCTGGCCCACGGCGACCTGGCGGTGTGCGGCACCTACCTGGCCACCACCGTGATGGCGGCGTTCGGCGTACCGCTGTGGGCCGCCATGCTGATCATGGTCCCGCTGGCGTTCGTCCTGGGCCTGGTGCTGCAGCTGAGCCTCTTCGGCCGGGCCCTGCGCAGCGGCACGACAGCGCCGCTGCTGGTGACGTTCGGCCTGTCGGTCATGATCGAGAACCTGCTGCTGCAGGTGTACTCGGCCAACACCCGCGGGGTGGGCGCCGGCGACCTCGACGTGGCCGCGGCCCACATCGGCGCCCTGGTGCTGCCCTGGCTCGCGATGCTCAAGCTGATACTCGCGCTGGTGGTGATCGGCGGGCTGAGCGTGCTGCTCCGGTTCACCGCATGGGGCCGGCGGGTCCGCGCGACCTCCGACGACCTGGCCGTCGCCCGGCTGCAGGGGATCCGGGTGCGGCCGCTGTTCGCGTCGGTGACCGGGATCGCGATCGCGGCCGCCGCGCTGGCCGGCACCCTGAACGCGGTCACCACCGGGGTCTATCCCACGCTCGGGGCGCTGACCCTGATCTTCGCGTTCGAGGCGGTGGTCATCGGCGGCCTCGGATCGCTGTGGGGCACGCTGCTCGGCGGGATGCTGCTGGGCGTCACCCAGGTCGTCGTCTCCCAGGTCAGCGTGCCCTACGCCCTGCTCGCCTCGCAGCTGCTGTTCCTGGTGGTGCTGGCCGTGCGGCCGCAGGGACTGTTCGGCACGCCGCAGGCGGCGGGGTGACGGAGAGATGATGGCACCCAGACGCACCCGTGAGGCGGCCGCCCGGGCGCCGGCCGCACCGCCACGGGCCGCGGCCCCCGGGACCGGCGTGGCGGTGACCCGGTGGAGCCGGCCCGCGACCGTGACCGTGGCCGCCTCGGTGGTGGGCGTCGCCGTGCTCGCGGCGCTGCCCTATCTGGCCGGCACCGGGGTCACCCAGGCGCTTGTCACCCTGTTCCTGCTGGTCAGCATGGCGGTGCTGTGGAACCTGCTGGCGGGCTACGCCGGGATGATCTCCTTCGGCCAGCAGGCCTACCTGGGCATCGGCGCCTACATCGTCTGGCTCGTCAGCAAGACCGGGATGAGCCCTTTCCTGGGGATCGTGGCCGGGGCCGGTTTCTGCGTGGTGGCCGCGGTCCCCATCTTCGCCCTGCTGCGGCCGCTGAGCGGCGGGTATTTCGCGGTCGCGACCTGGGTGGTGGCCGAGTGCCTGTTCCTGTATGTCACCAACCAGCTGTGGCTGGGCGGCGGCACCGGCGTCAGCCTGTCCGGGCAGCTGTCCGCGATGCCCCCGGTGCTCCGCAACGCCTACACCTACTGGCTGGCGCTGGCGCTGATGGCGGCCGTCGTGGCCGGTGTCTACCTGCTCGTGCGCAGCAGGTTCGGGCTGGACTCGCGCGCCACCCGCGACGAGCCCGCCGCCGCGGCGACGATGGGCGTGGAGGTGCAGCGCACCCGCTGGCTGGCCTACCTGCTGGCGGCGCTGGGCTTCGGGGCGGTCGGCGGCGTGCTGATCGTCAGCACCCTCTACATCGACCCGGCCACCGTGTTCAGCGTGAACTACAGCGCTGACATGCTGTTCATGGTGGTGATCGGCGGGATCGGCACCATGGAGGGGCCGGTCATCGGGGCGGTCGTCTTCTTCTTCGTGCAGGAGGAGTTCGCCGGGTACGGGGCGTGGTACCTGGTGGCGATCGGCGCGGTGGCGATCGTGGTGGTGCTCACCGCGCCCGGTGGCCTGTGGGGGCAGACGGCCGCCCGCCGCGGCTGGTCGCTGCTGCCCGTCGGGTACCGGGTCCGGGCACCCGGCGGCGGCTCACCCGGCCCGCCCGGTGCGCCCAGCGGGCCTGACGGTGCGCCCGGGCCTGGCGATGGTGCGCCCGTGGGCGGTGACGGCGATGGCTGAGGGCCGGTACACGGCCAGCCGGGCGCTGCTGGAGGGGATGCGCGAGGCCGGCGTACGGTACCTGTTCGCGAACCTGGGCAGTGACCACACCGGGATCGTCGAGGCGTACGCGCAAGCGCGCAGCGAGGGCTGCGCCGATGCCATGCCGGAACTGCTGCTGTGCCCGCACGAGTTCGTCGCGCTCAGCGCGGCACACGGGTACGCGCAGGTCAGCGGCGAGGCCCAGGCGGTGCTCGTGCACACCGACTGTGGCACCCAGAACCTCGGCGGCGCGGTGCACAACGCGGCCAGGGGGCGGGTGCCGGTGCTGATCCTGGCGGGCCTGTCGCCGGTGACCGACGGCGGTGAGCTGACCGGCACCCGCAACGAGTTCATCCACTGGCTCCAGGACTCGGCGGACCAGGCCGGGATCGTCCGCGGCTACGCCAAGTACGCGCACGAGATCCGCACCGGGCGCAACGCGAAACAGCTCGTCCACCGCGCCCTGCAGGTCGCGCGGAGCGAGCCGGCCGGGCCGGCCTATCTGTTCGCCTCCCGCGAGGTCATGGAGGAGACGCTCCCAGGCGAGCCGGGCGGGCCCGGCCAGCGGCAGTGGTGGTCGCCGGTGGCACCGCTGGCGCTGGCACCGCAGGTCGCCGACGAGGTGGCCGACGCGCTCACCGGTGCCGCCGCGCCGCTGGTCGTCACGTCCTACCTGGGACGGGACCCGGCGGCGGTGGCCGCCCTGACCGAGCTGTGCGAGCTCGCGGGCATCGGCGTGATCGAGTCGGCGCCGATGTGGATGAACTTCCCGGCCGGCCACCCGCTGCACCTGGGCTACCAGTGGAACACCACCGGCCAGAACCCGCTGCTCGCGGAGGCGGACGTGGTGCTGGTGGCCGGCAGCGACGTGCCGTGGATCCCCTCCACCAACCGCCCATCGCCGGGTGCCCGCATCTACGTGCTGGACGCCGACCCGATCAAGGAGCAGATGACGCTCTGGCATGTCCCCGCCGCCCGTTATGCCCGGGCGGACCTGGCCATCGCGCTGCGGCAGGTCACCACCAGGATCAGGGAGCGCGGCGGGCTGGACGCGGCCACGGTCGCCAGGCGCGCCGGGCGGCTGGCATCGGCGCACCGGGCGCAGCGCGAGCTGTGGGCGGCCAGGGAGCGCCCGCGCGAGGACGGCACGGTCACCCCCGCGTACCTGGTCGCCTGCGTGCGGGAGGCGATCGGCGAGGACGCGATCGTGCTCACCGAGGCGATCACCAACTACCAGGTGGTCAGCGAGCATCTGCGGGCCAGCCGCCCGGGATCGCTGATCGGCAGCGGCGGCAGCTCACTGGGCTGGTCCGGCGGCGCGGCGGTCGGGGCCAAGCTGGCCGCCCCCGGCCGCACGGTCGTGAGCCTGGTGGGGGACGGCTCGTACCTGTTCGGCGTGCCCGCATCGGCGCAGTGGATGGCGCGCCGGTACGGCGCCCCGTCGCTCACCGTCATCTTCGACAACCAGGGCTGGGCCGCGCCCGCGCTGTCCACGCTCGCGGTCCACCCGGCCGGGGCGACGGCGGCCGCCGGCGCCGGGACCGGCTTCGCACCCGAGGCGGACCTGCCGGGGGTGGCCGCCGCGGCCGGCGGCGCCTACGCGGCCACCGTGTCGCAGGCCGCCAGGCTCCCGGCCGTGCTCGGCCGGGCCCTCAGCCACGTCCGCCGCGGCAGGGCAGCCGTGATCAGCGTTCATGTGCCGCCGGCCGCCCCGCCGCCGGCCGCGCCGCACCACCCGCCCCCGGTCGGTCCCGGGCAGAAAGAGGAACCCTGATGGCCCGGCTGGACAACAAGGTCGCCTTCATCACCGGCGGCGAGAGCGGCATCGGCCTGGCCACCGCCCGCCTGTTCGCCGCCGAGGGGGCACGGGTTCACCTGGCCGGGCTGCAGGCCGGGCGGCTCGCCGAGGCCGTCGCGGAGCTCGGGCCGGACGTGGCGGCCTGCAGCGTCACCGACGTGACCGACGAGGGGCAGGTCATCGCGGCGGTGGCGCAGGCGGTGGAGCGCTTCGGCGGGCTGGACGTGGTGTTCAGCAACGCGGGCATCAGCGGGGCGATCGCCCCCATCACCGAGTACCCCACCGAGGAGTTCCGGCGGGTGATGGACGTCCACGTGCTCGGCGCCTTCCTGCTGCTCAAGCACGCGTTCCCGCATCTGCGGGACGGCGCGAGCGTGATCATCAACTCCAGCGTGGTCGGGCTCACCTCGGACGCCGGGATCAGCGGCTACGCCACCGCCAAGCACGCCCAGGTCGGGCTGATGCGGACGGCCGCGAAGGAGGCGGCCGGGCGGGGCATCCGGGTGAACTCGGTCCACCCGGGGCCGACCGACACCGAGTTCCAGCG
>DATIXO010000194.1:0-18558 GCA_035518495.1 Streptosporangiaceae bacterium
GCGATGCGGCGCAGGGATACCTCGCGGGCCTGCGCCCTCTCGGTGGCGGTGACGGTCCGTGTGCCGCGGGCCCGGCCCGCGGCGCTGACGTCGCGAAACGCGTGTGGTGAAGCCAAAGGGCTGCTCGTTTCTCTGAGGGAGGCCCGCGCCCAGAGGCGCAGGCACCGGGAAAGCTCATTACTGAGGCTACCTCAATATGAGGCTACAACAACAGAGGCTGGTACCCTATTCCGGTGACCCAGGACCGTGACACGGCGGGCCGGCGCGACTCAGCCAGTGACCGGGCGGGCCGGCCTGACCCGGCCGGTGACCCGGCGGACCGGGGCGACCCGGCCGGTGAGGAGGCGCTGGCGGAAGCCTTCTGGGCCGTCGCGCGGCAGCTGCGCGAAACGTCCCAGGAGACCCTGGCCCCCTGGGACATCACCCCATCTCACTTCCGGGCGCTGCGCGTGCTCAAGCGCCGCGGGGTCATGCGGCTGTCGGAACTGTCGGACCTCCTGCGCATCGCGCCGCGTTCGGCCACCGAGGTCGTCGACGGCCTCGAATCCCGGGGCCTGGTCCAGCGGCGGCCCGACCCCGGTGACCGGCGGGCCACCCTGGTCGAGGTGACCGAGCGCGGCGCCGAGGTCCTCGACACGATCCGGGCGGCCCGCGGGACCGAGACCGAACGCGCCTTCGGCCAGCTCAGCCCGACCGACCGTGCCCACCTCGCCCGCATCCTCCGCAAGCTCCGGGACTGACGCCGCGCCGGCGGGGCCCCGAGGGCTGCGCTTGCGCACGCCGGCCCGGCAGGCAGGCCGCCTGCCGGCTCAGGCCTTGCGCGGCTCCTGCCAGCGGTTGGTGATCGGCAGCCGCCGGTCGCGGCCGAAGTTACGCGGGGTGATCTTCGGGCCGGGCGGGTACTGGCGCCGCTTGTACTCGGCGTGATCGACCATCGCGATCACCCGGTCCACCAGCGCGGGGTCGTGCCCGGCGGCGACGAGTTCGTCCGCGCCCATGTCCTCGACCACGTAGTCGTCGAGGACGGCGTCCAGCACCGCGTAGTCGGGCAGCGTGTCGGTGTCGAGCTGGCCGGGCGCGAGCTCGGCGCTCGGCGGCTTGGTGATCGAGTTCTCCGGGATCGGCGAGGTCTGCCCGCGCCGGGCGGCCTCCTTGTTGCGCCACCGCGCCAGCTCCCAGACCAGCGTCTTCGGCACGTCCTTGATGGGCGCGAACCCGCCCGCCGAGTCGCCGTACAGGGTCGAGTAGCCGGTGGCGAGCTCGCTCTTGTTGCCGGTCGTCAGCACCAGGTGGCCTTCGGCGTTGGACAGCGACATGAGGATCACGCCGCGCACCCGGGCCTGGAGGTTCTCCGCCGCCAGCCCGGTCACCTGGAGGTCGGCCTGGAAGGCGTCCACCACCGGCTGGATCGGCACCGTTCTGCCGTGCAGGCCCTGCCGCTTGACCAGGTCCTCGGCGTCGGTCACCGAATGCGCCGACGAGTACCTGCTGGGCATGAGCACCACGTGCACGAGATCCGGGCCGATGGCGTCGGCCGCGATGGTGGCGGTCAGCGCCGAGTCGATCCCGCCGGACAGGGCGAGGATGACCGAGCGGAAGCAGTTCTTGCGCACGTAGTCCCGCACCCCGGTCACCAGCGCTGCATAGACCTCGGCCATCGGTGCCAGCCGTGGCCACACCGGGCCAGGGCCGGTCCCGGGGGCGGTCACGGTGGCTGCCGCCGCCACGCGGCCAGGCTCCGCGCTTTCCGGTGCCCCGCTGCCCGGCCCAGCGCCGTCCGCCCCGGCGGGCCCGGCCGGCACGCTCACCCAGTGGATCGTCATCGCCGTGCCGTCGCCAGCGTCGGCGGCGGCGTCGGCTGGCAGCGCGCCGGGGCCGGCATCGGGCAGGTCCAGGTCGGCAACGACCAGCGCCTCCTCGAACTGCGGCCCGCGTGCCAGCAGCTGGCCGTCGGCGTCCACGATGATGGAGTCGCCGTCGAAGACGAGCTCGTCCTGGCCGCCCATCATGTTGACGTAGGCCAGGGTGGCGCCCGCCTCGCGGGCGCGGCGCACGCACAGCTCCAGCCTCGTGTCGGCCTTCTCGCGCTCGTAGGGGGAGGCATTCGGGACCACGAGCAGCCCCGCGCCCGCCTGCCGGGTGACCGCCACCGGGCCGCCGTCCTGCCACAGGTCCTCGCAGACGGCGGTGGCCACGTCCACGGCGGGCAAGGCCTGCCCGGGCTCGCCGCACGGCAGGCGGGCGACCGGCAGCCGGTCGCCGGGCAGGAAATAGCGGTACTCGTCGAACACGCCGTAGTTGGGCAGGTGGTGCTTGGCGGTGGTAGCCAGCACCCGGCCGCCGTGCAGCAGCGCCGCCGCGTCCAGCGCGCCCTCGGCCGGCTGGCCGTACCGTGGCGGGGGCCCGACGTGGCGGCCGAGATACCCGGTGACGACGGCGATACTGCCAAGTCCTTCGCCCACGAGCCGGACTGCGGTGGCGTCCAGCGCCTCGATCGACGCGTCCACGAACGAGGCACGCAGGGCGAGGTCCTCCACCGGGTAACCGGTGAGCATCATCTCGGGGAAGACCACCAGACGGGCGCCGCGGTCCGCGGCGCGGCGGGTCCATTCCACGATCGCCGCCGCGTTCCCCACCAGGTCCCCCACGGTCGAGTTGATCTGGGCGAGGGCGATCCTGAGCCTGGGCACCCTGCCAGCCTATGCGGGCCACCGACGCCACCCCGGGCCCAGCCCGGTACTGGCCACCGCCGGGCCGTCATTACGGCGCGGCCAGGCCCAGACCTCAGAAGACACAGCCAGCCGCTGGGTCTCTCATCCAGGTATGCGGGGGATGAGCAGGTGCGAGTCGAACGGCCCGCCGGGCACGCCGCACCCGCGGGCCGGGGTGTGTAACCCGCCGGAAACACACGGGCGGGAGACTGAAGGGAAACAACGGCCTGGCCGGTGGGGGTACCGTGTGCGCGCAGCTGCCCCGCTGCCCCGGCCCAGCCGCCGCACCTCCGAGGGGATAGGGCAATCATGGACAGGCAGGAAGAGTTCGTGCTCCGGACGCTTGAGGAGCGTGACATCCGTTTTGTCCGGTTGTGGTTCACGGATGTGCTCGGCTTCCTCAAGTCGGTCGCGGTCGCGCCGGCCGAGCTGGAGGGCGCGTTCGCGGAGGGGATCGGCTTCGACGGGTCGGCGGTCGAGGGGTTCGCCCGCGTCTACGAGGCCGACATGATCGCCAAGCCGGACCCGTCCACGTTCCAGCTGCTGCCCTGGCGCGGCGAGTCCGGGGTGGGCCGGATGTTCTGCGACATCCTGATGCCGGACGGCAGCCCGTCCTACGCCGATCCCCGGTGGGTGCTCAAGCGCGCGCTCAGCCACGCCGCGGAGCTGGGATTCACCTTCTACACCCATCCCGAGGTCGAGTTCTTCCTGCTGAAGGAGCGGCCCGAGGCGGGCGCCAAGCCGGTGCCGATCGACTCCGGCGGGTACTTCGACCACACCCCGCACAACATCGCCCACGACTTCCGGCACGTGTCCATCCAGATGCTGGAGTCGATGGGGATCTCGGTGGAGTTCAGCCACCACGAGGGCGCGCCCGGCCAGCAGGAGATCGACCTGCGCTACGCGGACGCGCTGTCCACCGCCGACAACATCATGTCGTTCCGGCTGGTCATGAAGGAGGTGGCGCTTCAGCAGGGGGTGTACGCCTCGTTCATGCCCAAGCCGTTCACCGACCATCCCGGCTCCGGCATGCACACGCACATGTCGCTGTTCGAGGGCGACCGCAACGTGTTCTTCGAGCCGGGGGCGGAGTTCCAGCTCTCCAAGCTGGGCCGGGCGTTCATCGCCGGGCTGCTCAGGCACGCCGCCGAGATCACCGCCGTCTGCAACCAGTGGGTGAACTCCTACAAACGGCTGTGGGGGGCGGCCGGGAGCAGCGCCGGGGCGGGCGGGGAGGCGCCCGCCTACATCTGCTGGGGGCACAACAACCGCTCGGCACTGGTCCGGGTGCCCATGTACAAGCCGCACAAGGGGAACGCCACCCGGATCGAGTTCCGGTCGCTGGACTCAGCCTGCAACCCCTACCTGGCGTTCGCGCTGATCCTGGCCGCCGGGCTGAAGGGGATCGAGGCGGGCTATCAGCTGCCGCCCGGCGCCGAGGACGACGTGTGGGCGCTCACCCCGGCCGAGCGCCGCGCGCTCGGCATCGACCCGCTGCCGCAGAGCCTGGACGAGGCGATCTCCGTCATGCAGGGCAGCGAGCTGGTGGCGGAGACGCTCGGCGAGCACGTCTTCGACTTCTTCCTGCGCAACAAGCGCGAGGAGTGGCGTGAGTACCGCTACCAGGTCACCGAGTTCGAGCTGAACCGCTACCTGCCCATCTTGTGAGCGGCACCGGCGTGCGGCTGCCCGGCGGGGTGTCCGCCGGGCACTGGACCGACCTGGCGGGCCGCACCGGCTGCACGGTCGTGCTGGCGCCGGGCGGCGCCATGGCCGGCGTGGACGTGCGCGGCGGCGCGCCGGGGACCCTGGGCACCGACGCGCTCCGGCCCGGCAGGCTCGTCGAACTGGCCCACGCCGTCCTGCTGACCGGCGGCAGCGCGTTCGGCCTGGATGCGGCCGGCGGGGTGATGCGCTACCTCGAGGAACGCGGCGCGGGGCACCCGATCGGCGGTGTCCGGGTGCCGGTCGTGGCCGGGGCCGTCATCTTCGACCTGCTCACCGGCGACCCGCGGGCCCGGCCGGATGCCGCGGCCGGCTACACCGCGTGCCAGGCGGCCACCAGCGAGCCAGCGACCGGGGCGGTCGGCGCGGGCACCGGCGCGACCGTCGCCAAGGCCGGCGGCGGGCCGCCGCGCCCCGGCGGGGTGGGCATCGCGAGCGAGCCCGTGGGCCCCGCGGTGGTCGCGGCGGTCATGGTCGCCAACAGCGTCGGCGCGATCTGGGACGACGAGCGTCACGAGTGGGTCGCACCGCTGGCCGGGGGGCAGGAGGAAGGCGCGCCAGGGCCGCTGGCCGGCGCGAACACCACCATCGGCGTGGTCGTGACCGACGCGGAACTGACCAGGGAGCAGGCGAACCGGGTGGCAGCGGTCGCGCACGACGGCATCGCCCGCGCGGTGCGTCCCGCTCACACCCGTTTTGATGGCGATACGATCTTCTGCCTGGCCACCGGCGCCGTGGCCGCGCCGCCAGGTGCGGCTGGGACGGCACCGGGCCCCGGCCTGGCAGACCTGGTCGAAGCCGCCGCCGCACAGGTGGTGGCGCGGGCGATCGCGGACGGAGTGCGGGAGGTCGGCCGGGCAGGGCGCTGGCCCGCGGGCTGACCGCCCGCCGGACGGAGGTGAGCATGGCTGACCGGTTCGCGGCCGTGGATGCTCTGGCCGAGAACTTCCAGCGGCGCGGCGGGCAGCCCGGCCTGGCGTACGGGATCGTCGACGGGGGCCGCCTGGTGCATGCCGGCGGGTTCGGGGAGCGCTGGCTGGGCGGGCCCGCGCCCGATGCCGGGACGGTCTTCAGGATCGCCTCGATGACCAAGAGCTTCACCGCGGCGGCGGTGCTGGCGCTGCGGGACGACGGCCTGCTCGCACTCGACGACCTGGCCGAGGAGTTCGTGCCCGAGTTGCGCGGCCTGGCGCTGCCAGCTCCCGACTCGCCGCGGATCTCGGTCAGGCACCTGCTGACCATGACCGCCGGGCTGCCGACCGACGATCCCTGGGGGGACCGGCAGCAGGGGCTGCCGCTGGCCGAGTTCTCCGCGCTGCTGGCCAGCGGGCTGAGCTTCGCCTGGGTGCCCGGGACCCGGTTCGAGTACTCCAACCTGGGCTACGCGATCCTCGGCCGGGTCATCAGCGCGGTCTCGGGCCGGGCCTACCCCGAGCTCGTGCGCGACCGGCTGCTGCGCCCGCTCGGGCTGACCAGAAGCGGGTTCGAGGCAGCCGAGCTCGCCGCGCCACACCTGGCCCGCGGATACCGGCACGGCCCGGGCGGATGGGAGGAGCTGGCGCTGGACGGCTGTGGGGCGTTCGCCCCGATGGGCGGCCTGTTCAGCTGCGTGGCGGACCTGGCCCGCTGGGTGAGCGGCTTCGCTGGCGCGTTCCCGCCCGGTGAGCCTGGGGACGGCGGCGCGCACCCGCTGGCACGCGCGACCCGGCGGGAGATGCAGCTGCCGCAGATGGCGCTGACCCCGCCGGCGCTGGCCCGGCTGCCCGGCGACCCGGCCGACGGCGGCCAGGTGAGCTATGGGTTCGGGCTGTTCGTGGACGAGCACCCGGTCCACGGCCGGGTCGCCGGCCACAGCGGCGGCTACCCGGGGTTCGGCAGCAACATGCGCTGGCACCAGGCGACCGGCATCGGCGTGATCGTGCTGGCGAACAGCACCTACGCGGCCGCGCCGACGCTGGCGGCGAGCCTGCTCGACGCCGCCATCGGGCGGCCGCCAGCGCGGGCGGCGGCGGGCGGGCAGGGGCAGGCCGGTCACCTGGCCGGGCCGGCCGCGCCGTGGCCGGCCACGCTGGCCGCGCAGCGGGAGGCGACCAAGCTCCTGTACCGGTGGACCGACGCGCGGGCGGACCGGCTGTTCTCGGAGAACGTCGCGCGCGATGAGCCCTATCCGGAGCGCCGCCGCCGGATCGGGCTGGTCCGGGAGCGGATCGGCGTGTTCGGCGTGGACAGGAGCCGCCCGGCCGAGTTCGACTCGCCCGCGCACTGCCGGTGGTGGCTGCGGGGTGAGCGCGGCACCGCCCAGGCCGAGATCAGGCTCACCCCAGAGCGCCACCCGCGGGTCCAGTCGCTCACGCTGGCCGTGCCGCCGGCGCCGGATTCCCTGCTGGGACAGGTGCTGACGGCACTCATCTCGCTGCTGAACGGCGGTGCCCACGACTGGCCGGCCGCCCTGCCGGTGTCCAGCCCGGTGGACATCGCCGTGCTGCTGCGCCAGTTCCGGATGGCCGGCGCCTGGGCGGGCCGGTGCCGCCAGGGGGCGTTCCGGGCCGGCAACGGGGACAGGAGCGCCACGGTGGAGCTGGACGGTGAGACGGCCCGGCTGGTGCTGGCGGTCAAGGTGGACGGGGCCGGGCAGCTGCGGCAGGCCGACATCATGCTGAGCTCCTGACCGCTGCATTCCCTGACCGCTGCATTCCCAGACCGCTGCCTCCCCTGACCCGCGGCCCCCCGGGCGGCGGCGCTCATGGCCGCGGCGCCCCTGGCCCCGGCGGCCGGCCAGCGCCTCGCACCACGGCGGCCGGGGTCGCTACCGTGCAGGGGTGAGCATGCCTCGCCAGACCACGCTGAGCGCCCGGCTGGCCCGGATGGGGTTCGCCGATCCCGCCCAGGCGGAACGGCTGGCGGGCGGGGATCTCGCGCTCGGCCTCGACGGGGATGACGACGCGCTGCTGGCGGCGCTCGGCGCTGCCGCCGACCCGGATCTCGCGCTGGCGGCCCTGGCCCGGATGCCGCGCGACCCCGCCATGCTCGGCGCCCTGCGCCAGGACGCCGCCCTGCGCAGGCGGCTGGCCCTGGTGCTCGGGGCCAGCGCCGCGCTCGGCGACCACCTCGCCCGGCACCCGGAAGGCTGGCGGCTGCTGCGCGGGCCCGAGCCGCTGGCGTGCCCGTCCGCCGGTGAGCTGCGCTCGGCCCTGCTGGCCGCCACCGGGGCGGACCCCGGTGCCCGGGAGCCGGTGGCGGGCTATGACGGGCAGGACGACGGCCCCGCCGCCGCGCTGCGGGTGGTGTACCGGCAGCGGCTGCTTCACCTGGCCGCCAGGGACCTCACCGGCCAGATGGCCGTCGGCGAGGTGGCAGCCGAGCTGGCCGACCTGGCGGCGGCGGCGCTGGAGGCAGCGCTGGCGATCGCCCGCTCGCAGCTGCCCGCTGGCGCGGCGCCCGGCCGGCTGGCGGTGATCGCGATGGGCAAATGCGGGGGGCGGGAGCTCAACTACGCCAGCGACGTGGACGTGATCTTCGTCGCCGAGCCTGCGGACGGGCCCGCCGGTGACGGGGAGGGGGACGCGCTGGGCACCGCCACCCGGCTCGCGGCCGGCCTGATCCGGGTCTGCTCACAGAGCACCGCCGAGGGAGCCCTGTTCCCGGTGGACCCGAACCTGCGCCCGGAGGGCCGGGACGGCCCGCTGGTCCGCACGCTGGCCAGCCACCGCGCCTATTACGAGCGGTGGGCGAAGACGTGGGAGTTCCAGGCGCTGCTCAAGGCCCGGCCGGTGGCCGGCGACCCGGGGCTCGGCGCCGCCTACGCGGATGCCATCGCGCCGCTGGTCTGGCAGGCGGCCCAGCGCGACAACTTCGTCGAGGACGTGCGCGCCATGCGCCGCCGGGTGGTCGGCGCCCTGCCGGCCGGCCAGGCCGGCCGGCAGCTCAAGCTGGGCCCGGGCGGGCTGCGCGACATCGAGTTCGCGGTGCAGCTGCTGCAGCTGGTGCACGGCCGCGCCGACGAAACCGTCCGCAGCCCCGCCACCCTGCCCGCGCTGGCGGCCCTGGCGGAGGGCGGTTACGTCGGCCGGGAGGACGCCGCCAGCCTGGCCGCCGCGTACCGGTTCCTGCGTTCGGTGGAGCACCTGCTCCAGCTGCGCCAGCTGCGCCGCACGCACACCCTGCCTGACGACCCGGCCGTGCTGCGCAGGATCGGCCGGGCGCTGCGGGCCGCGGCCGCCGGCGCCGACGGCGCCGGCGGGGCCGGCGGCGGCCGCGGCCAGGCCCGGCTGCCGTCGCGTGCCGACCCGGCCGCCGAGCTCACCGCCGCCTGGCGGCAGCACGCCGCCGAGGTCCGGCGGCTGCACGAGAAGCTGTTCTACCGCCCGCTGCTGGACGCGGTGGCACGGCTGCCCGGCGAGGTGGCCAGGCTGACGCCGGAGGCGGCGCGGGACCGGCTGGAAGCACTGGGCTACGCCGACCCGGCCAGCGCGCTGCGCCACATCGAGGCGCTCACCTCCGGCGTCTCCCGCCGGGCCGCGATCCAGCGCACCCTGCTGCCGGTGATGCTGGGCTGGTTCGCCGACACGGCCACGCCCGACGCCGGGCTGCTCGCGTTCCGCCAGGTCAGCGACGCCCTCGGCAAATCGCCCTGGTACCTGCGGCTGCTGCGGGACGACACCACGGTCGCCCGGCGGATGGCCCGGGTGCTCGCCGCCAGCCGGTACGCCACCGACCTGCTGCTGCGGCAGCCGGAGATGGTGGCGCTGCTGGGTGAGGACGCGCAGCTCACCCCCCGCCCGGCCGCCGCGCTGCGCGCGGAGGCGGTCGCGGCGGTGCGCAGGCACGCCGGCCCGGCGGAGGCGGTCGCGGCGGTCCGGGCGCTGCGGCGGCGCGAGCTGCTCCGCACGGCCATCGCGGACCTGCTGGGCCTGTCCGCGATCGAGGAGACCGGGGAGGCGCTGACCGCCGTGGCCGGGGCCGCGGTGAGCGCGGCGCTGCAGGTCGCGGTCAGGACCGCCGAGGCCGGGCAGGGCCCGCTGCCCACCCGGCTGTGCGTGGTGGCGATGGGCCGCTTCGGCGGGCACGAGACCGGGTACGGCAGCGACGCGGACGTGATGTTCGTGCACGACCCGGTGGCCGGCGCGGGTGAGCAGGAGGCCAGCCGGGCCGCGCACGCGGTCGCCGAGGATCTGCGGGCGCTGCTCAGCCGGCCCGCGCCCGACCCGCCGCTGCTGATCGACCCGGGGCTGCGGCCCGAGGGCAGGCAGGGCCCGCTGGTGCGCACCCTGGCCTCCTACCGTGCGTACTACGAGCGCTGGTCGGTCCCCTGGGAGGCCCAGGCGCTGCTGCGGGCCGAGCCGGTCGCGGGCGACCGCCCGCTCGGTGCCGCCTTCACCGCGCTGGCGGATGAGTTCCGGTACCCCGAAGGGGGCATCCCCGACGCCTCCGTCCGGGAGATACGGCGCATCAAGGCGCGGATGGAAGCCGAGCGGATGCCCCGGGGCGTGGACCCGGCGCTGCACCTCAAGCTGGGCCCGGGCGGGCTGGCGGACGTGGAGTGGGTGGTCCAGCTGCTCCAGCTCAGGCACGCCTACGCGGTGCCGGAGCTGCGGACGACCCGGACCATGGCCGGGCTGCCCGCGGCGGCCGGGGCGGGGCTGGTGGGGGAGGGCGACACCGCCGCGCTGGCCACCTCGTGGCGGCTGGCGGCCCGCATCAGGGACGCGACGGTGCTGGTCCGGGGCCGCCCCTCGGACGTGCTGCCCACCCGCCAGCCCGAGCTGGCCGCGGTGGCCGCGGTGCTGGGGTACCCGCCCGAGGCCTACCAGGACCTGGAGCAGGACTGGCGGCGGGCGGCCAGGCGTGCCCGCGCGGTGATGGAGCGCCTGTTCTACGGCTGAGCGCGGGAGCCAGCTGCCGGTCTGGGAGAAGACGGCGCGGCTGCCGAGCCGAGGTTGCACTTACGGCGGCCGGGCGGGGAGACTTTGAACGACGGCTGACCAGACAGCCGGCACGATGGACGCTGCCGAGCGCGAAGCCACGCTTCGGTGATCAAGGCCCCGGGGGCCTGCCGGGGAAGCTGCGGCTTGGCTGCCCGCCGGACCGAGGGATGACCGCTGTGACTGCGCTGGACCATCTGACCGAGCCGGTGGTGGTGCATCTGCCGGCCGAGATCGACATGGCTAACGCGCAGGCCGTCGGCGACCAGCTGCGGTCGGCCTTCGCCCCCAGCGTCACCGTCGTGATCGCCGACATGACCTCGACCGGCTTCTGCGACTCCGCTGGCATGCGGTGCCTGCTGCTGGCCGACGACTGCGCGCGCGCCCACGATGCCCAGCTGCGTATCGCGCTGCCGCCCGGCCAGGTGCTGCGGATCCTGACACTGACCGGCCTTGACCATCTGCTGGCGATCTACCCCAGCCTCGCGGCGGCGCTGGCCGGCGGGTCCGCAGGGCCGGCCGCCCAGGTGTGACGGGCCTGGCGGGACTCCGGGCGGGCTTGAGCCCCTGGCGGGCCCTTATCCCGCTGCGGCCGGCTTGGCCGGAACAGTGCCGGCCGGAGCAGTGCCCGCCGGGAGTCGCCCGGCCACCCGGGTGCCCTCTCCCGGCGCTGACTCCACCCGCAGGCTGCCGTTCAGCGCCCGCAGCCGGTCCTCCATGTTGACAAACCCGGCACCGAGGCCGCGGCCGCTGGCGTCGAACCCGCGGCCGTCGTCGCTGACGTCGAAGGCGAGTGCCGCGCCCTCCTGCCAGACCCGCAGCTCAAGCGCGGCCCCCTCGCCAGCGTGCTTGCAGGCGTTCTGGATGGCTTCCAGGCAGCAGAAGTACACCGTCGCCTCGATCTCGGCCGGGTAGCGGCCGAGGCGGGCGGCCCGCACCGTGACCGGCAGCGTGGACCGGCGGGCGGCCGCGGACAGGGCGGCCGGCAGGCCGCTGTCGGCGAGCAGCGGCGGATAGATGCCGTGCGCGAGGCACCGCAGCTCGTCAGCTGTCTCCTTGACGTCGGCGCGGAGTTCGTCCAGCAGGCTGCGGGCCTGCCCAGCGTCGCGGCCGGCCAGGTCGGCGGCCAGGCTCAGCTTGATGGCCAGGGCGGTGAGCCGCTGCTGGGCGCCATCGTGCAGGTTGCGCTCGATCCGGCGCCGCTCGGAGTCGGCCGCGGTCACGATCCGGGTCCGCGAGGCCTGCAGCTCGGCTGCCTGCCGGTGCATCTGCGCTGCCGAGGCGGCAACGATGCACGTCATCAGCGACAGCACGGGCTCGATCCATATCCACCTGGCCGCGCCCGGGGCAACGCAGAGATCGGCCACCCCGGACACCGCGCAAAGGAGCAGCGTGAGGGCAACGCCGGACCGGGCCAGCGGCAGCGGGCGCCCGGCTCTGGTTCCCGCCCGGCCGCTCCCGCAGCCGGCGGCGGGCCGCATGCGGGCGGCGCCCGGCAGCAAGGCTGCCTGGTAGCTGGCCGGCCGCATCTGGTGCATAGCGACCAGACTGCGGTGATACGGGAACCGCCACATCGGCAGGGATGCGTATTCAGGCTGGCGGGGATTGACTACGCGGCAGGCAGGCGCGCGACACTTCACCTGTGGCGAATGGGGCGGAATCGCCGCCGGTCGTGGGGCGGGATGCAGAGCGAGACGCCATGCTGGCCGCCTACGAGAAGGCGGCGGCGGGCCAGTCGCAGGTGCTGCTGATCACCGGCGAGGCTGGCATCGGCAAGACCAGGCTGGTCGAGCACCTGGTCCACCAGGTGAGCTCGGCCGGGGCACAGGTGCGGACCGGGGAGTCCGCGCCGCTGGCCGGGGCGGCGCTGGCATACGGGCCGTTCGTGGCCGCGCTGGGGGAACGGGCGGCATGGCTGCTCACTGGCGGCGAGCCCGGCGAGGCGGCCGCGGCCCGGCACCGCCTCTTCGAGCGGGTGCTGGCCCTGCTCGCCGAGCTGTCCGCCGAGGCACCGCTGGTCCTGGTGCTGGAGGACCTGCACTGGGCGGACGAGTCCTCCCATGAGCTGCTCGCTTTCCTGACGGTCCGGCTGCGTGACCTGCCGGTCCTGGTCGTGGTGACGCTGCGCGATGAGGACCTGAGCGAGGAGGCCCAGCGCTGGCTCGCCGATCTGCAGCGCCGCCCCCGGGTGCGGAGGCTGCGGGTGGCCGCGCTGACTCCCCATGAGGTCGCCGAGCTGGTCGCCGGCCTGGTCCCGGCCGACGGCGGGCCGGACCCGGTGGGCGCGGTGGTCCGCGCCGCCGGGGGCAACCCGCTGTACGCACTCGAGCTCGCGGGCTCGGCCGCCCAGTGGCCGCCGCCCTCGATCACCGAGGCCGTGCTGGCCAAGGCCACCGGCGTCGCGCCACCGGTCCGGGCGGTGGTCGACCAGGTCTGTGTGGCCGACGGCGGGCTGTCGCACGAGCTGCTCGCGGCGACCGTGCCGCTGGCCGAGGCCGGTCTGCTGGCGGCGGCCCGGGAGGCGGTCTCCCGGCGGCTGCTGGTCGCGACCGCCGACGGCTACGCGTTCGGCCATGACCTGATCCGCCAGGTGTTCTACGGCCAGCTGCTGCCCGGTGAGCGCCGCCTGCTGCACCGCCGGGTCGCGGAAGCGCTCGCCGCGCGGCCCGAGCCGGACCCGGCGCTGCTGTCGCTGCACTGGCAGCTGGCGGACTGCCCGGACCGGGCCGCCCCCGCCGCCCTGGTGGCGGCGCGGCAGGCGGTGGCCGCGCGCGCCTACCCGGAGGCGGACCACTTCTACACGCTGGCCGTGGACCAGCGGCGGTGGCTGCCCGGGCAGGACCAGGGGCTGCTGGAGGAAGCGGCGCAGGCGGCCAGCTGGGCCGGGCACCCCGAACGCGCCGCCCGCTGCGCCGCCGACCTGCTGGCACTGTCCGGCGCCGCTGACCCGGCCGACCGGGCGCGGCTGCTGGAGCGGCTCGGGCGCTACCGGTGGGAAGCGGGGGACCCGCGAGCGGCGCTCGAGGCGGCCGAGCAGGCGGTGCGGCTGCTCGCCGCCGATCCCGCTTCCGCCCTGCAGGCCCGGATCCTGGCCGCGCTCGCCACCTGGCGGGTGTTCCTGGGCGAGCTCGACGAGGCGATGCCGCTGGCCCGGCAGGCGGTCGCGATGGCGGAGCAGGTGGGCGCCGTCGCCGAGCGCGCCCACGGCCTGGCGGCGCTGGGCATCATCCAGGCGCAGCGCGGGGAGTTCGAGGCCGGGCTGGCGGCGCTGCACACCTCGTTCACGCTCGCGCTCAGCACCGGCAGCATCGAGGGCGTCGTCCGTGCCGCGGCCAACCACATGTACCTGCTCATCTCGGTAGGCCGGTTCACCGAGGCGCTGGAGGTCGCCCGCAGCGGGCGGCAGGCTGCCCGCTCGCTGGCCGCCCCACCCGCCCTGACCTGGGTGCTCGACAACAACACCGCGGCGGTCCTGACCGCCACCGGGCGGTGGGCGGAGGCCGGCCAGCTGCTGGCCGAGCTGATCGGTGAGTCACCGCCGAACGCCGCCCGCTACCTGCAGCTGCTGCAGCTGGAGCTGGCTGTCGGCCGCGGTGAGCGGGAACGCACGGAGGAGCTGGCCACCGCGCTCGGCAAGTGGCCCGAGGACCCGAGGCTGTACGGACCGCTGCACGCCTGCCTCGCCGAGCAGGCACTGCACGTCGGCGACCTGGCCACCGCGGCGGGCGAGGTGCTGGACGGGCTGGCCGCCCTGCAAGGCGCCGCCCTGGCGGAGGAGGAGATCCGGCTGCTCGCGGCGGGCGCCAGGGCCGGCGCCGACCTGGCGGCACTGCCCAGCGCCGCCCGGCCGGGGAACATTCCGGCCAGCTGGGAGCCTGCCGCGGCCAGCTTCGCTGGCCGGGCCCGGGCGATCACCGATGAGCATGGCAGCGGGCAGCCGGTCGTGGCCGCGTTCGGCGCGCTGGTGGCAGCCGAGGACGCGCGCCGGGACGGCAGCGACAGCCGGGCGACGTGGCGGGCGGTCGCCGACGCCTGGCACCGGCTCGGCCAGCCCTACCGGGAGGCCTACGCGCGCCTGCGGGAGGCGGGCGCCGCGGCCCGGGCGGGCCGGCGCGAGCAGGCCGTGCGCGCCCTGGCGGCGTGCGAGAGCCTCGCGGGCCAGCTGCCGTCGCCGCCGCTGCTCGGCCAGGCCGCCGGGCTCGCGCGGCGCGCCCGGCTGGCCGGCCAGGCCGGCCAGCCGGGCCGGCCCGCCGCCGCTGCCGCCCGGTTCGACCTGACCGGCCGTGAGGCGGACGTGCTGGCGCTGCTGGTCAAGGGCGACAGCAACCGCCAGATCGCACGCGCCCTGTTCATCAGCGACCGGACCGTTGCTGTGCACGTTTCCCGCATCCTTGACAAACTGGGCGTGCGCAACCGCACCGAGGCGGCGACCCTCGGCGCGCATCTGGGCCTGACCCCGCCACCGGCCCCTTCGGCACGAGAAGGTGAGGAGCCCGATGCCCAGCATTCTCCGGATCGAAAGTGACCCGACCACCTGGACTCTTCCCACCCCGGTCGGCGCGGATCAGGTGCCCACGTCCAGCGAGCCGGTGGCCTTTGAGGTAACCGACCCGCTCGCGGGCCGGCTGATCCTGTCACCCCGGGCCGTGGGCAGCGCGGTGTTCCTGGCGCCGCCGCCTGGCGGTGGCCATATCCCCAACGGCGCCAGGCTGCCTGAGCCATGCATCTATGTGCCGTCGGCGACCGGCCCGGACCTGCACAGCAACCCGAAGCGGTACTACCTGCTCCCCCCGTTGGCGGACCTGGCTGCGCTGGAGCAGCAGATCACCGCGGCGATGAGCGGTGGGACCTTCGTCACCATCGAGCTCACCGGCCCGGCCAACACCGGCGTCCTGGTGCTCAACGGCGCCGCGCTGTCCTTCGTGGTGCTCTGCCCGGCCACCCCCACGCCCGCGCCCTGAGGCCCGCGAGCCGGCCCGGCACCGCCGTCTGGTACGGAACGGACACGGCAATGCCAGACTGGTGCGTATGGAATGGAGGCCGGGCTACTGGGAGTGGGCACCGCCCCCGGAGCTCGGCGGCTCGGTGGCGTGCCTGTGGGCGCGGGTCATCCCGCCCGGCGACGGCGGCACGCCGGCCACTCCGGTGCTGCCGGACGCCTGCTGCGACCTGATCTGGCAGAGCGGCCGCGGAGCCTTCGTGGCCGGCCCCGACACCCGGCCCTGGTACTCCTCGCTGCCCGCGGGAACGGCGCTGGCTGGGGTGCGGCTGCGGCCGGGCGCGGGCGGCCCCGCCCTCGGGCTGCCGCTGTCCGCCCTGCTCGACCAGCGGGTCGGCGTCTGCGATCTCGGGACCGGCTTCGGTGCCCGGCTGGGCCGGTCGCTGGTGCCCGGGCTCGCCCCGGCGGAGGCGCTGCGGCTGCTGGCCCGCGAGGTGGCCGGCGAGATTCTGGACCGGCCGGCCGATCCGCTGGTCAGCGAGGCGGCGAGGCTGCTGGGCCGGCCCCGGGCCGAGGTCGGCGCCGTCGCCGCCCGGCTGGGGGTGGGAGAGCGCCAGCTGCTGCGCCGGTGCCGCGCCGCGGCCGGCTATGGCCCGGCGACGCTGCGCCGGGTGCTGCGCTTCCGCCGGTTCGTCACCCGGGTCGACACCGGGCACGGCCGCCTCGGGACACCAGGCGCGCCGGGTGGGATGGGTCCGGACGGGCGGGGCAGGATGGGCGGCCCGGACGGGATGGACGGGCCGGACCTGGCCTGGCTGGCGGCGGAGACCGGCTACGCCGACCAGGCGCACCTGACCCGCGAATGCGTCCGGCTGGCCGGCCTGCCGCCGGCTGCCCTGGCCGCACAGCGCCGGCCGTCTGCCGCCTGAGCCGGCCAGGCCGCCGCCCGCTACGCGGGCCAGGAACCCAGGTAGCGCAGGACCGCCAGCACCCGGCGGTTGTCCGCCTCCGACGGCGGCAGTGCCAGCTTGCCGAAGATGCTCGCCACATGCTTTTCCACCACCCCGGGCGAGACGACGAGGGCGGCGGCGATCCCGGCGTTGGACCGGCCCTCGGCCATCAGGGCGAGGACGTCGCGCTCCCGGGGGGTCAGCGCGGCCAGCCCGCCGGTGTGGCGGCTGGCGCGGACGAGCTGACTGACCACCTCCGGGTCGAGCGCGGTGCCGCCGGCCGCCACCCGGGCCAGCGCGTCAGCGAACTCGCTCACGTCGGCGACCCGGTCCTTGAGCAGGTACCCGACGCCGGCCGCGCTGCCGCCCAGCAGCCGCGCCGCGTAGGTGGTCTCGACGTACTGGGAGAGCATGAGCACCCCGGTCCGCGGGTGGCTGCGGCGGAGCTCGATGGCGGCGCGCAGGCCCTCGTCGGTGTGCGTCGGCGGCATCCGGATGTCGGCCACCGCCACGTCGGGATCGTGCCTGGCCACGGCGGCGAGCAGGGCGCCGGCGTCGGCCACGGCCGCGACCACCTGGTGACCGCGGTCGGCGATCAGCCGGGCGAGGCCCTCCCGGAACAGGGCGGCGTCCTCGGCGATCACCACCCGCAGCGATCCCGGCCCGGTCATGACGTCCTCACGCGCGCAGCGGGAGCCGGGCGGTGACCTGCGTCGGCCCGCCCGGGGGGCTGGTGATCTCCATGCTGCCGTCCACGGTGCGCACCCGGTGAGCGAGCCCGGACAGGCCGCTGCCACGGGCCGGGTCCGCGCCGCCGCGGCCGTTGTCGCTGACCCGCAGCACCAGCGTCTGCCCGTGCTCGGACACCTCGATGGCGACGGCAGTCGCGTGGCTGTGCTTGGCGGCGTTGGCCAGCAGCTCGGCGGCGCAGAAGTAGGCGATCGTCTCGATCGCCGGCGCGGGGCGCCGCGGGATGTCCGTGGTCAGCCTGGCCGGGATGGCGCTGCTCGCGGCGAGGGTCGCCAGCGCGTCGGCCAGGCCGTTGTCGAGCGCGGGCGGGTGGATGCCCCGGGCCAGGTTGCGCAGTTCGATCAGGGCCTCCTTGGCTCCCTGGTGGGCGGCGTCGACCAGCTCGCGGACCGCCGGGCTGGCGTCGTCGCCGAGCTTCTCCCTGGCCATGCCGAGGTTCATGGCGACGGTCGCCAGCCGGATCTGCGCGCCGTCGTGCAGGTCCCGCTCGACCCGGCGCAGCTGCGCGGCGGAATCGTCCACCGCCATGGCCCTGGTCTGCTCCAGGTCGGCGACCCGCTGCGCCAGCCGGCCCGGCCCGAGCAGGCCGCGCATCAGCCAGCGGTCCGCCGAGCTGACCGCCCGGGCCAGCCATGGGGCGGCGAGCAGCATCGCCGCGCCCGCCGCGAAGGCGGCGAGGGTGCCGGGGAAGGTGGCGATGTGCAGCGTGCCGAACGGGGTGAGCGCGCCGGCCGGCCGCAGCCGCGCACCCCGGGGGTGGTTGCGGAACAGCGGCCACCACAGCGGGTAGGTCAGATTGGCCAGCCCGGCGGCCGCGAGAAAGGCGGCGTAGAACTCGCCCACCGTCACCGGCAGCTTCACCAGCAGGTACGCCGCCGCCCGCCAGCCGGGGCCGTCGCGCAGCGTGGCGGTCAGCCGCCCGGTGACACCCCCGCCCCGGCGGATGGGCGGCGGCCCGCCGATCCGCTCGCCCAGCAGCCGCGCCGCCAGCCGGCGGTGTGCGGCGCCGAACCTGCGGCCGGCCCTGGGCGCCAGCAGGAGCAGGACCAGCAAGACGGCGATGAGCCCGTAGGGGTGGGCCGGGGCGGACCGGGGCAGCGGGTGGCCGCCGTCCCGGGCCAGCACGGTCACCAGAACCGGCAACGCCGCCAGCGCGATGGGGATCACGAGGGCGCACAGCCCGAGCGGGACCTCGATGGCGCAGAACAGCAGCTCCCGCCATGCCCGGCGGGTGAACGGCGCACGCACCACCGCGCTGGCCGTCGCCTTCACCTGATCGGTGGTGCCCATGGGCCTATTGTCCGCTCAGGCGTCACGGCGGACGAGCAGCCAGCACCCGGCCGCCAGCGCGGCCGCCGCGTACAGGCTCAGCACGGCCAGGCCCGCCCACGGCGACAGGAAGTGCACGCACTGCGCGGCCGCCGGGCACGACGGTGGCCTGGTCGTGGTCAGCGAGTTCCCGATGATGAACACCGGCAGGTAGGCCGCCAGGGAACGCGCGGCCGCGCCGATGATCGGCGCGACGAGGAACACGCCGGCCACGAGCACGGCGATCGCCGCCG
>DATIXO010000195.1:0-8850 GCA_035518495.1 Streptosporangiaceae bacterium
GTCGACACCACGGTCATCGGCCTGGGCTGCGCGCTGGACTGCCTGGCCCGCGATGGCGCGCAGTGGCGGCGGCTGCGCGAGGACCCGTCGCTGGCCGGTGCCGCGTTCGAGGAGACGCTGCGGTACGCCTCGCCGGTGCAGACGTTCTTCCGCACCACAACCCGCGACGTCGAGGTGGCCGGGGTCCGGATCGGCGCGGGGGAGAAGGTGCTGCTGTTCCTGGCGGCCGCCAACCGGGATCCCCGGCGCTGGCCCGACCCGGAGCGGTTCGACATCGGCCGCCGCGCGATCGGGCACGTCGGCTTGGGCTACGGCATCCACGCCTGCGTCGGTGCCGCGTTCGCGCGGCTGGAGGGCGAGGTCCTGCTGCAGGCGCTCGCGCGCCAGGTGGAGTCCCTGGCGCTGGCGGGCGAGCCGCGCCGGCGCCTCAACAACACCCTCAGCGGCTTCGCGTCGCTGCCGCTCACGCTCCGTGGGTGACCGGCCGACCCGTCTCAGGGCACGAGGGTCAGCTCAGGCGAGCGGTCCCGGTCACGCTCCCGCCACCACCGCTGGCCATGCTCGGGGAGCAGGTAGATCGGGTCGTAGTAGGGGTACTCGCGGCTGAGCGCGAGCGGGTCGCCGACCTCGATCCCGGTCCGGTAGTTCTTGGTCCAGTGGGAGATGCCCAGGTCGGTGTCGTACCGGGAGACCTGGTGCACCCAGCGCTTCCCGACGTAGGGCACGTCGCACACGATCCGCGGGGTGGCGAACCCGGGCAGGTAGCCCATGATCGCATGCTGCAGGCGCTGCGCCTCGGCGAGCGAGAGCCGCCAGTGCTCGCTGCCCGGGATCATGTCGCACATGTAGAGGTAGTACGGCATGATCTTCGCCTCGTCGAGCAGGGCGAAGCTGAGGTCCAGCAGCGCCTCCGGGCTGTCGTTCACCCCCCGCAGCAGCACCCCCTGGTTGCGGACGTCGCGGATGCCGGTGTCGAGCATGGCCTGGGCCGCGCGTGCCACCAGCGGGGTCACCGACTGGGCCGCGTTCACGTGGGTGTGGATGGCGATGCTCACGCCGCGCTCCCGGGCGCGGGCGCCGAGCCGCTCCATGCCGGCCCGCACCTCGTCGCCGAGCCAGTGCTGCGGCATGCCCATCAGCGCCTTGGTGGCGAGCCGGATGTCGCGGATGCTGCCCACGTCGAGCAGGTCGGTGACGAAGGCCTCCAGCCGGGGCCAGGGCAGGTTGGCCACGTCCCCGCCGGAGACCACCACGTCCCGCACCCCTGGCGTCGCCTTCAGGTAGGCGATCATGGCGGCCAGCCGGTCGTCGCGGCCCTGGCCGAACTTGTGCTTGCCGATGGTGGGGGTCGGGTTGCCGACCAGGTCCATCCGGGTGCAGTGCCCGCAGTACTGCGGGCAGGTGGGCAGGAGCTCGGCGAGCACCTTGGTCGGGTAGCGGTGGGTCAGGCCCTCGACCGCCCACATCTCGGCCTCGTGCAGCGAGTCCCGGGTGGCGTAGGGGTGGGACGGCCAGTCGGCGCGCCGGTCGCTGAAGACCGGGATCATGTACCGGCGGACCGGGTCGGCGTAGAGCGCCTCGGTGAACCCGGGCTCGCCGGGGGCGGCCGCGGGGACCATGGTGTTCAGCATCTGCGGCGGCACCAGCATCGACATGGTGGCCCGCTCACGCTGGTCCCGCTCCAGGTCGGCGCAGAAGGCCTCGGACAGGCCGGGCCCGGCCACCTGGCGCAGCTGCCGGATGTTCTTCACGCAGTGCGCCCGCTGCCACTGCGCCGACTCCCACTGGGCTGCGGTCACGTCCGCCCAGCCGGGGAAGCGGCGCCAGTCGGGCTCGATGAGTTCCCTGCGCTGGTAGGCGTACGGCTGGTCGGTCACGGTCAACCCAACCTTTCCGAGGCCGATCCAGGACGATAGCCTCACAGACACGGCTTGTGCGATAGAAATTCATGTAATGATAGCCTGTTACGATAAAAACTTCTGAATCGGCCGCCGCCATGGGTGCGTTGCCGGCCGGTGAGCTGGCACGCCGGGCGTGCCGGAAGGGCATAGGGCATAGGGCATGACCGGATCAAGGCTCTGCAGCCGCCATCCCGGGTCGCCGCTGGGGCTGCACCGCGTGCTGGCACCCGCGGGCGTGCTCCCGCAGGCGGCATGGCGGCTGGACGCGAGCCCGGAGCTGTGGCCGGACGAGGTGCGGGTGCGCGTGGAGCGCCTCAACCTCGACGCCGCCTCCTTCCGCCAGCTGCGCGAGGCCACCGGCGGCGCCGCCGCGGACATGCGGGCCGAGGTCTGCCGGATCGTGGCCGAGCACGGCAAGATGCAGAACCCGGTGACCGGCTCGGGCGGCATGCTCACCGGCGTGGTAGAGGAGGCCGGCCCGGATTCGCCCCTCGGCCTCACGGCGGGGGACCGGATCGCCACCCTGGTCTCGCTCAGCCTCACGCCGCTGGTGATCACCGACGGCCTGGCCGGCTGGGACGGCCGGTCGGAGCAGGTGCCCTGCCAGGGCCACGCGATCCTGTTCGGCCGGTCGATCGCCACCGTGCTCCCGGACGACCTGCCGGGCCCGCTGGCGCTCGCGGTGCTGGACGTCTGCGGCGCCCCGGCGCTCACCGGCCGGGTGGTCGGCCTGGCGGCCGCCAGCGGGACCTCACCGGTGGTGGCGATCCTCGGCGCCGCGGGCAAGAGCGGCAGCCTGGCCGCCGCGGCGGCCCGGCAGGCGGGCGCGGGCCGGGTCATCGGCGTGGTGCCGGACGACGCCGAGGCCGCTACGCTGCGCGCCGCCGGCCTCGCCGACGAGGTGGTGGTCGCGGACGCGCGCGACCCGGTGGCGCTCGCCGCCGCGGTGCGCGGTGCCGGCGGCCCGGCCACGGTGACCGTGGTCTGCGTGGACGTGCCCGGCTGCGAGGGCGGGGCGGTGCTGGCCACCGCCGACGGCGGCACGGTGATCTTCTTCTCGATGGCGACCTCGTTCACGGCCGCCGCGCTCGGCGCGGAAGGGGTCGCCGCCGATGTCACGATGCTGATCGGCAACGGGTATGTACCTGGGCATGCGCTGCTGGCGCTGGATCTGGTCCGCCGCGAGCCCGGGGTGCGGGGCATCTTCGAGGCACGGGTGAGCGAGGGCGCCCGGCGCGGAAAGGTGGAGAGGTGACAGTTCAGGGCTCAAGGCTCGGGCTCGATCCCGCGATGGTCCGCGCCGCGCGTGACCTGGCCCGGATCGCCGGGCAGCCGATCGTCGACATGGCCCGCAGCCACTCCACGGTGTCGGTGGAGCGCGCGGTATTGCGGCTGGCCGGGCTTGACGGCGCGGACGAGGGCGGGATGCCGTGGGTGAACCGCCTGGTGGACGCGGTGCGGGAGACCACGGGCCTGGAGCACGGGGTGGCGCTGCCGGCCTGGGACGCGCTGGTGACCGGGGGCTATCCCAGCCTGTCCGCGCTCGCCAGGGACGCGGCGGCCGGCGCGGTGAAGTTCCGCCTGCCGGAGGGCGCCGACGCGGCCGCGGCGCGGGCGGCCGCGCACGCCGCGCTGGCCCGCGGCTTCGCGGCCGTTGACACGCGGCGGGCGCAGCGGGAGGCCATCATCGGCGAGACCTCCGACCCGCCAAAGCCGTGGATCTACCTGATCGTCGCGACCGGCGACATCTACGAGGACATCCCGCAGGCGCAGGCCGCCGCCCGGGAGGGCGCGGACATCATCGCGGTGATCCGCTCCACCGGCCAGTCACTGCTCGACTATGTGCCCGAGGGCGCCACCCGGGAGGGGTTCGCCGGCACCTACGCCACCCGGGAGAACTTCCGGCTGATGCGGGCCGCGCTCGACCAGACCTCCCGTGAGCTCGGGCGGTACGTCCGGCTCACCAATTACGCCTCCGGGCTGTGCATGCCGGAGATCGCGGCCCTGGCCGGCCTGGAACGGCTGGACATGATGCTCAACGACTGCATGTACGGGATCATCTTCCGTGACATCAACCCCCGCCGCACCTTCATCGACCAGCGGTTCTCCCGCCAGATCCACGCCCGCGCCGGGATCATCATCAACACCGGCGAGGACAACTACCTGACCACCGCCGACGCGGTCGACGCCGCGCACACGGTCGTGGTCAGCCAGCTGCTCAACGAGTTCTTCGGCACCGAGGCCGGGCTCGCCGACTGGCAGCTGGGGCTGGGGCACGCGTTCGAGATCAACCCGGAGGTGCCCGACTCGTTCCTGCTCGAGCTGGCCCACGCCCAGCTGGTCAGGGAGCTGTTCCCGGACGCGCCGCTGAAGTACATGCCGCCGACCAAGCACATGACCGGCAACGTGTTCGGCGGCTACCTGCTGGACGCGTTCTTCAACCTGGCCGGCGTCATGACCGAGCAGTCGATCCTGCTCATCGGCATGATGACCGAGGGCATCCACACCCCGTTCCTGTCCGACCGCGACCTGGCGCTGGAGAACGTCCGCTACGTGGCGCGCGCGGCGGGCAGGCTGGGCGAGAACTTCCGGCCCCCGGCCGGCGGCTTCGTCCAGCAGCGTGCCCAGCAGGTGCTGGCCGAGGCTGTCGACCTGCTGCGCCGCATCGGCGCCGACGGGCTGCTCAACGCGATCGCGGACGGCACGTTCGGCATCACCCGCCGGCCCGCCGACGCCGGCCGCGGCCTGGACGGCGTCTTCCAGCGCGCCGACGGCTACTTCAACCCGGCAGCGGAGTTCCTGGAAGGGCAGGAGTCATGAGGACGGCCGAGGCGGGGGGCTCCGGGGGGTCGCCCCCCGGGCCAGCACCGAACCCGGCAGCGGAGTTCCTGGAAAGGCAGGAGTCATGACCGGCGAGGCAGGCCCGGTGATCCGCCCCTACGGGGACACCACGGGCGACGGGCGGGTGCAGCTGTCGTTCACGCTGCCGGTCCCGTTCGGCACCGAGCACGAGCGGGCGGTGGCCGAGGGCGCCGCCCTGCAGCTGGCCGCCAAGATGGGCCTGGAACCGGCGATGGTGGTGCACGCCAAGGGGATGGGCCCGGCGTTCACGTTCTTCATCGTCTACGGCCGGTCCAGCCACCTGGTGGACCTGTCCGAGGTCACCGTGGCCGAGCGGGAGTTCCCGGTGCTGCCCGCCGCCGAGATCAACCTGCGCATCCGGTCCGGCCTGGGCCGGGAAATGGTGGTGCTCGGCGCCTGCATCGGCACCGACGCCCACACGGTGGGGATCGACGCGATCCTCAACGTCAAGGGGCACGCCGGCGAGAAGGGCCTGGAGTACTACCGGGAGATGCGGGTGGTGAACCTCGGCGCCCAGGTCGACGTGGCCCACCTGGTCGCCCGCGCGGCCGCCGAGCACGCCGACGCGGTGCTGGTCAGCCAGGTCGTCACCCAGCGCGATGCCCACCTGGCGGGCGCCCGCGCGCTGGCCGATGCGTTCAGCACCGGGATGTCTGGCGGCGGAGCGTCCGGCGGGGAGCGCCGCGGCCGGCCGCTGCTGGTGGTCGGCGGCCCCCGGTTCGACCCCACGATGGCCACCGAACTGGGCGTGGACAAGATCTTCGGCCGCGGCACCACCCCCCGCGAGGTGGCGAGCTACCTGGTGCACACGCTCACCCCCGAGCCCGCCGCGGCCGGAGCCGGATCATGACCGCCACCGGCCCCCGCGAGGGTCTGTCGGTCACTCACCGCCGCTACGTCCCGGCCAGCCACGCCCACTACGGCGGCAACCTCGTTGACGGCGCCTACGTGCTCGGCCTCTTCGGCGACGTCGCCACCGAGCTGGCCATCCGCACCGACGGCGACGAGTCCCTCTTCGCCTCCTACTCCGACGTCCAGTTCCTGGCCCCGGTACTCGCCGGCGACGTGATCGAGGCAACGGCAGTTCTTGTCCGTGCCGGGCGCCGCAGCCGGGAGCTAGCCTTCGAGGCACGCGTTGTCTGCCGCGCCGAGCCCGGGCGTGGGCAGTCGGCCTCGCGGGCGCTCGACGAGCCGCTCATCGTCGTCACCGCGACCGGCACGATCGTGGTCCCCGCTGCGGATTGACCTGCTGACTGCTGAGCTCGCCCGGCTCCCGCCCCAAATGTGACCCACGTCTCAGCTTCTGGTACCAGCTAACTCTTGCATGTCACTCGAAATTGATAGTAGCCTCCAGTTTGGAGAGAATAGCGAGAGGCAGTGGGTGTCATGACTGTACTGCGGGCGAGCGCGGGTACGCGGAAGTGGTGGGCGCTGGGGGGGCTGTCGCTGGGGGTGCTGGCCGTGGGGCTGGACGCGACGGTGCTGGCCGTGGCGCTGCCAACGCTGGCGGTGTCGCTGCATGCGTCCGCGACCGATCTGCAGTGGTTCGTGTCGGCATACACGCTGGCGCTGGCGGTGGCGCTGCTGCCGGGCGGGCTGCTGGGGGACCGGTTCGGGCGCAAGAAGGTCATGATCTGCGCGCTGAGCGTGTTCGGGCTGGGGTCGCTGGCGTGCGCGTACGCGCCGAACGCGGATGCGTTCATCGTGGCGCGGACGGTGCTCGGGCTGGCCGCGGGCTGCATGGTCCCGCTGGTGCTGTCGGTACTGGCGGTGATGTTCACCGATGCCGAACGGACCAAGGCGGTCGGTGTCTGGGCGGCGGCGAACTTCCTGGCGCTGCCGATCGGGCCGATCCTCGGCGGCTGGCTGCTGTCGAGCTACTGGTGGGGCTGGGTGTTCCTGCTGAACGTGCCGGTGGTGGTGATCGGCCTGGTCGCGGTCACGGTGCTGGTGCCGGAGTCCCGCGCCGCCACCCGTCCCGGCCTGGACCTGGTGGGGATCGTGGCCTCGTGCGGGGGACTGGCGGTGCTGATCTACGGCTTCATCGCGGCCGGGCAGTACGGGTGGTCCTCGCCGGTGGCGATCCTCGCGATGGTGGCGGGCGTGGCGGTGCTGGCGGCCTTCGCCGCCTGGGAGCTTCACCTCACCAGGCGGCCCGGCGGGCAGCCGCTGGTTGATCTCAGCCTCTTCCGGTCAGCCAGGTTCAGCTGGGGAACCATCCTGCAGGCGTTCGGCATCTTCGCGATGTTCGGCCTGCTGTTCGCGGCGCCGCAGTTCTTCCAGGCCGTTCTCGGCGTCAACGCGATGGGCAGCGGCGTGCGGCTGCTGCCGCTGATGGCCGCCTTCGCCGTTGGCGCCGGGCTGGCCGACCAGGTGGCCAGGCGGCTGACCGCCAAGCTCACGGTCGCGGCCGGGTTCGCCATCCTGGCGGCCGGCCTGGTGCTCGGCACCACCATGACCGCGGCCACCGGGGACGCGTTCATCGCCATCTGGACCGCGATCTGCGGGATCGGCTTCGGGCTGGCGCTGGCCACGGCCGCGTCGGCGGCCCTGGTGGACCTGCCGAAGGAGAATGCCGGGGTCGGCTCGGCGGTCATGCAGGCGGTCCAGAAGGCGGGCGCCCCGCTGTCGGCCGCGGTCCTCGGCAGTGTGATCGCGGCGGGCTATCACTCCCAGCTGCCGCTTGCGGGCCTGCCGGCGGCGACGGCCGGGGCGGTGCGCAGCAGCGTGTTCGCGGGGATCGCGGTGGCGCAGCGGCTCGGCTCGCCAGCGCTGCTGGTCTCGGTGCGCTCGGCCTTCGTGCACGGCATCGGCCTGATGCTGTGGGTGAGCGCCGGGCTGGCGGTGGTGGCGGTCATCCTGGCGCTGCTGTTCCTGCCGTGGCGGGCCACGGCCGCGGCCCCCGGCCCGGCGGCTACCGGGGAAGCCGCGGAAGGTGCAGAATCGGCGCATGAGCGCGTCGCCTGAGCAAGCGGTCCAACCGCCCGCCCGCCCGGGCCGGCCGGGAGAGGCCAGGCCTGGGCTGCGCGAGCGCAAGAAGGCCAGGACGCGTGCTGCCATCCGGGAGCACGCGTTCCGGCTGTTCCGCGAGCAGGGCTACGACGCCACCACGGTCGAGCAGATCGCCGGCGCCGCCGAGGTCTCGCCGAGCACGTTCTTCCGCTACTTCCCGACCAAGGAAGACGTGGTCCTCCAGGACGACCTGGACCTCCTCTGGCTGGAAGCGATCCCGCAGCAGCCGCCCGAGCTGAACCCCATCGCAGCCATGCGGGCCGGCGTCCACGCGGCCTTCGCCCGCATGGGGGAGGCCGAATGGGCGCAGATGCGCGAGATGACCGAGCTGGCCACGACCGTTCCCGCCGTACGCGCGCGGATGCTGGCCGAACTGGCCAGGACGACTCAGGCCCTCGCCGGGGCGCTGGCCGAGCGGACGGGCCGTGACCCCGGCGACTTCGCGGTCCGCACCCTGGCGGGAGCCGTGGTGGGCGTGGCCATGGCCGCCTATTTCGACGAGGCCGACGACTTCATGGCCTTCGACGACCAGACCAAGCTGGCCACCTTCGCCGACAAATTCGAGCGCGGCCTGGCCCTCCTGGAAGCCGGCCTCCCCCTGTAACAACCCGAGCCGAGAAACGACCTCTCGCCCCACCCGCTCCTGGCGGGTGCCGCAGGAGTGCGCGAGGGTGCCGTGCAGTGCGGCAGGTGCCGGAGCAGGAGTAGCCCGGGTGGCTCTGGATCGAGCGTTCAGCATGACCCAGAGCCACCCGGGCTGCGAACTACCCCCTACTCAGCCCCGAAGGACTTGATCTCCTCGTACTCCGCCTCCGACAGCTCCCTCGGCTCCTCGCCCTTCTTGACCTTCTCGCTCTGCACGTGGTGGCGGATGCCCTCGACCACCTCGGGATTGGCCAGCGTGGTGACGTCCCCGACGTCGGCGAAGTTGGAGACCGCGGCGATCACCCGGCGCATGATCTTCCCGGACCGGGTCTTGGGCATGTCCGGCACGATCCACACGTGCTTCGGCCGCGCGATCTTGCCGATCTCGGTCTCGATCGCCTTGGTGACCTTGCCGGCCATCTCGTCGCTG
>DATIXO010000196.1:0-15554 GCA_035518495.1 Streptosporangiaceae bacterium
GCAGGTCCCTCGTGCGAGGCTCCTTCGCGCGTTCCACCTCGGCCAGCACCGCCGCCGTCACATCATCTGGGCCCGTAATCACCGCGGCTCCCTGCCCGATACGCACGATCAGCTACTGACCAGGCCACGCCGCGCCTCACCAGCGCCGCGCCACCCAGCCTCCGCCAGTATCCCCGCTCGATTTCAGATGAGCGCATCTGGGCGGCCGGCCGGCAGCCAGCGTCGGGCCGGGATCGCCTCGGCCATCAGAGGGCGGCGCAGTACCACCGCGGCACAGGGGGTGCGTTGCCGCGGTCTGGCCCGGGTGATCGTGGCCGGGAAAATCGTTGTGGCCGGCGGCAGCCGGGAACGCACAATTGGTGGGGTGGATATAACAGAGGCCTTCGTGCGTGACGGCTACATCGCGGTGCGCGGCGCGTTCGGTGAGCGGACCGCGGGCAAATGCCGGGACATGATCTGGGATGCGCTGAGCGCACATGGCATATCCCGGGCTGACCGCAGCACCTGGCGGCCTGCGCTGGTCAGGATCGCCTGCCCCGAAGGCGAGCCGTTCGCCGCAGCCGCCGCCTCCCCGCGGCTCACCACCGCCTATGACGAGCTCGTCGGGGCGGGCCGGTGGACCCGGCGGGCCGGGGTGGGCGGCACGGTGCCGGTGCGCTTCCCGTCGGAGGAATACCCCGGCGAGGTCGGCTACCACATCGAGGGCACATGGTGGGGTGGCCGCGAGTACTGGACGAACCTGTGGTCCCGCGGCCGCGGCCTGCTCGCGCTGTTCCTGTTCTCCGATGTCGGCGCCGACGATGCACCCACCCGGCTCATCACCGGATCACACCTGTTCGTCCCGCCCATCCTCGCCCCGGCCGGGGAGAGCGGCATGCCCGGTGGAGATGTGCCCGCCAGGCTGGCGCCGTCGGTGCTATGCCGGCGCGCCGCCGAGGCCACCGGCCGGGCCGGTGATGTCTACCTGTGCCACCCGTTCATCGTGCACACCGCGACCTGGCCGCACCGTGCTCGGCGGGCTGGCGGTCTTGCTGGCCCCCGCGATCGGCCTTGCCCCCGCCGCGCTGGCAAGCCTTCCGCCGCCGGCGCATTCCACCGCGCCGGCACCGCCGCCGCCACCCCCGCCACCCGCCGCAGCGCCCGCCCACCTCCCGCTATGGGCCGTCGTGGCCCTGGTGGCCGCAACGGTCCTCTTGTCCATCGCCACCACATTGATCACCTTGGCGGCCGAACACCTACGCCGGGCCCGCCGCACACCAGCGGCGGCCAGCTCCCAGCCCGCGACGTCCAGTCCTTCCGCCGCGCCAGGACCCGAAGCCGGGCACGGCGACATCCTCAGCACCGGCCAGCGCACGGCCGACTACGACATGTACCGGGCCGACCGGCGCTGAGGGCATGACGCCGCCGCACCAGCCTTCTGCCGAATGCCCCAGTTCATCACCGGGGCGCGCCCGCTCACGGGCGATGCCTCCCGGCTGGCGCTGGGCCCGGCTGGCTGGAGGCACACTGAGGTGGTGCGCATTACCGTCCGGGTCCGGCCCGGCTCAGCTCGTCCCGGTGTCGGGGGCAGGTACGATGGCGCGCTGGTCGTTCGGGTCCGCGAGCGCGCCGCCGATGGCCGGGCCACGGCGGCCGCCTTGGCCGAGGTGGCCGCCGCGTTCGGTGTTCGCCGTCATGCCGTCACGCTGGTGGCGGGGGCATCAAGCCGGACAAAAGTAGTGGATGTGGCCGGTGCGGATCCTGCCGCGCTCGACCGGCTGCTAGGACTGCTTTAGCTCCCTGGCACATGCCGCGCGTCAGCTGGCGGACATGCGTCGTGGTTCAGTTGCCGGATCACGCCACCGACCCGGCTCACCAGCTGGTCGGGAGGGGCATGCCCTCGCTGTAGCCGGCCGCGCTCTGCACCCCGACCACCGCCCGCTCGTGGAACTCGGCCAGGGTGCTGGCGCCCGCGTAGGTGCAGGCGCTGCGCAGCCCGGCGGTGATCTGGTCGATCAGGTCCTCCACCCCGGGGCGCTGCGGGTCCAGGTACATCCGGGCGGTCGAGATGCCCTCCTCGAACAGTTCCTTGCGGGCGCGGTCGAACGGCGAGTCGGCCACCGCCCGCAGCCGAACCGCCCGGGCCGAGGCCATCCCGAAGCTCTCCTTGTAGAGCCTGCCATCGGCGTCGCGGAAGGCGTCGCCGGGCGATTCGTAGGTGCCGGCGAACCACGACCCGATCATGACGTTGGCCGCCCCCGCCGCCAGCGCCAGCGCGACATCCCGCGGGTGCCGCACACCGCCGTCCGCCCAGACGTGGGCCCCCAGCCGCCGCGCCTCGTCCGCGCACTCCAGCACCGCGCTGAACTGCGGCCGCCCGACCCCGGTCATCATCCGGGTGGTGCACATCGCGCCCGGCCCGACCCCGACCTTCACGATGTCCGCGCCGGCGCCGACCAGGTCGCGCACGCCGTCGGCGGTGACGACGTTGCCCGCCGCGACCGGCACCGGCAGGTCGGCCGCGCGCACCGCGGTGAGCGCGCTGATCATCTTGTCCTGGTGTCCGTGGGCGGTGTCCACCACCAGGATGTCCACGCCCGCCGCGACCAGCTGCTTCGCCTTCCCGGCGACATCGCCGTTGATGCCGACCGCGGCGCCGATCCGCAGCCGCCCGTCGGTGCCGGTGGCTGGCTGGTAGAGCGTTGCGCGCAGCGCGCCGGTGCGGGTCATGATGCCGGTCAGGGCGCCGGTCCCGTCCACCACCGGGGCCAGCCGGTGCCTCCCCTCGTGCAGCAAGGCGAACGCGACCTGCGGGTCGGTGCCAGCCTCCAGCGTGAGCAGGTCGGCCGACATGACCTGGCGGAGCTGGGTGAAGCGGTCCACGCCCTGGCAGTCCGCCTCGGTCACCACCCCGACCGGGCGGCCCTCCTCCACCACGACGACCGCGCCGTGCGCCCGCTTGGGGAGCAGGCCGAGCGCCTCGCCCGTGGTGTCGCCGGGGCCGAGGGTGATCGCGGTGTCGTGGACCAGGTCGCGGCCCTTGACCCAGGACACCACCTCGGCGACGACGTCCAGCGGAATGTCCTGGGGGAGGATCGCGATGCCGCCGCGGCGGGCGACCGTCTCGGCCATCCGCCGACCCGATACCGCCGTCATGTTCGACACCACCACCGGGATCGTGGTGCCGCTCCCGTCGCTGGTCGCCAGGCTCACATCCAGCCGGGACTCCACCGACGACAGGCAGGGGACGAGGAACACGTCGCTGTAGGTCAGGTCATGTGGCATGGCCTGGGAAGAAAGGAATCGCACTTCATCGATTCTGCCCGACGCGGCAAGCCACCCGGCCCACCACGCGGCAAGCCCTGCCCCGCGCCGCATCACTCCCCGCCGGGTCCGGGTGCGCTGACGGCTGGCGGCAGCAGCCACTTCCGCACACTTGCGGGAGGGCCATCCCCCCGGTGCCGCCCTCCCCGTGCGGCCGGCACCTATGCTGCTGCGGTGACCACCGAGCCGCCCGCCGCGGCATCCGCCGGGCCGGCCGCGGGTGTCCCTGCCGCGGGACGGACGCTGCGCCTGGGCAGGCGGGAGTGGCCGCCAGGATCGTTTGGCATCATGGCGGTGATCAACCGGACCCCGGACTCGTTCTTCGACGGGGGAACCACCTACGATCTTGGCGCGGCGCTGGCCGCCGCGGACCGCGCGGTCGCGGACGGGGCCGACATCCTTGACATCGGCGGGGTGAGGGCGGGCCCGGGGGAGGACGTGAGCGTGGCGGAGGAGATCCGCCGCGTGGCCGGCCTGGTGGCCGCGGTGCGTGCCCAGCACCCGGAGATCGTCATCAGCGTGGACACCTGGCGGGCGGAGGTGGGGACGGCGGTCGCCCGGGCCGGCGCGGACCTGCTCAATGACGCGTGGGGCGGCGCCGACCCGGCGCTGGCGCAGGTCGCCGCCTCCTACGGCCTCGGGCTCGTCTGCTCGCACGCGGGCGGCCTGGCGCCGCGGACCCGGCCGCACCGGCCCTCCTACGCCGATGTGGTGGCGGAGGTCCGAGACTACGTCACCGCGCAGGCGGACCGGGCGGTCGCGGCGGGCGTGCGGCCCGACGGGATCGTCATCGACCCGGCGCACGACTTCGGCAAGAACACCTGGCACTCGCTGGAGCTGACCAGGCACACGGCCGATCTGGTGGCGACCGGCTGGCCGGTGCTGATCGCGGCCTCGAACAAGGACTTCGTGGGGGAGACCCTCGATCTGCCGGTCGGCGAGCGGGCCGAGGGCACGCTCGCGGTGCTGGCGGTGTGCGCGTGGGAGGGGGCGCGGCTGTTCCGGGTGCACGACGTGCGCGCCACCCGCGACGCGCTGGCGGCGGTCGCGGCGCTGCGGGCGGCAGGGGAGACGGCGGCGCTCCGGCCGGCCTGGGCGGGCCCGGCCGGGCCAGGGACGCCCGGGCTTACGGCGAGTGGAAGGCCGCGAAAATGATCGCGGTGAGCCGGTCGACCATCTCCTCCCTCGGCAGCCTCACCTCGACACTGAGCAGGTAGTTCACCCGCTCCAGCATCATCAGGCAGGCCACCGCGGTGAGTTCGGCATGCCCGGCCGGCGGGCCCGCCCCGCTGGGGGCGTCCGCGCGGGTGCCGTCGGCCGCCGGGGTGCCGTCATCCGTCTGGGCGCCGCTGTCCTGTCCCTCGGCGCTCCCGGCCGCGGCCAGGGCGTGCCACTGCGGTGAGGCCGCGGTCATTCCCTGGGTGATGGCCTCGGCGAGCCGGAACAGCAGTTGCAGCCCGTCGCCCCAGACCTCCTCGCCGACCAGGTCGGCCTGGCTGAGAATCCTGATCACCGCGGCATGCGCGGCGTAGGTCTCGCAGAACGAATCGACCCACTGGCGCAGCGCCACCCGGCCGGCGTCGTCGCGGGTGACGGCCGGGAAGGCGTCCGTGATCACGCCCATGTCGTTCAGCGCGTCCCGCAGCAGCGTCTTGAAGATGTCGTCCTTGTTCGCGAAGTACAGGTAGAAGGTGCCGTGCGAGGTCCGTGCCCGGCGGACGATGTCGTCCACCCGGACGGCCTGGAACCCGCGTTCGTCGAACTCGGCCAGGCCCGCCTCCAGCAGCCTGCGCACCGTCTCGCGGCCCTGCGCGCGGAGCTCGCGGTGCTGGGCCGGCCGGCCGCCGCCGAGCGACGGGCGCTTCGGCCTGGCCGCGCCGCTCCGGCTCCGGGCGGCAGGCCCGGCTTGCTTGGCGGCTGGTTGCCCCTCCGCCTCCCCCGGGACAGCGCCGGGGAAAGCTTCCCGACTCATGATCGCAGACTAGCCTGGCCGGCCCCGCCCTGGCCGGGTTTACCACTCCTGCGGGCCGGGTGGCTCGCGCCCGCCGCCGGCCGCGCAGGGCTGGCCGTGGCCGGCCTGGCTATCGGTGCACGCTGCATGCGTTACCCCTTCCTCCAACGGCCGGCTCCCGGTCCTGGCCGTACCCCGGCTGGCGCGCCGCAGGCGCGTGCCGGGGCGGAACCGGGCATGCCGGGACCTTACCCCAGCGCCCGCCTGGGCACGGCAGCCCCCTCGCCCGGGGCCACGTTGTCGTGGCCGGCCCCCCCGCCGGGGTGCCGCAGCCGCCCCAGCCCAGCCAGGCTGGTCGCCGTGGCGGCGCACCCGCAGGCGGCCGCGAGCAGGTAGCCCCAGCGGGCGCCGTAGGCGTCGATCAGGTGGCCGGCCAGCGGTGAACCGGTCGCCACCCCCACCGCGATCGCCGACGAGAGCCAGGTCATGCCCTCGGTCCGCTGTTCCGGCGGGGCCTGCCGCTCGATCAGGCCGTAGCCGGCGATCAGGGTCGGCGAGATGCTCATCCCCGCGACGATGATGACCGCGAACAGCGGCGCCAGCCCCGGCTGCAGCCAGAACGTCGCCACCCCCGCCGCGGTCAGGCTCAGCGTGATGGCGAACCGCCGCTCCAGCGGCGCCTGCCAGTGCCGGCTCCCGTACCACAGGCCGCCGATGGCGCTGCCCAGGGCGTAGGTGCCGAGCACCAGCCCCGCCAGCGCGGTGTGCCCGTGCTCGGCTGCGAAGCCGACCGTGCTCACGTCGATGGCCGCGAACATGGCGCCCAGGAACCAGTACACCGGCACCAGCGTCACCAGCCCGGGCACGGCGGCCCAGACGCCCGCGCGCCGCAGCCGTGGCGCCGCAGGGTGCCGTTGTTCCCGGCCGCGCCGCGGCTGCCCGCGCGGCTGCGGCTGCGGCTGGGTGCGCCGCTGGGCGGCGAACAGCAGCGTCCCCGTCACGCACATCACCATCGCGGCGCCCACCCCGGCGGCCGGGTACACCGCGGTGGCGAGCACCGCCACCAGCGCCGGGCCCACCACGAAGATGATCTCGTCGGCGACCGACTCCAGCGAGAAGGCGGTGTGCAGGCGGCCGGTGCCGGCCAGCAGCACGCTCCACCGCGCCCGGACCATCGACCCCACCGGCGGCATGGCGGCGCCCGCGAGCGCCCCGGGCACGATGACCGCCACCAGCGGCGCCCGGAGCTCGGCCAGCGCCAGGAAGGCGACGGTCGCGGCCCCGAACACCGCCACCTGCGGCCGCAGCACCTGCCGCTGGCCGAACCGGTCGCTGAGCCTGGCGAACTGCGGAGCCCCCAGCGCGTAGCTCACCGCGCCCGCCGCCGCCACCAGCCCCGCCAGGCCGTACCGGCCGGTGACCGCGGCGATCAGCAGCACCGTGCCCAGGCTGAACATCGACATCGGCATCCGGGCCAGGAAACCCGCTGCCGAGAACGCCAGGGCGCCGGGCAGCCGCAGGATCTCCAGGTAGGGGCTGAACGCCGGCCGCCGCGTCCAGGCCCGCGTCATAGCCTCTTCCTCCTGTCTGGCCGTTCCTGCCCTGCTGCCTGATGACCGCCCGTCGCCGGGCCCCTCTTCAGCGGTGCTGGTGCTCCGGTTAGGGTTGTTCGTTATGAGCCGCTTCCTGCGGCGCTGGCTGCCGCCTCCGGCCGCCGCCGGTCTGCGCGCATGGCGCGGCGCGGCGGCCTTCGGGGCGATGGCCGCGGTGCTGGCCATCGCGCCGCTCCCGGCAGCGCCCAGCCAGGCCGGCTCCAGGCCGCCGCCCGCCCCCCCGGTGCATGCGGGCGCAGCGCAGGCTGGCACGGTGCAGGCGGGCACGGTGCAGGCTGGCACGGTTCCCCCCGGCGCGGGCCCCGCCAGCGGGCTGGCGGGCATCGGGCAGGCCAAAGGCTCCGGGTTCCGGCAGATCGTCCTGCCTGACCTCGCCGTGATCGAGCCGCACGGTCTCAGCGTCACCCAAGTTACCGCGCTGCGGAAGCTGCGCGGGGTCAGCGATGTGCTGGCGGTGGACGGCGCGGCCATCAAGGCCCGCGGCCGGCAGGTCAACGTGGTCGGGGTGAACCCGCTGCAGTTCCGGTCCTGGACCCCGCTGGCCACCGCCTCCGACCAGCGGCTGTGGGCGGCGCTGGCGGGCGGGGACTTCGTCGCGTCCGGCGGCGCGGGCAGCCTGCTGCGGCTGCACAAGGGAGCCCGCTACCAGCTGGTGGGCGCAGCCCGCCTCACCCTGCGCTACGGTGGCGCCGCCACGTTCGGGATCGCGGGCGTCGACCTGGTGGTCAACGCGGCGGCCTCCGCCTCACTCGGGCTCATCCACAACGTGGCCGCCCTCGTCAGCGCGCCCGGTGTGGCGATGCCCACCCTCAAGCGGGAGATCCGGCGCCTGATCAGGCACGGCGGCAGCCTGGTCAGCCTGCGCGAGCCGCAGCTGCCGGTGGACACGGCGACCTCCCACGGCAAGCCCGGCAACTACATCGCGCTGTTCCGGGAGTCGGCGGCCCGTTACTGCCCGGGCATGTCCTGGACCGTGCTCGCCGCCATCGGCCAGATCGAGAGCGGGGACGGGGCCAACACCGGCCCGTCCAGCGCGGGCGCGGAAGGCCCGATGCAGTTCCTGCCGTCGACCTGGCAGGAGTGGGGGATCAGCGCGTTCGGCGAGCCCGGGCCGCCGAACGTGATGGATCCTTACGACGCGGTCCCGTCGGCCGCCCGGCTGCTGTGCGCGGCCGGGGCCAGCATCCCGGCCGGGCTGCCGCGCGCCATCTTCGCCTACAACCACGCCAGCTGGTACGTGGCGGAGGTGCTCGCGCTCGCCCGGGAGTACGCGCGGGTCTACGGCTGACCGGCCCGGGCCCGGCGGCACGCGGCCCCACGGCTGGCCGCTCAGGCCGGCCGTTCAGGCCGGCCGTAGGCGCAGGTCCGCGGCCTACCTACCGCGCCCGGCCGCCCGGGTGGGTATCTGCTGGTTGGATGGTCGCATGGCGGACTACGACGCGTTCGTGCTGGTCTCGTTCGGCGGTCCGGAGAGGCCCGCCGACGTCATGCCGTTCCTGGAGAACGTCACGCGCGGCCGCGCGGTACCCCGTGAGCGGCTGGCGGAGGTGGCCCACCACTACGAGCAGTTCGGCGGGGTCAGCCCGATCAACCAGCAGTGCCGGGACCTGCTCGCCGCCATCGAGAAGGACTTCGCCGCCAGCGGGCTGGACCTGCCCCTGTACTGGGGGAACCGGAACTGGCATCCCTACCTCGCCGACACGGTGGCCGCGATGGCCGCGGACGGGGTGCGCCGCGCCATCGCGTTCGTGACCTCGGCCTACGGGTCGTACTCGAGCTGCCGGCAGTACCTCGACGACATCGAGGCGGCCCGGCTGCAGGCAGGCCCGGGCGCCCCGGCGATCGACAAGATCCGGCACTTCTTCAACCATCCCGGGTTCATCGGCCCCTTCACCGAAGCCACCCTGGCGGCCATCGAGTCGCTGCCACCGGCCGCCCAGGCCCGTGCCCCGCTGGTGTTCACCGCCCACAGCGTGCCGGAGTCGATGGCCGCGTCCAGCGGGCCAGCCGGCGGCCTGTACCCGGCGCAGCTGGCCGAGGCCGCGCGGCTGGTCACCGCGGGCGCCGCCGCCGCCGACGGCCATGAGCGGTCCTGGCGGCTGGTCTACCAGAGCCGGAGCGGCCCGCCGTCGGTGCCGTGGCTGGGCCCGGACGTGTGCGACCACCTCGCCGGCCTCGCCGCCGCCGGGGCACCGGGTGCCGTGCTGGTCCCGGTCGGCTTCGTGTCCGACCACCTGGAGGTCCGCTACGACCTCGACGTGGAAGCCGCGCAGCTGGGCCAGCGGCTCGGTCTCCCGCTGGCGCGGGCGGCGACACCGGGCACGCACCCGCGTTTTGTATCCATGATCACCGACCTGGTGCGCGAGCGGACGGGCGAGGCGGTGCCCGGGCGCCGGGAGCGGCCGGTGCCTGGCCGGGAGGAGCGGCCAGCGCCTGGCCAGGGAGAGCGGCCAGTGCCCGGCTGCGCGATCGGGGTCATGGGGCCGGGTCCCGATACCTGCCCGGACGGGTGCTGCCGCCCCCAGCCGCCCGCCCGCGGCGCGGGCCGGCCCGGGGGCAGCGCGTGACGGACGACAGCCCGGGGGCGCTGCTCGATCTGGCCTGCGATGCCGCCGTGGAGGCGGGCCGGATGCTGGCCGCGCTCCGGCCGCCGGGCGGGCTGGGCAGGCCGGAGGTGGCCGCCACCAAATCGAGCCCGACCGATGTGGTCACCGAGATGGACCGGGCGGCGGAGACGCTGATCACCGAGCGGCTGCGGGCGCGGCGGCCGGGCGATGCGTTCCTCGGCGAGGAGGGCGGTGAGTCGGGGCGGGGCCGGGTGCGGTGGATCATCGACCCGCTGGACGGCACCGTCAACTACCTGTACGGCCTGGCCGACTGGGCGGTCAGCATCGCCGCCGAGGTGGACGGGACGCCGGTGGCCGGGGTGGTGGCGGTGCCGGCCCATGATGAGGTCTTCACCGCCATCGCCGGCCACGGCGCCGCGCTGCTGGCAGGGGACGCACCAGCGGTCTCGCTGCGGTGCAACACCGGGGTCGCGCTGGCGCAGGCGCTGGTGGCGACCGGGTTCGGCTACGTGCCCGCCCGCCGGGCGGTACAGGGTGAGGTGGTCGCCGCGGTGCTGCCCCGGGTGCGTGACATCCGCCGGGGTGGCTCCTGCGCCGTGGACCTGTGCTCGGTCGCGGCGGGCCGGGTGGACGCCTATTACGAGCGCGGCGTGAACTACTGGGACTACGCGGCCGGCGGCCTCATCGCCACCGAGGCGGGAGCGCGGCTGGGCGGGCTGGCGGGACGGCCGGCCAGCCCGGAGCTGGCGATCGCGGCCGAGCCGGTGCTGTTCGGCGAGCTGCACGGCCTGCTCGCGAGCCTGCGCGCGGACCGCGACGCCAGCGGGCAGTGAGCCCGGCGCCATCGGTCAGGGCACCCGCCGGTCACCGCCGCCGCTCACACCGGGGCCGGTACCACACCGACCGGCAGCCCGGGGCGTTGCAGTACACCGCCAGGTGCCCCGCTGGCCCCGGCGCGCCAGCGGCCAGCGCCGGGGCACAGTCACACATCGACCACGACACGGTGATCAGGCCCGGCCCCCACTCATGCCCGTTCGCGCACCGCTCCGGATAGCACCACCAGTCCGGACGCTGCACCCCCATTACATGATTAGAACATGTGTACTAATGCCAGGCGGGCGACATGGCACAGATCGCGGCAGGCGATGGCCGTGGCCGGGCCGCTGGCTGGCCCGGGCCGGCGCGCTGGCGGCCCCCGGCGCCCCGCCCCACGGCCTAGGCGCCGCGGGTCAGGGTGCCGGCCGGGTTGTTGCCGCCGGGCCGCTGGAACGTGAAGGCGGCGGTCCCACCCGGCCCGGAGACCATCGTGACGACGCCGTCGGAGCAGTTGCTCCGCCCGCTGCTGATGGTCTGGTCCAGGGTGAGCCTGCCGCTCCCGACGGCGACGATGGCCAGCGTCCCCGAGCAGCCCAGCGACGGGTAGCTGATGGTGCCGGTGGCCGAGCCCGCCGGGAGGGAGATCCGCACGCTCACGGTGAGCACCGGGCTGGTCTGGTGAACCGGGCCCGCCCAGCTGCCCGCGAGTGCGGCCGGGGCGCTGGCCGAGGGCAGCGGCTGGGGCAGGCTGGTGGCGGGCGCACCCGTCTGGCCGGCCGCGCCGTGCCGCGAGCGGAAGACGAAGACCGCCCCCACCGTTATCGCGAGCACGCACACGGCGCAGGCCACGGCCCACACGACCACACCGGAACGGGACCGGATCGCCGCTGGCTGCCGGGGGAGCGGGGCGGTCTCCGGTGCCCGGGCAGCCGCCCTGGCCTGCCGCGCCCCCTCGGCGAGCAGGCCGGATGAGAGGTCGTGCTCGCGCAGCAGCCTGGTCAGCACGGCCCGTACCACCGGGCGGGAGCCCGGGTCGGGCGCGAGGCAGGCGGCCACGGCCTCCTGCAGGTCATCCGGCAGCGCCGCCAGATCCTGCGGCCCCACCGGCGGGCGCCCCACGGCGGCGAAAATGACGGTGTTCGCCCAGGCGCTCAGGTCCGCGGCGGGGGTGGCCGCCCCGTAGGGCGGGGTGATGCCGAAGTGGGTCAGCCGCGGCCCGTCCGGGCCGAGCACCACGTGGTCCGGGCCGAGCCTCCCGTGTACCAGGCCGGTCTGGTGGAGCGCCATCAGCCCGGTCGCGGTGCCGATCGCCAGCGCCGTCAGGATCGTGGGCGGCATCGGCCCCTCGCGCACGACCGCCTCGGTGAGGGTGGGCCCGGGTACGTACTCGGCGACCAGGTAGGGCTCGCCGCGCTCGATGCCCGCGCCCAGGATCCGGGCGGCGCAGAACGGGGCGACCCGGCGGGCCACCCGCGCCTCTGCCGTGAACCGGTCCCTGGCGGCCGGGTCCGCCACGCGCTCCCTGCCCAGCAGCGTGACGATCACGTCGCCGTCGTCGGCCAGCTTGGCCATGAACACCCGTGGCGTGCTCCCGTCCGCCGCCATCCGGCTCTCCAGCCGGCCTATGAGCCGGTAGCGGCCCACGCGCCGCGGATCGTCGGCCTGCAACGGCATGACGTGAGGCATGCTGCGCCTTGGTTTCCCGGTCCTTTGGGGCTGCTGGTTCAGGGCTGGCGAGAGACGCCGTTCGTACCATACGCACTTTTGGCTGGTTAACGGCGGCCATCGGGGGAACTTGGTGTAGGTGTACATCTCCGGTAGCGCGGTGCGGGCGATGGCCACGGGGGGAACTGGCCACGGCCGCGACACGGCATCACGGCACTTACGTGTGCGCGGCGGCCAGACGTGACAGAATTCCCCGCCGGATTCGGGCACAACCGCGGGGCCCAGAGCGTTACACGGAGGCGCATGGAGATGGAGGGGGTGCAGGACCCAGATGGCCACTGACTATGACAGCCCGCGTAAGACAGACGAGGAACTGACCGAGGACAGCCTGCAGGAGCTGCAGGCCCGGCGGATGGACAAGTCCTCCAGCACGATCGACGTCGACCCCGATGACGTCGCGGAGTCGCTGGAGCTGCCGGGTGCCGACCTGTCCAATGAGGAACTGTCGTTCCGGGTGATCCCCCGGCAGGCAGACGAGTTCACCTGCTCGCGCTGCTTCCTGGTGCACCACCGCAGCCAGCTGGCGGACGACAGGAACGGCCAGCCGATCTGCCGCGAGTGTGCGGCCTGACCGGGCGGGTGGGGACGGCGCGGTTCCGTCCCGCCTGACCCGGTCATCACGCGGTCGCCCGCGCCCTCAGCCAGGTACTCCTCGTCCGCCCTCCGTGCCAGCGCCCTCCTTCCGGCCCCGTGGGCCCTGCCTCATCGCCCGGTTTGTAATCTTGTAAGCTGCCTGCTGGAGCCACTGCCCGCTGGCACGCCTTTTGCTGAGGAGCCGATGGAATCGACCACGCTTGGCCGCGGCGGCCCGGAGGTCTCCCGGGCCGGCCTCGGGCTGATGGGGATGTCCGGGATCTACGGGCCCGCCGATGACGCCGAAAGCACGGCCACCATCCGCGCCGCCCTCGACGCCGGGATCACCCTGCTGGACACCGGCGACTTCTACGGCATGGGCCACAACGAGATGCTGCTGGCCAGCGCCCTGCGGGGAGTCCCGAGGGACAGCGTGTTCATCCAGGTCAAGTTCGGCGCCCGGCGCGATCCCGCTGGCCGGTGGCTCGGCCACGACATGAGCCCGGCCGCCGTGAAGACCTCGCTGGCCTACTCGCTGCGGCGGCTCGGCACCGACTACGTCGACCTCTACCAGCCCGCACGGCTCGACCCCGATGTGCCCATCGAGGACACCGTCGGCGCGATCGCGGACCTGGTCGCGGCGGGGTATGTCCGTTACGTGGGGCTGTCGGAGATGGGGGCCGGCACCATCGCCCGGGCCCAGGCGGTCCACCCGGTCGCCGCCCTGCAGATCGAGTACTCGCTGATGAGCCGGGGCATCGAGGGCGGCCTGCTGCCGTTCGTGCGGGAGCGGGGGATCGGCGTCACGGCCTATGGAGTGCTCTCCCGCGGCCTGCTCAGCCCGGCGACCGCGCAGCTGGCGGGTCCCGCCGACCCGCGCGGCCGGTTCCCCCGGTTCCAGCAGCAGAATCTGGACCGGAACCTGCGCCTGGTCACCGCGCTGGAGCAGATCGCCGCGCAGCGGGGGGCCACCGCCGCGCAGCTGGCGATCGCCTGGGTGCTCTCCCGCGGCAGCGACATCATCCCGCTCATCGGCACCAAACGGCCGGACCGGCTGGCCGAGGCGCTCGGCGCTCTCGAGCTGACCCTCTCGGCCGGCGAGCTCGCAGCGATCGAAACGGCGGTGCCCCCCACCGCGGTCGCGGGGGAGCGGTACGACTCGCACGGGATGGCCATCCTGGACAGCGAGCGGCCGGCCCGGGCGGCGGGCCCGGCGGGCTAGCCAGGGCTAACCGCCTTCAGCCGCCCCGGTAGGCGGCGGCGAGGTCGCTGAGCCGGGCGTGCGCGCCGTCCATCGCGGGCGCTGGCGGCAGGTACTGCTTTTTCATCTTCGCCACGCTGGTGTAGTTCGGGTCGCACACGTTGGCCAGCGGTGACTCCACCGTCTGGGTGATCAGCTGGTAGGCGTCGAGCGGGTCGAGCCCGTAGTCGGCGGCGAGCCACTGCACCAGGTCGAGCTGGGCGATCCGGAACGCGTCCTCCAGCGGGCGGGCGGACCCGGCCGTCATGATGTCGGAGCTGGACTCCAGCCGCGGCCAGGGGCACGGCCTGCCCTTGATCAGGTCGACCGCCAGCACGGTGTTCATGGCGCACTCCACCGCCACCCCGCAGGTCTCGCCCTCGCCCTGGCGGGCGTGGCCGTCGCCGAGCGAGAACAGCGCGCCCTCCACGTTGACCCCCAGGTAGCAGGTGACCCCCGCCCGCATCTCGGGGGTGTCCATGTTGCCGCCGAACGCGTCCGGCACCAGGGCGCTGCGCACCTCCAGGTTGGCCGGCGCGACCCCGACCGTGCCGTGCATGGGGCTCATCGGCAGGTCCACCGTGTAACTGCCCTTCCGGGCGGCGAACCGGCAGGTTCCCCGCTCCCGGTCGAACTGCCACATCCACACCAGCTCCGGCAGCGGCTCGTGCAGCAGCGCGGTGGCGTGGGTGGCCGACAGCGCGCCGAACAGCGGCACGGTGGTGGACGCGCCCCAGTCCCTGGCGGGCTCGATCGAGATGAAGTGCACGGCGAGGGTGTCGCCCGGCTGCGCGCCCTCGATGTAGAACGGGCCGGTCTGCGGGTTGAGATAGGGGAACTCGCACACCTGCGAGACCAGGTCGTTCTCTGTCTGCACCTGGCCCGCGAAGCAGTCCTCGGTGAACACCTCCAGGATCGCCGGCGGCGTGACGCGGGCCGCTGGCGCCGCGCCGCCGAACGTCCAGGCGTACTCCCCGGGCCCGGGCCGGAGGGTGACGACCTGCGGGTCAGCCACGCCTCATGCCTCGTACTTTTCGAGCGGGTCGATGTGCACCAGCCCGACCTCCTCCACCCGCTGCGGGTGGGCCCGGTACAGGTAGATCAGGTAGATCACGCCGATGATCATGAATACCGCCACCCCCGGGCCCATGTAGGAGTAGGGAGGCGACAGCGGCGCGATGAACGAGAACACGTCGATGCCGGCGGAGGTGAGCCAGGCGGGGACGAACGTGATGATCCCGAGCACCGGGATGATCAGGTGCAGCAGCGGGTTGAAGCCGCTGCCGCGGCGGGCGAAGAAGCCGATGCAGGCGGCGTTCATCAGGATGTAGATCGCGGCCAGCACGATGACCAGGGCGGTGGCGACCATGATGAAGGCCGTGACCGGGTCGTAGCCGAGGCCGAGGCCGAGGGTCACCGCGACGGTGATCACGAAGGCGGTCAGGATGGCCGGCACCGGGGACCGGTGCTTGGGGTGCACCTGCGCCAGGAAGCGCGGGAAGGCGCCGATCCGGCCCATCGCGTACGCGGTCCTGGTGGAGACGTTCACGCCCGCGTTCGCGTTGGCGATGGTGGAGTTGACGATGGCGAGGAACACGAAGAACCAGAACAGGCCGTACAGCGAACGGGCCATGCCCTCCCAGGACGCGGCGCCGGTGCCGGTGGTGAAGTTGTGGAACTGCGCGGGCCCGTACGCCACGTCCACCGCGTAGGTGGTGAACACGTAGAGCAGGCCGATGCCCAGGGTGGCCAGCAGGATCGCGCGC
>DATIXO010000197.1:0-2331 GCA_035518495.1 Streptosporangiaceae bacterium
CGGGCTCGGCCGTCACACTCACCCGGGTCCCCGGCGGGTTGTGCCGGATCGCGTTGTCGAGCAGGTTGACGAACACCTGCTCCAGCCGGTCATGATCCGCCCAGACGGCCGGCAGAGCGGGGTGGCAGGTGACCTCCACCATTGACGCACCCGGCTGGGGCAGGCAGGCGATGGCCGCCTCCAGCACCAGTGCGATCTCGCACCAGTCGTGCTGTAGCCGCAGGATCCCGGACTCGATGGCGGAGAAGTCGAGCAGGTCGCCGACCAGTCGGCCCAGCCGCGCCGACTCGGCGGAGATCCGGCCCAGGAACCGGTGCTGCGAGGCGGCGTCCCAGGTCACATCGGTCTGCAGCAGGCTGGTCGCGTAACCGCGGATTGCGGTGAGCGGCGTGCGAAGTTCGTGGCTCAGCCGGGACAGGAAGCTCCGCTGGAGTTCCTGTGACCGGCGCAGCGTGGCCGCTTCCTCGTGCGCCGCCGCTGCCGCCTCCCGTTCCAGGGCCAGCCGCAGCGAGTGGGCCGCGTCCTCCATCAGCGCCACCGCGTCCGCGGTGACCAACCGGTTCCCCCAGCTGGCGACCAGGACCGCCGGGCCGCCCGGCGCCGGGAAGGCCACCGACAGCTGCCGCTCGCCGTCGGTGCTCCTGGCCCTGCCGTCATGGTCGGCGGCGGCGAGCGCCCGGGCCGCGGTGCCGGCCACCGGCTGGGACAGCCGGCCCGGGTGGTGGCTCCCGGCGTGTGCCCGGCTGCGGGGCGCGCCATCGGCGGAGCGGCTCACCAGCGCCACCTCATCGGCCTGCAGGCCGCGCCGCAGGGCCCGCAGCGCGACACCGAGCCCTTCGGGCACCGGGACGGGGCCAGCCAGCGTCTCCAGCATCTCCCGTATCGTCTCCAGCACCCGGTTGCGCGCGGTGACCTGGTCGAGCAGCCGGTCCCGCTCCACCGCGCTCGCGGCATGGCCGGCGTACACCGACACCAGGTCGAGCTCGTCCCGCTGCGGGCGCCCGGTGACCTGCCGGAACACGGTGATCACACCGATCAGCCCGCTCGGCCCCAGCACCGGCACCGCCCACGAGCTCCTGACCTTGGCCGCCCTGGCCAGATCACGGAACGGCGCCCAGCTGGTGCTGGCGCGCACGTTGTCATCCACCACCACCTCGGCGGTGGCCGCGGCGAGCCCGACCGGCCCGCCCGCCGGGCCGTAGCCCAGCCGCGACCAGGCGGCCAGCAGGGCCGGCGGGAGGCCGAGTGACGCGGCGCAGACCAGGGTTTCCGAGCGCTCGAGCAGGTGGATGCACAGCCGTTCGGTGCCCAGGGCGGCGCCGAGCGCGGACAGGATCAGCGACAGGCTGGACGAGGGGTCGGCCGAGGCGAGCCGGTCGGCCAGCCCGTGCAGCCGGGTGAGCTGGCGGCGGGCGGAGGAGTCCACCCGCTGGCCCGACACCAGGGCCGCGACCTCGTCCGGGTGGCCGGAATCGGGGCGGACGTCGCCGACCACCCGGCCGTGGCGGAGCACCACGATCCGGTCGGCCAGCCGGAACATCTGCTCGATGTCGTGGGAGACCAGCAAGATGGTGGTGCCCTGCAGCCGCAGGCTGGTGATGAGCCCCTCCACCTGGGCGGCCTCGGTGGCGCCCAGGGACGCCGTGGGCTCGTCGAGGATGAGCAGCCGCGGCTTCCAGCTCATCGCCCGCGCCACCGCCAGCAACTGGCGCTGCCCGCCGGACAGGGTGCGGACGCTGCGCGAGGGGTCGTGCAGCGGGATCCCCAGGGCGCGCAGGAGGTCGCCAGCCGCCGCCCGCTGACGCGTGTCGGAGAGCAGGAACCTGCTGCGTTCCCGCCCGAGCAGCATGTTCGCCGCGATGTCCAGGTTGTCGCAGAGGGCCAGGTCCTGCCAGACCACCGCGACCCCGCGCCGCAGCGCCGCAGCCGGGTCCGCTGGCATCGGCCGGCCCGCCAGCAGTATCTCCCCGGCACCGGGTGCCATGTCACCGGAGATGCAGCGGACGAGCGTCGTCTTGCCCGCCCCGTTCTCACCGGCCAGCGCCACCAGCTCACCCGGCCGCAGGCTCAGGTCGACGCGGTCGAGCGCCCGCAGCGGCCCGAACCAGGCGGCGAGGCCCTGGACGGACAGCAGCGGCCGGGCTCCCGCCTGCACCGGCGGCGCGACATCTGCGGCCATTGCGACACATTGTTGCGCCTAACGAGGCCGTCCGGCCAGGGCCACCGCCTGCCGCCCGGGACCGCATCCGGCGCGCCCGCGGGCGGGTGGGTGGCACGCGGGGGCGGAGCTAAGCTGGCCGGGAATGGCTGCCCCTCACATGCCGGCCCTGA
>DATIXO010000198.1:0-3497 GCA_035518495.1 Streptosporangiaceae bacterium
AGGCGCAGGACTTCCCAGGCGTGCCACAGGCAGGTGAGCCTGCTGATGGCCTCGCCGTGCCGCCACCACTGACCGCACCAGCGCAACTCCCCGCCAAGGGTCCGCCGGAACATCGGCAGGAAGTAGTCGATCACCCAGTCCTCGACAAGGGCGTAGACCGGCTCAGGCGGTTGGGTGGCCGTCTTGCCCGCTGCCCCGCTACCGCCAACCGGCCTCGCGGCGTCGGCGTCATCCGGAGTGATTCCACTGGGAAGGGCGGGCGGGCCGTCGCTGGTGAGTGCTGCTAAGGCAGAGGCATGGTCGGTCATCGTGACTCCTAGAAGGGTGGATCGGTGAGCTGATTGCGGTACCAGGGGTCGGCTTCGATCGCCTTCTGGCGGATCTGTTCCTGCGCGGCCTGCGCCGCGGCGGTGATCTCGGCGGCGCGCGGTCCGGCGTACCAGGGGGTCAGGCGGATGAGCGCGGGCTTAATGCCGGTGGCAAGCAGAAGCGCAGTGCCGGGCGGCAGGGCCCGGATCGCGGCGGGCTCGAGGATGTCCTGGCGGCGCAGCGACACTGATTCGCTGGCCCGCCCGTCGCCATAGTTGATGGTGCGCACCGGCACGTCGTGCTGGCCGACCAGGGTGGCGAGGTCGCGGGCGAGCCTGGGGGAGTCCACCCCAGCGCCGATGATCTTCTTGGTGGCGGCGCCCCACAGGGTGGCCATCCCGTGCTCGCCCCATACGGTGACGCCTTGTTCGTAGGACTGCAGGATGGTGACCGGGGTGATGCCCCGGGACCCGAGGTGGGAGTACAGGTCGGGCAGGTCAGCGATCCGGCAGATGTTCGCGGCCTCATCCAGGGGGACGACCATGGGCGGGTCGAGCCGCCCGCCCATCCGTTCTGCGCGTCGTTCCGCCGCACGCATCGCGGTGTCGGACAGGGCGGCGATCAGCGGCGCCGCCGCCGACCGGGATTTCGACAGGAGATATAAGGTGTCGCGGCTGGCGGCGAAGTCGTCGGGATCGAACACCGGCAGGGCCCTGCGGCGGGACGGGGTGACCCAGGCCATGATCTCCGGGTCGGTCATCGCCTTGGCCGCAGTCCGCGCGGTCTGGTAGATCCCGTCGCGGGTTTCGGCAGCGCCGTTCTGCGCGCCACGCAGAGAGGCAGCCATGGCTGTGAACCCGGCGTCGGCGAGCAGTTCGATCGGGGTGGGGACCGCAGGCTCGTTCAGCCACCCCGCGACATCGTGCAGGGTGTGCCCGGAACTGGCGGCGGCGAGGAACAGTGCGGCGAGCAGGTCCTGGGCGGCCGGTCCCCATAGGTCGCGGCGGTTCTCGTCGGCGACGGTCAGGACGAAGTGCCCGGCGAGCCGGTGGGCGTCCTCGACCGTGCGCAGCCCACGCAGCAGGTCCCACCACCAGGCCTGCGGCTGGTAGGTGATCCGCTGCGGATCGAACAGCCACACCTGCCCGCTTGTGTGTGTGGCGCGCAGGGTGGCGGTAGCGGCCCACAGGTCGGACTTGTTGGAGGTGGCGATGACCGCGCCCGGGGCCGACAGCACGAACGGGACTGCCTGCGCGGTCGTCTTGCCGCCCCGGGGCGCCATGAACGCCACCACCGTGTCTTCCCACGACGCGTACACGGCCGCCCCAGGCCGCCTGCCCGGGCGCAGCAGCCGCCCGAGCGCGAGCCCCATGTCAGCCGGATCCACCGCCCGCAGGTCGGAGCCCGTAAGGGAGCGGCGCAGGCCTGCAGCGCCACGCGCAACCGGCAGCCGGGTCAGCGTCTTCATCCGCGGATTGCGGGCGAGCGCCGCGACCGGATCTCCCGGAGCTGGCCACAGCCACACGATCACCCGGGCACCCATCGTGGCCAGGGCCGCCACGCACCCGGCCAGGACGAAGACGGTAACGGTGACCACCACGGTGGGCGTATGCGGCCACGCCTGCCCGCTGCGCCCGTGCAGGACATCAGCAGCGAATTTCATGCCAAACGATTCCGCCGTCCCACCCGTGATCCACGCCGCGAGCCTGGCCGCGACCCAGACCAGCCCGATCAGCGCTACTAGGGACCAGCACGCGATCAGCACCGCCCACCCGGCCGCCGTCCCACCTGGCGCGGCCGACGGGCGCGGGCCCAGCGCCCGGCTCACCGCGAGCTCCCGTCCTGGCTGAGCCGGATCGCCTGGTCGGTGTCGTAGAGATGATGCTCGGGCCCGACCAGGGAGAGCTGGACTGGGATTCCCAGCCGCTCGCCGGTCTTAATCAGGTATTTGCCGCGGCCGGGGTGGCGGGCGCCGGGCTGGTACGACTCGGGTGCTGACCAGGACGCCACCAGCGCCTGCTCGGGCCCGGTGAGCGGGGTGATCTCATTGACCCGGGCGAGTTCGCGGGGCGGGAGCCCGGCCAGAACAGTGATCGCGGAGCGGTCCATGAACCCGCGCGCCTTGGCCCGGTCCTCCTCGGTGGCCAGCGCATCGAGGTCGGAGAGCGAGTGGGTGATCATGATGTGGGCCATGCCGCGCGTCCGGTTCAGGCGGGTGAGCAAGTCCGCGTGCTCGACCAGGCCCGGGGCGCCGCGCAGGGCACGCCACAGTTCGTCCATGACGCCGAGGTAGGAGCGTCTGGGTCCTGCACCGAGGCCGGTGAGGGCGCTGGCGGCATCGACGCAACCGAAGCCGTAGCTCCAGGTGCACAACATGGCGGCGGTAAGCAGCTTGTCCCCGGCCGCGCGGACGGCGGAGATGTCCACACTGACGGCGGGGGCATCCAGGTCGATCGGCTGGGAAGTGTGCCCGTCGAACACCCCGGCCAGCGACCCGGTGCACAGCAGGTCAATGGTGAAGACCAGGTCGGCGACCCGGTCGGTGTACCGGTGCAGGGTGTCGGCGCGGGCCGCCGACCGGAGCATGTCCGGGCCTTCCTCGATCACGGCCAGGACGTCGGCGACGGTCGGTTCTGTCCGTCCGTGGTTGCGCTCATCGAGCAGGTCGATCGCGCGGCCGAGCACGACCTCTTCGGCGTTGCTGATCCGTTCGCCGCGGATAAGGGTGGCCAGAGCCATCAGCAGCGCCAGCCGCCGTGACCGCACCTCCCACCACAGCTGCCGCGCGTCCGGGCCGGTCATCTGGCGCAGTGCCGCGCCGAGCGGGCCGGCGTCGAGCGGGTTGATCCGGTCCAGGCCCCGGCCGATCCGGATCACCTGTCCACCCAGGTGGCGGACGAGCGGGGTGTAGTCGGGTTTGGTATCGCCAAGGATGAGGGCCTGAGTGCCGAACGCCACTGCCCCCGTGACCAGTCGCTTCACCAGGGCGGATTTGCCGGTCCCGGGCTGGCCGAGGACGAACACCCCAGGGTTGGTGACCAGTCCCGCGCGCAGCCAGGCCAGCGGATCGAGGCAGACCACCTCACCCCACAGCTGGTGCCGCCCGATCGGGGTCCCGGCCGTGGGAGTGCCGCTGCCCGCGACGAACGGGAACAGCCCGCAGAGCTGGGTGGTGGTGGCTTGGTACT
>DATIXO010000199.1:0-5164 GCA_035518495.1 Streptosporangiaceae bacterium
AGCTTGCGCGTCATCGGTTCTTCCCGTCCTCAGCCCCGCTGCCGGCCCAGCGCCGGAGCGAGCGCCTTGCGCAGCGCGGTGTTCATGAAGTCGCCGCTGACGTGCGTGTAGATCGCCGTCGAGGTGTCACAGCGGTGCCCGACGGCCTCCTGGATGAACCGCCGGTCAACCCCGTTCTCGGTCAGGTGCGTGACAAACGAGTGCCTGGCCGAGTGCGGCGTCAGCTCCCTGGGCAGGCCCAGCGCGTCGCGGTAGGCGACGAACCGGGCGTTGATCTCCGCCGGCTTGACCCGCCCGCCCCGCTCGGTCACCCACAGCGCCGGGTGATCGGCACAGCCGAACCGGGGCCGGATGTTCTCTGTGTAATCGGCTACCGCTTCCACCGCCCAGCCCATCACCGACGGCACGTTGCGGCGGCGGGGCGGCTGCCCGCGCACCGCCTTGCCATAGCGGACATGCAGCATGCCGTACCGGCCGAACTCCGGCGCCGCCGGGTTGCGGCCCCAGTCGGCCACATCCAGCCGGGAAGTCTCGGTGCGCCGCAGCCCTTCTCCGGGGGCCGCCTCACCGTCGCGTGATGTCGTGCCGGCGGGGAGATCTTGCTGGTGCTGCGGCGGGTCTCCGCGGGTGTGCTGCTCGTGGCTGGTAGATGTACTGGCAGCCCAGCACGAGACCGGGAGGATCAGGGGATGCGGGCGTTTCCGGTGAGGTTGCCGTCCGGGCAGCGGTACTGGACGGTGCTGGATGAGGATCTGCAGGTAGTAGCCGTCGCTGACGGCTTCCTGCGGCATCAGCGGTTCGGCCGCGACGGCGCGGAATCCACGACGAAGGCCTACGCGCACGCGATCGCGTTGTTCCTGCGCTGGTGCGCGGGGACCGGCCGTTCCTGGCAGGCCGGCGTGGAGCAGTTTCCTTTGTTCATGACGTGGCTGGCCCATGCCGGCCCGTCGGCCTCCGGCGCCGATGCCGTCGGGCCGGGATCGGGGATGCTGCTGGCCGGGCCCGGCTGCGCGCCAGCGCGGTCGGCGTCGCGGATCAACGGTGTGCTGACCGCGGTGCGCGGGATGGTGGTCCACGCGGTCTCGGCCGGGGATGGCCCGGCGGGCCTGGTGTCGCTGCTGTATGAGGTGGCCAGCGACCGTGACCTGCCCGAGCAGGCCCGGGGCGAGGACGGCCGCATGGCCTGGCGGCTGCGGGCCCGGCACCGGCTGCGCGAACCGGAGACGGCGGTGGACCGGGCCAGCGATGAGGAGATCGTCGCGCTGCTGCGGGCGTGCCTGTCGGCGCGGGACCGGCTCATCGTGCTGCTGATGGCCAGGGCCGGGCTGCGGCGCGGGGAGGCGTGCGGGCTGCGCCGCAGCGATGTCCATCTGCTGGCTGACTCGGGGCAGCTGGGATGTCAGGTGGCCCGGGCGCACCTGCACGTGATCCGGCGGGAGGACAACCCCAACGGGGCATGTGCCAAGTCCCGCCGCCAGCGGGTCGTGCCGCTGGACTTCCTGGTCGTGCAAGCTTTCGACGCGTACGAGTTCGAGCGGATGAAGGTGCCGCGGGCAGCATCTGGCGATTTCGTGCTGGTCAACTTGTCCCGCGGCCAGGTGGGCGGGCCGATGCGCCCGGACGCGATCGGCGAACTGCTCGCGGCGGCCTCTCGCCGGGCCGGGCTGGGGGTTCCGGTCAGCCCGCATCGGCTGCGGCACGCGTGCGGCAGCAACATCGCCGATGCCGGCGTCGGCCTCGACGTGGTCGCTGACCTGCTCGGGCACGCGGCAATCACCTCTTCTCAGGTCTACGTCCACCCGGACGCGTCACGGCTGCGGGCCGCGGTGGACGCGGTGCCCAGTCCCCGCGAGCAGGCGGGAGCCGCCCGGTGACCGCCACTTTGGCCGCGGACCGCCCGGCGGCTGCGGAGTCCGCCGGGTTCCCGCATGTGCTGGCCGGGGGCGCCCTGGACGGCGCGGCGGCGCGCCTGGCCCAGATGCTCGACCGTGAGCTGCTGCACGAGGCCGGATGGGATCCGGTGATGCGGATGCTGTTCCTGCCTGCCCGGCACCGGCTGCTGGGCCGGGACGTGTGCCGGGCCGGCGGGTGCACGGGGACCGTCCACAACGACTGTCCCGGGGTGTGCTACCGCTGCTTCACCAGGCTGACCCGGCTGGGAATGAGCGCCGCGGACATCGCCGCCGCCGGGCAGCTGCCCCCGGCTCCCGTTCCCGCCGGCCACTGTGCGGTGCCGGGCTGCCAGGCCAAGCCGACAGTGCGGCAGGCCGTGATGTGCGAACCGCACGCCAGGCAGTTCCGCGGCCGGCGGATACCGGTCCCGGTCGAGCAGTTCATCGCCGACCCCAGGGCGCGGCCCTTGCCGCCGCTGCAGCCGTGCCTGGTGCTGGCCTGCACGCGCGCCTCCGACGGCGGGATCGGCTACTGCAATACCCACTACCAGCGGCGGCGCGTCACCCGGCAAGCCGGAACCGGCGTGGACGAACGGTCCTGGCAAGCCACCGAACCGGGGGTAGCCGAGCCGGGCCAGGTGAACCTGCGGGCACTGCCCCCGCTGGTCGTCGTGGAAGTGCTGGCCGGCCTGCAAACCCGCCTCCGCAGCGGTCTCCGGCTCACCGACGTGGTGCTGCGGGCGGTCTGCGACACTCTCCGCCGCCACCAGGTCGCCTCGATCCGCGAGTGCGATCCCGGCCTGGCACCCGGCAAGCGGGCCAGGTCGGTGCTGCGCGCGTTCACCCGCGACGTCAGCCGCGCACTGGCCGACCCGAGCGCCGAGCAGCGTAAGGACACCTGGGACCTGGCGATCTTCGGCCACCCCGGCAGCCTGTCGTTCACCATGATCACCCAGCCATGGCTGGCTACTGCCGCCAAGCAGTGGGCAGCCGGGCAGCTGCCCCGGCACCGCGGCAGCGGCGGGTCCCGGGTCCGGGTGAAGATCAACAGCACCGTGCTGCTGTCGCAGCACCTGCGGAACAGGCCAGATCACGGAGACGACCCGGCCGCGCTGGGCCGCGGTGACCTGGACAGCTTCCTGGCCCGGCTCGCCTACCTGGAAGCAGGAGGCCAGATCAGCCGCTACCGCCGTAACATGATCTGCCGCGACGTGCGGGCAGTGCTGGCCGGGATCCGCGCCCTGGGCCTGACCCGGCCCGGCCGGGCAGCCGCCGGGCTGCCCGGCGACTTCGCAATCGAGAGCAGCGACATCCCCGCCGGCCCCGAGCGCGGCGAGCCCGCCCGCGACCTGCCACCGGAGATCCTGACAGCCCTGTGCGCCAGCCTGGACACCCTGCAGCCCGCCGAGGTCAGGGTCGCCACCCAGATCGGGATCGACACCGGCCGCAGGCCCGAGGACATCCTCAGCCTGCCGCTGGACTGCCTGGCCCGCGACAACAACGGCGGCGCGGTGCTGGTCTATGACAACGTCAAAGCCGGACGGCTCGGCCGCCGCCTGCCGATCAGCGACGCCACCGCCACGGTGATCACCAGCCAGCAAGACCGGGTCCGGCAGCGGTTCCCCCACGCGCCGGCCGCGACGCTGAAACTGCTGCCCACCACCTACCGGAACCCTGACGGGAGCAAGCCGGTCAGCAGGACCACCCTGGAGGCCCGGCACCGCGACTGGGTCAGCACCCTGCCGGCCCTGCGCACCAGCAACGGAGCCGAGTTCGACACCGCCGAGATCGTGCCTTATGCCTACCGTCACAGCTACGCCCAGCGGCACGCCGACGCCGGGGTCCCCATCGACGTGCTGGCCGAGCTCCTGGACCACCGGAGCTACTCGGTGACGCGCGGCTACTACCGGATCGGCGAAGACCGCCGCCGCCACGCCGTCGATAAGGTCACGATGCTCACTTTCGACCGGCACGGCCACCGCGTCTGGCGTGACGCCCGCGCCTTGCTGGACTCCGAGCGGGCCCGCCATGCGGTCGCGGAAGTCGCCGTGCCGTACGGCACCTGCAGCGAGCCCTCCAACGTCCAGGCCGGCGGCGGCGCCTGCCCCATCCGCTACCGCTGCGCCGGCTGCGACCACTTCCGCACTAACGTCTCCTACTTGCCGGACCTGACCGCCCACCTCGATGACCTGCTCCGCACCCGGGAACGGCTGGCCGCCGCCATCAACGGCGTCGATGAGTGGGCCCGCGCCGACGCCACCCCCGCCGAGGAGGAGATCGCCCGGATCCGGCACCTGATCGCCCAGATCAAGGGCGACATCGCCGGCTTGGACGACGCTGAGCGCGCCCAGATCGACGAAGCCGTCGCGGTGGTGCGCCGTCACCGCGCCGCCCACGCCGTCCCCCTCGGCATGCCGGCCCTTCGCGCCGGCGCACCCGCACCATTCACCGACACACCGGAGGCCGCCTCGTGAATGCCGCCAGGTCCAAGCCCATGCTGGAAGGCCGCCAGGCCGATTCCCTCCGACGCCGCCAGCGCGTCGCCGCCGCACTCGACCGCGCCGCCGCGGAAGGCACCGAGATCAGCGCCTCTGGAATCGCCCGCGCCGCCGGAGTCGACAGGACGTTCATCTACCGGCACCACGACCTGCTGGAGAAGATCCACGCCCTTCAGACTGAGCCGCCAGCCGGAGACGGCACCGGTCCCGCTGTCACCCGGGCCTCGCTGCAAGCTGACCTCCTCGCAGCACACGAACGTGCCATCCGGCTCAGCAGCCGCATCCAGCACCTGGAAAAGCGCCTGTCGGAGGCTCTCGGCGACCAGGCCTGGCGCGAGTCCGGACTCGGCGCCCCCGCCGACATCAACGCCCTGAACCAGAAGATCACCCACCAGGAACAGCAGATCACCGACCTGCGGCTGCAGCTCGAAGAACGCGACGACGAACTCACCGCGTCCCGCGCCACCAACCGCGACCTCATGACGCAGCTCAACCACGCGGCCCGGCCCCGGTGACACGCCGACCCAGGTCGTTGCACCACACCTGTCGCAGCAGGTAACGTCTCACCTAACAGCCTCTGAGCTGCACAAACACAAGAAACTAAGTCTCCAGCGCACCGCACGAACCCTGGAGAACAGCCCCCATCCGTACATCACCTTGAACAGCGTCGCATCCCGGTAGGCGGCCAGTGCCCCCTTCCGCCTCGAGCGCGCCGCCCGGTCCACCTGGTCATCGGCGTAGTCCAGGAACCGCTGCATCTCCTCGCGGGTAAAC
>DATIXO010000200.1:0-2248 GCA_035518495.1 Streptosporangiaceae bacterium
GGTCGTTCACGATCGTGTGGCCGGACGGGGCCGTGCACGAGGCCGCGGACCGGTTCCTGCGGGGCTATGAGGGGTCGGGAACCCAGCGGACGTATGCCTACCTGCTGCTGGATCACCTGCGCTGGCTGGAGCGGGAGGCGCTGGCCCCGGCGGCAGTGTCACTGCAGGACCTGAAGCGTTACATGGCGGCGCTGGGCGCGGCGTGGCGCGGGCCGTATGGCCAGCCGTGGCGGGCCGGCCGGCGCCCGTTCGGCCAGAGCGCCCTGTCGGCCGCCGCGGCATGCGTGAAGGGGTTCTACCTGCAGCAGGCGCTGCTGGGCGTCAACCCGGAGCTGGGCTCGCAGCTGCAGCTGGCCCGGCTGCCGACGCGGGCCGACCGGCAGCGGGCATTCCTGGGCCACGTCCAGCGGGAGCTGCCCGCCAACCCGCTGGCCCCGCCGCGGCCGCGGCGGCGGCATCCGAAGCTGCCGCCTGAGGGCGCCCGGGAGCGGCTGCTGGAGGCGGTGAGCACGGCCCGGGACCGGCTGGTGGTGACGTGGCTGGCGGACGGGGGGTTCCGGATCGGCGAGCTGTGCGGGCTGCACCTGGCTGACCTGCACCTGCGCGATGGCGCGGGGTGCGGGCAGTGCCGGGCGCCGCACGTGCACGTCTGCCACCGGGATGGCAACCCGAACCGGGCGGCGGCCAAGACCAGGCACCCGTGGCGGGTGGAGAACGGCGTGGTCACCGGCGGGCTGATCAAGCGGGCCAGCCCGGCGATGATCCACGCCTACTTCGAGTACGTGACCACCGAGTACCCCGCAGACGCCGGGCACGGCATGCTGCTGGTGCAGTTGCACGGCGGCAACGCCGGGCTGCCGTGGGCGCCGGACGCGGCCCGCGGGATGCTGCGCCGGGCCGGGACCCGCGCCGGGCTCGGCAAGGTCATCCCGCACGCGTTCCGGCACGGCTTCGCGACCGCAGTGCTGGACGCCTCGGGCGGCAACCTGGTAATCGCCCGGGACGCGGGCGGCTGGGCGTCGACGACCGTGGTCAGCGAAACCTACGCCCACGCCGACGTGCACGATCCAGCGTTCGACGCGGCGCTGCGCCGGGTGTGGGGCCAGCAGCGATGAAAGCCGACCCGCTGCTGCCGCTCTACCGGGAACAGCATGGCGCCCGGGCCGGGCGGGACCGGCTGGAGCTGCTGACCGCGCTGATCAACGGCCCGGCGTTCGACCCGCTGTTCCGCGGCGAGGTGATCCGCATCCCGGCCCGGCACCCGGTCTTCCGGTGGGTGTGCCTGGTGGCTGGCTGCGAGCGGCCCCGCAAGGGCAGCCTCGACATGTGCCACGTCCATCGCGAACAGTGGGCGCAGGCGCAGGCCCGCGGGGAAGGCATGGCCGCGTTCCTCGCCACCGCGCAGCCGCTGGGCCCCTCGGTCTGGGTCGAGCAGCTGCCCTGCCGGATCTGCCCGGGCCGGCCGGCCACGCACACCGGCTGGCGGCTGTGCCACCGGCACTACATGCGCTGGTATCACCGCCAGCGCGGCGAAGGGGAGCAAGCCAGCTTCGAGGACTGGCTGGCCGCGCAGGTCCCGTTCGACGGGTACGGCCCCTGCCGGGTGGCCGTCTGCCCGGACCTGGCGGCCACCCCTTCGGGCCTGTGCTCAGGCCACGAGTCCCGGTACCAGACGCAAGGCCGGCCGGGAGGCATGGCACTGCCGCAGGCCTGGTCCCGCAACTATGAGGCCAGAGGCCTGCCGGTCCCGGTCACCTGCCGCGACGAGGAGCAATTCCGCGCCTGGTGCGCCGCCCAGCCGCCGGTGCCGTGGCCCGGCCAGATCAACCTGGCCGGGCTGGCGCCGCTACCCGCCGCCGAGATCCGCTGGGGACTGTTCGCCCACACCCAGCGGGAACGGCACACCGGGTGGGACACCGGCTGGGTGCAGGCCCTGGTCAATACCTGCCGCGCACGCGGCACCGGGTCGCTGACCGAGCTTGACCTTTCATCCTGCACCACGTTCGCGGTGATGGTGGCCCGGGAGATGCTGCACGACCTGCGGCTGGCCTACTTCACCCCGGAAGCCAGCCGGGACGCGGGCTTCATCGAGACCGACCACTTCGGGATGCGGTTCCCCGAACGGGGCAGCCACTTCGACCTGACCGGCATCGCCCAGCGGTGGCTGCGCGACCTGCTGTGGGATTACCTGGCCGGCCTGCTGCGCTCCCCGGACTGCCCGCGCAGCGGCGGCACCTTCGACGCTTTC
>DATIXO010000201.1:0-25655 GCA_035518495.1 Streptosporangiaceae bacterium
CGGGTGCCGGAGGAGAACCGGCTGCAGAAGGCGACCTCGTTCCGGCAGACCGCGGCGGTGCTGCGGCAGACCAGGGCGGGGGTGGCCTGGATGGCGGTCGGCTGCGCCCGCGGGGCGTACGAATACGCGCTCGCCTACGCCAAGGAGCGGCACCAGTTCGGCAAGCCGATCGGCAGCTTCCAGCTCGTGCAGGACCTGCTGGTGCGGATGCTCGCGAACATCACCGCCTCGGCCTGCCTGTGTGCGCGGCTGGCCCAGCTGCAGGCCGATGGCCTGGCCGCCGACGAGCATTCGGCGCTGGCCAAGGCGTTCTGCACGGTGCGGATGCGGGAATCGGTCGGCTACGCCCGCGAGCTGCTCGGCGGCAACGGCATCCTGCTGGAGCAGCAGGTCGGCCGGTTCGTCGCCGACGCCGAGGCGATCTACTCCTATGAGGGCACCCGCGAGATCAACACCCTCGTGGTCGGCCGCGCCATCACCGGCCTGTCCGCCTTCGTCTGATGCCTGCGGCAGCGGCCCTCATACCGGCGACGCCGCCCCCTGACCGGCCAGGTCGTAGACGGTGACGCCGCCCACGGTCTCGGCGGTGAAGTGGGATTCCACCCAGGAGGTGATCTGCGCCGCATCACCGGACCCGCCGCCGAAGCTGGCCCGGTTCTGGCCCACGAAGTAGTGGATCTTGCCGGCGGAGACGAGCTGCTCGAACCGGGCGAGGGTGGGGGCGGGATCGGTCCCGTTGAAGCCGCCGATGGCCAGCACCGGCTGGCCGGACGCGAGCTGGAGCGGGGCGGCGCTCTCCGAGCCGACCGTGGCGGCGGCCCACGTGTAGCCCGCGGCACCGGTCTGCAGCAGCCTGGTCAGCGCGCTGCTGACCTGGGTGTCGCCGCCGAGGCCGCCGCCACCCCCGAACCCGGGGCCGCCGGCTCCCCGCCCGGAACCGCCGAAGCCCCGCCCGCCGAAGCCGCCGAAGCCGCCGGACCCGCCGGCCGGGAACTGGCCGGCGCCGCCCTGGCCGCCGGGGAATCCCGGCTGGCCGGTGCCGCCCAAGCCCGCACCGAAACCGCCGATGCCCGCCGCGCCGCGGCCGGCAGGCCCGTTGAACCGGCCGCCGGCGATCCCCCGGAACCTGCCGCCGAACCCGCCCGGGCCGCCGAACCGGCCACGCCCGCCGAACCCCGGCCCGCCGAACGCGCCGGTGACCGCCGGCCCGGCCGAGGGGATCGCGCCGGTGTGCGCCGTGGCCGCGGTGCTGACGCTGTAGGCCAGCGGGCCGCTCAGCCCGGCGATCATCGCGAGCGACACCGGAACCGCGGCCAGCAGTGTGTGGCCGTGACCGGCCAGCGGCGGCCCGCCGGCCGCACCGCGCCACCCGCCCGCTGTGCCGCGCCACCCGCCCGCCGCGGCGGCCAGCCGGGGCCAGGCCAGCACCACCGCCGCCGACCCGAGGGCGGCGGCCACGATCGCACCCCGCAGCCACGGGTACCAGCCCGGGCTGCGCCCGAGCAGCGCCCAGGCCCAGCCGGCCGTGACCACCAGCATGGCCGTCATGGCCACGCGGGCGAACACGGTGTGGCGGTCCCGCCACAGCACTGCGGCGCCGATGCCGGTCAGCGCCCCGGCCGCGGGTGCCAGAGCGACGGTGTAGTAGGGGTGGATGATGCCGGACATGTAGCTGAACACCAGGCCGGTCAGCACCAGCCAGCCGCCCCACAGCAGTGCGGCGGCGCGGGTCCGGTCGGTGCGCGGGGAACGCCACGACACCCACAGCAGCGCGGCCAGCGCGACCAGCGCGGCCGGGATCAGCCAGCTGATCTGGCCGCCCATCTCGGACCCGAACAGCCGGGTCAGGCTGGCCGCGCCGCCGGTCGCTGGCGTGCCCGCGCCGGCCCGGAACCCGACCGAGCCGACCTCGTTCCCGTCGAGCCTGCCGAACCCGTTGTAGCCGAACGTCAGCTGCAGGATGCTGTTGTCGGTGGAGCCGCCGATGTAGGGGCGGTCGGCCGCCGGGGTCAGCATGACGATGGCCACCCACCAGCCCGCGCTCACCAGCAGCGCTCCCCCGCCGGCCAGCAACTGCCATATCCGCCTGCCGAGCCGGGGCGGCCCGGCCACCAGGTAGGCGAGCGCGAAGACCGGCAGCACCAGGAACGCCTGGAGCATCTTGGTCAGGTAGCCGAGCCCGAGCAGCGCGCCGGTGAGGACGAGCCATCCGGTCCTGCCCGACTCGACCGCCCGGGTGATGGTGTACGCGGCGGCCACCATGACCAGCACCAGCAGCGCGTCGGGGTTGTTGAACCGGAACATCAGCGTGGCCACCGGCGTGACGGCCATGACCGCGCCAGCGATGATCGCGGCGGCCGGCCCGAACCACCGGCGCACGGTCGTGTAGAGCAGGCCGACCGTGGCCACGCCCTCCAGCGCCTGCGGCACCAGGATGCTCCAGGAGCTGAGGCCGAAGATGCGGGCGGAGGCGTCCATGACCCACAGCGACGCCGGGGTCTTGTCGATGGTGATGAAGCTGGCGGAGTCGAACGAGCCGAAGAAGACCGCCTTCCAGCTCTTGGTGCCGGCCTGGACGGCGGCGGCGTAGAAGTCGTTCGCCCAGCCGTTGCGGCTCAGCCCGGCCAGGTACAGCACCGCGGTCGCCACCAGCAGGGCGAGCAGCGCGGGCCGGGCCCACGCCGGGTCATCCGGCCGGGCCCGCAGCAGCCGCGCCCGCCATCCGCCGGGCGTCCCCCGGTCATCGGCGTCAGCGTCACGCGGCTGGGTCGATACGGCGGTCACCATGCGTTTCCGTCCTGCTAGGGGTGGATGAGGTGTGCAGCATCAGCCAGCATCCTGCGCACATCACCGCCGTCAGCATCAGCCGGGCCACCACACCGGTGGCCCGGCTCACGTACCACAGGGCGGTGGACGACGTTATGCCGTTCACCTCACCGCCGCCCGCCGGACGGGCGGTCACGACCCACCGGAGGTCGCATGACCGGTGCCCCAGCCCGATGACGGCGCCGACGATCCCCCGAAGCCGCCGAAGCTGCCGGAACCGGGGTCGCTCTGCGCGCCCGAGCCCAGGCCGCCGGAGTGGCCCGAGCCGGATCCTGCCGGGTCCTCCGGTGCGGTGGCCGCGCCCGATGACCCCGAGCCCGAGCCCGTCGCGGCGGCCTTGTGCGCCGAGCCCGGCAGGATCAGGGCGACCATGCCGGTGATGACCAGGCCGGAGGCGCCGGCCGCCGCGGTGGCCGCGCGGAGCCGGAACCGGCCCCGGTCCCGGTCCGCCACCGCCCGCGCGACCGGGTGCCGCTGCCGGATGTTCATGGGGGGCAGTCTGGTGCCTGGCTCTCCGGCTCCCCTGCAGGCAACCTGTGAAAAAGCTATGAGCCCGGCCGGCCTACTCGTGCACGTAGGTGCCGGGGGCCGGCCCGAGCGGGGGGTACCTCTTGTTGCCGAGCGCGCTGGCCGGCTTCTTCTCCGCACCGGAGCGCTCGGTCAGCCACTGGATCCACTGCGGCCACCACGACCCGTGGTGCTCCGCCGCCCCGGCCAGCCACTGGTCCGGGTCGTCGCTGGCCGGCGGGCCCTCCCAGTAGTCATACCGGGCTTTCGCGGCCGGGTTGACGAACGACTGGATGTGGCCGGATTTGACCACGGCCATCTGTTTGTCGCCGCCGAGCACCTGGGTCGATGTATAGGCGGCCCGCCACGGCGTGATGTGGTCGGTGTAGCCAGCGATGTGGAAGCTGTCGCAGTCCACCTTCGCCAGGTCGACGGGAGTGCCGAGGACGGTGACCGGCTGCTGGCCCTCCATGGCGTCCACCAGCAGCTCGGTGCTTTCCAGCGCGAACTTCGCGCTGATCGCGGTGGCATCGTCGTTCCAGGCGAGCACGTCGAAGGCGGACGGGTCTTTGCCGAGCAGCCAGCCGCTGACGAGGTAGTTGAATACCAGGTCGTTGGGGCGCAGCCACGCGAAGCTGGTGCGCACGCTCCGGCCAGGGAAGACCTGGCCGGCCTCGGCAGCCTTGCGGAGCGTGTCCCGCGAGGCCTCGGTGTCCATCATGCCGATGATGTTGGGACACCGGTTGGTCAGCATCGTCACGATGAACGTCGCCGAGCCGGCCGACGCGTCGCCGGTGGCGGCCAGGTACCCGAGCATGAGCGCGGTGGTGATCCCGCCGGCGCACAGCCCGAGCCAGTTGATCGTGTCACTGCCGGTGATCTTCTTGATCACATCGGCCGCGGTGGCCTGCGCGGCCAGGTAGTCGTCCAGTCCCCAGCGCCCATGCCCGAGCTCGGCCCGCGGGTTCCGCCAGACGATCATGAACGTCTGGATGCCGTTCGCCACGCAGTACTCCACCAGGCTGCGCCCGGGCGCGAGGTCGAGAATGTAGTAGCGGTTGAGCTCCGGCGGCACCATCAGCAGGGGCCGGCTGCGGACGGCCGGCGTCGCGGGCGCGTACTGCAGCAGCTCGAAGATCTCGTCGCGGTAGACGACGGCGCCCGGTGTGCACGCGAGCTTCTCGCCGACCGGGAAGGGCCCCCGGTCGACCATCTGGGGCATGCCTCCCCGGGCCAGATCGCGCGCCATGTTCCGGGTGCCGCGCAGAACCGACACCCCGCCGGTCTCGAACGCGCGCTTGAGCGCGGCCGGGTTGGTCAGCAAGACGTTGGTGGGCGACATCGTGGCGGTGAGGATGCTGGCCAGGTAACGGGTCCGGGCCTGGCGGTCCCACGGCCCGTCCGTGGCCTCGACCATCCGGTTGGTCCATTCCTCGAACAGCCGGTAACCGCTGCCGAGCATGCGGTAGAGGTAGTTCTCCCGCCAGGTCGGATCGGCGAATCGCGGGTCGCTCTCCTGCGGCGTGAGGCTGGACCGGCCCAGCGGCATCATCATCAGCTCGCTGAACAGCCACGGCATCTGCCTCGCGGCCGCGATCGGGTTGATGAGGTCGCTGGCCGACTGGAGCATCTCCAGCGGGTCAAGAGCCTGGCTGGACGGGCCTGCGCCCTGCGCCATCGATGCGTCCGGATATCCCATCTGACCTCTCCCGAGCTGCCACGGCTGGTCTGTCCACTGTGTCCCGGCCGCGCAAAGTGGGTCAAGTGCCGCGGTCCCGCCCCGCCGGGCCCTTGGTCACCCGCAGCTCACGTTCTGCCCGCCCGGGGCGTCTACCTGACGTAGATACAGAACGGCTGCGCGGGGTACCCGCGTACGGACGTAGATACAGAACGGCTGCGCGGGGTACCCGCGTACGGCCGGTGACCGGAGGAGGTGCTGACACCATGGACGTGACGCACACGGTCATGGACTCGCCGCTCGGCGAGCTGACGCTGGTGGGCGCCGACGGCGCCCTGGCGGGGGTGTACTTCGATGGCCAGCCCAACCGGCCACGGCCCGAGCGGCTGGGCCGCCCGTCCCGGGCGGACCTCGCCGAGCCGGTGCGCCAGCTCGGTGAGTACTTCGCCGGCCAGCGCACGGCCTTCGAGCTGGATCTCGATCTGCACGGCGACGAGTTCGACCGGCAGGTGTGGGCGCTGGTGGCGGCGATCGGCTACGGGCAGACCCGCAGCTACGGCCAGCTGGCCCGCGAGCTGGGCGACCCGGGGCTGGCGCAGCAGGTCGGGGTGGCGAACGCCCGCAACCGGCTGTGCATCGTGGTGCCGTGTCACCGGGTGGTCGGCGCGGACGGGAGACTGACCGGGTACGCGGGCGGCCTGGCGCGCAAGCGGGCGCTGCTGGAGCTGGAGGCGCCGGTGCCGGCCGGCCGGCTGTTCTGACCTGGCGCCTCACGCTCGGGCCGCCCGGGACGTTGACAGGATGTGAGCTTGCGACCTTTCGAGCAGATCGTGGCCGACTTCGGGCCGATGGTGCTGCGGGTGTGCCGGGCGGTGGTGGGGCCGGACGAGGCGGAGGACGCCTGGTCGGAGACGTTCCTGGCCGCGCTGAAGGCGTACCCGGAGCTGGACGAGGGCGCGAACGTGGAGGCGTGGCTGGTCACGATCGCACACCGCAAAGCCATCGACGCCATCCGGGCGGCGGCGCGGCGGCCGGTCGCCGCCGGGTCGCTGCCCGAACGGCCTGCCCGCACCGGCCGGCCGGAGGACTGGGACGGCGACCTGTGGGCGGCGCTGGCCGCGCTGCCGCCCAGGCAGCGCGCCGCCGTGGCCTACCACTACCTGGCCGGGCTGCCGTATGCGCAGATCGCGGCGATCACGGGCGGCAGCACGGACGCGGCGCGCCGGGCCGCCGCCGACGGGATCAAGACGCTGCGTGCCACCTACCTGGCGCGCACGAGGGAAGGAGAGGGCCGATGATGGCCACGATGGAGCCAGAGGCGATGGACCTGTTCGGTGCGCTTCCGGCGCAGGACGAGCAGGCGAACGCGCGGCTGCACGCGCGGCTGGCCGCGGCAGCGGCCGCTGACGGCGTTCTCGACGTCGCATACCGGACGGTGAACACGCCGGTGGGGACGCTGCTGCTGGCCGCGACCGAGCAGGGCCTGGTCCGGGTGGCCTACCCCGGCCAGGGCCACGACGCCGCGCTGGCGCAGCTGGCCGAGCTGGTCAGCCCGCGCATCCTGCGCGCGCCCGGGCGGCTGGACGGGGCGGCCCGCCAGCTCGACGAGTACTTCTCCGGCCGGCGCCGGGTGTTCGACCTGCCGCTGGACCTGCGGCTGGCGAAGGGCTTCCGCCGCGCCGTGCTGGCACACCTGCTGCAGATCCCGTACGGGGCGACGGAAAGCTACGCGCAGGTGGCGGCGGCGGCGGGCCACCCGCGCGCGACGCGGGCGGCCGGCACCGCGTGCGCCACCAACCCGGTGCCGATCGTAGTGCCGTGCCACCGGGTGGTGCGCTCCGACGGCTCGCCCGGCGGCTACGCCGGCGGCCCCGGCGCCAAGCGCTCGCTCCTGACGCTGGAGGCGGCCTGATGACCACGGCAACAGCGGCCGGCACCTACCACGAGCGGGTGGCCGCCGCAGACTGGGACGCGGTGGCCCGTGAGCTCGACGCGCACGGGTGCGCGCTGCTGCCCCGGCTGCTGGCCCCGGCCGAGTGCGCGTGGATCGCCGGGCTCTACGACCAGCCCGGGCGCTTCCGCGCCACCATCGACATGGCGCGGCACCGGTTCGGGGAAGGCCAGTACCGGTACTTCGCCGCGCCGTTCCCCGAGCCGGTCGACGCGCTGCGGCACGCGCTCTACCGGCGGCTGCTGCCCATCGCCCGCGACTGGTACACCCGGCTCGGCCGCCGGGCGGAGTGGCCGGACACCCTCGACGAGTGGCTGGGCGTCTGCCACGCCGCGGGCCAGCGGCGGCCGACGCCGATCCTGCTCCGGTACGAGACCGGCGGCTGGAACGCGCTGCACCGCGACCTGTACGGGGACAAGGTGTTCCCGCTGCAGGTGGTGATCAACCTCAGCGAGCCGGGCGCCGATCACACCGGCGGCGAGTTCCTGCTGGTGGAGCAGCGTCCCCGCGCGCAGTCGCGGGGCACCGCGACCCTGATCCCGCAGGGCCACGGGCTGGTCTTCACCACCCGCGACCGGCCGGTCGCCTCGGCCCGCGGGTGGTCGGCGGCCCCGGTGCGGCACGGGGTGTCGGCGGTCCGCTCCGGCCGCCGTTTCACCCTGGGCCTGGTCTTCCACGACGCCACCTGAGCGGCACAGGCGCCGGCCGGGGCAGGCGGCGGGGAGGGCACCGCCGTTATGCATGTGAACGGCGCCGGTGGCCCGCTCTATCCTTGAGCTGTCCGCGCTGCGATGGGAGACCAAGTAGCCGGGAAGTTCCGCCGCTCAGAGAGCCGCCGGTGGCTGCGAAGGCGGACGGCGGGCTCCCGGTGAAGACAGCTTCCTAGCGCGGGCCGCTGGCCCTTTACGGGCCATGGCCCGTAAAGGGCCGCTGAGGCCGGCGCGTTCCCGCGCCGGTGAAGGTGTGGTGGCACCGCGACCTAGCCCCCGCCCACACCTCCAGGGCCACGCTGCGAACTGGAGGTGATGACCGTGCCGTCTGTCCCGCTGGCGGGCGCTGCCCGCACCCTGGCCGCTGAGCTGCCCCACGCCGCTCCCGGCAGCCAGGTACGGATCGAGGGCTGGGTGCACCGGCGCCGGATGCTGGCCACGGTGACGTTCCTCATCGTGCGGGACCGGTCCGGGCTGGCGCAGGTGGTGGTCCGTGACCAGCGGGCGCTGGAGATGGTCCGGGCGTGCGGCGAGGAGACGGTCGTCGCGGTCACCGGCACCGCCACGCCGAACCCCGCGGCGCCCGGCGGCACCGAGGTGACGCAGCCGCGGATCACGCCGCTGAGCGAGCCAGCGCAGACTCCACCGGCCGAGCTGTGGCGGCCCACGCTGGACGCCGGGCTGCCGGTGCTGCTCGACCACGCCGCCGTGACCTGGCGTCATCCGGCGCAGCGGGCCAGATGGGAGCTGGCCGCCGCGTCGCTGGCCGGATTCCGGTCGGCCCTGGACGGCCTGGGGTTCACCGAGATCCAGACCCCCAAGCTGGTGCCGTCGGCCACCGAGTCGGGCGCCAGCGTGTTCGGCGTCGACTACTTCGGCCGCCCGGCCTACCTGGCCCAGTCGCCGCAGTTCTACAAGCAGGCGATGGTGGGCGTGTTCGAGCGCGTCTACGAGACAGGCCCGGTGTTCCGGGCAGAGCCGCACGACACCGCCCGGCACCTGGCCGAATACGTGTCCCTGGACGCCGAGATCGGCTTCATCAGCGACCACCGTGACGTGCTGGCGGTGCTGCGCCACGCGCTCGCCGGGATGACCGCGGCCGTCGGGGAGCAGGCGGAGCAGGCGGCCGGCCGGCTCGGCATCACGGTTCCGCAGGTGCCCGCGCAGATCCCGGTCATCCATTTCCGCGACGCGCTCGAGCTGGTGGGCGCGCCGCCGGACCAGCCTGACCTGGCCCCCGCGGACGAGCAGGCGCTCGGCGAGTGGGCCGCCCGGAACCACGGCAGCGACTTCCTGGCGGTCGAGGGCTACCCGATGAGCAAGCGCCCGTTCTACACCCACCCGCAGCCCGGCGACGACCGGTGGTCCAGCACCTTCGACCTGATCTTCCGCGGCCTTGAGCTCGTCACCGGCGGGCAGCGGCTGCACCGGCACGCCGACTACCTGGCGGCCATCCGCGCACGCGGCGAGGACCCCGCGGTCTATGCCGGCTACCTGGAGGCCTTCGCGCACGGCATGCCGCCGCACGGCGGATTCGGGCTCGGGCTGGAACGCTGGACCAGCCGGCTGACCGGGTCCGCCAACATCAGGGAGGTCACACTGTTCCCGCGTGACCTGCACCGGCTGACGCCCTGAGCCCGCGCCCTGCCCCGAGCCCCGCCCTCCCCCGGGCCCGCGCGCCGCTCCGTGCCCGCGCGCGGCGGCGGATTCAAGTCATGTCCTAGAGCTTCAGCGCCCGGGCCAGGTCCTGGTAACCCGGCAGCGGATCGGCGTCCGGCGCGGTGAGCAGCTGGATGGCCACGTGGTCCGCGCCGGCGTCCAGGTGCCTGCCAAGCTGCGCCGCCACCTGGTCCGCGCTGCCGTGGGCGACCAGCGCGTCGATCAGCGCGTCGCTGCCGCCGTCGCTCAGGTCCTGCTCGGCCCAGCCCAGCCGGCGCAGGTTGCTGGTGTAGTTGACCAGGCCGAGGTAGGGCGTGCGCACCCGGTCACGGCCGAGCGCCCTGGCCCGCGCGGCGTCGGTGTCGAGCACCACCTTGTGCTCGGGGGCGAGCAGCGGCCCCGGGCCCAGGATCTCGCGGGCGCGGCGGGTGTGCTCGGGCGGCACCAGGTACGGGATCGCGCCGGCCGCGCGCCCGCCCGCCAGCGTGAGCACCTTCGGGCCCAGCGCGGCGAGCACGAGCGCGTCCTGCGGGACGCCGCCGGCCCGCAGCGAGTCCACGTAGGCCGCGAGAGTCTCGTACGGGCGCCGGTACTCCCGCGTTGCCTCACGGTGCCCCGCGCCGACGCCGAGCACGAACCGGCCCGGGTGACGGTCCTGCACCCGGGCGAACGCGCGGGCCACGTCCTGCGGGCCGTCCTTCCATATGTTCACGATGCTGGTGCCCAGGGTCAGGGTGCTCGTCGCGTCGAGCAGCTCGTCCACCTGGGCCAGGTCACCATCGGGCGAGCCGCCGAGCCACAGGGCGCCAAAGCCGGCCTGCTCGATGCCGGCGGCCAGCTCAGCGGTCAGCTGGCGGGCCGGCCGCCAGATCCCGAACCGCCCCAGCTGGTCCCGCGGATGTGCCGTCACGGGCGCTCCCTTCTGCCGGCCGCTCCGACTGCTCCGAACCCCGCGCGGGGCCGTGCTGTTCCCGGGCAGGTCCCGTTGCCGGAGGTCCCGCTTCCTGCCCGCGGCGCGGGATCTCCCGCGGCAGTGCGAGGACCAGGATCAGGGCCAGCGCGACGAAGGCGAGGTTGGCCAGCAGCGCGAGCTGCGCGCTGTGGCTGAAGGCGCGGGCGACGGCGGCGGGCCCGGGAACCAGGTGCAGGCTGCCGAACAGCACGGTGCCGATCACCGCGATGCCGATGGCGGTCCCGATCCGCTGGGAGGTGCCCAGGATCCCGCTGGCGGTGCCCGCCTCCTGGCGCGGCACCGTCGCCAGCACGAAGTCCTGGTTCGGCGCGATCGTCATGCCGGTGCCCAGCCCGGCCAGCAGCAGCGGGCCGGCCAGATCCCAGCCGCCGGTGGCGGGCGCGGTGAGATGGATCACCACGATGGTCAGGCCCAGGCCGATCAGCAGCAGGGTGCAGCCGAGCACCAGCACCATCCGGCCAAGCCGCGCCGACAGCTTGTCGCTGTTCGCGGCCGTGACCAGCGTGCCCACCGAGAACGGCGCGATCACCAGGCCGGTGATCAGCGCCGAGTGGCCCAGGCCCACCTGCCACAGGATCGACAGCGTGAAGAAGACGCTGCTGAAGCCGCCGAAGAACGCGATGGCGAAGATGGCGCCAGCGGAGAACGAGGTCTGCCGCAGCAGGGCCGGCTTGAGCAGCGGGTCGCCGCCGCGCTCCTCCGCACGCCGCTCCCAGGCCGCGAGCGCTACGAACGCGATCACGGAGCAGCCGAAGCAGGCCCAGGTCCAGGCCGGCCAGCCGTCCTGCTGGCCCTCGACCAGCGGGATGAGCAGGAGCAGCAGCCCGCCGGTCAGCAGCGCCAGCCCGGCCGGGTCGAATCCGCGCCGGGTGTGCGCGGCCCCGCCGGGCAGCCGCCAGGCCGCCATCGGGATGGCCACCGCACCGATGAACAGGTTGACCAGGAACACCCAGCGCCACCCGTCGCTGGCCCCGGCGACGGCGATGATCAGGCCGCCGAGCAGCGGCCCCATCGCCGTGGAGACTCCGATCACGGCGCCGAGCAGGCCGAACGCCTTGGACCGCGCGGGCCCGGTGAACGTGTGCTGGATGGTCGCGCTGATTGCCGGGAAGAACAGCCCGGCACCCAGGCCCTGTATGATCCGCGCCGCGACGATCTGTCCCTGGTCCTGCGAGATCCCGCAGGCCACGCTGGCCAGGGTGAAGATGGTCAGCCCGGTCAGGAAGAGCCGCTTGTGCCCGAACCTGTCCCCGGCCCGGCCGCCGGGCACCAGCGCCAGCCCGTAGGCCAGGGCGTAGCCGGAGACGATCCATTCCAGGCTGGCCGGTGACGCGTGCAGGCCGGTCCTGATGCTGGGCAGCGCGACGTTGACGATCGTGGTGTCCAGCAGCGCCATGAACGCGCCGACCAGCACGATCCAGATCGCCTCCCAGCCGTGGCGGGCCGCTGCCGCTGACTGGCCAGGCGATGGCTGCGCGGCGGGCGAGGCGGGAGCGGGGGTGGTCACGGGCGGGTTCCTTCCTGATCGGGGTGGAGCTGCTGCGGGGCGCCGATGCCGTCGCGGAAGTCGGCGGCGACCTTGGGAACGCGCGCCGACAGCTCCTCGTGCCAGCGCACCTCGGCCTCGGCGCGCACGATCAGGTGCTGCAGCACCAGCCGCTCGGCCTCGTTGACGTACGGATCGGCGGTCTCCGCGTGGTGCCGCAGCGAGGCCAGCTGCACCCGCAGCCCGGCCAGCCGGTGCGCCACGATCTGGTCGAGGTCCTCCTCCGCCATGTCCCGCGACTGGGCCAGCGCGAGGTCGAATGGGTCGGTGCGGCGGGCCAGGTCGCGCAGGGCGGCGTACCGGACCGCGGACAGCGCGCGGCTGCCCTCGCTGGTGATCTCGTAGATGGTCCGCTCCGGCCGGTTACCGACCCGCTCGGTCCTGACCTCACGGACCAGGCCTTCGCTGGCGAGCCGCTTGAGCGCGCCGTACACCGAGCCGACCTGGATGTCGGTCCAGATCTCCGTGCGGTCGGCCTGGGCCTGCTGCCGGATCTGGTGCCCGTGCAGCGGCCCGCTCGCGGCGAGCGTGCCGAGGATGAAGAGCCTGATCGATGACACGCGATTAGTCTTACATGAGTAATCAGGTAAGAGCAAGCCCGGCGCTTCCGGATCGCTGGCGTTCCCCGCGCAGCACCTCGCTCAGCGCCGCATCTGGGCAGGCAGGTGGGACCTCCCAGCGCAACCGCCCGCCAGCGGTTACCGTGCTCATGTGACCGGAGAGCTGCCCGAGGGCGTGCCGCGCTACCAGGAGATCGCCGACTCGCTGCGGGAGCGCATCGACAGCGGTGAGCTTCCCCCGGGCGCGATGCTGCCCTCGATCACGCGGATCAGCCAGGAATGGGGCGTCTCCACGGCCACCGCCGGGAATGCGCTCAGGCTGCTGCACTCCGAGGGCCTGATCCGCACCGCGGAAGGCGGAGACACGTTTGTCGCCGGGCCGGACGACTGACCCACGGCCCGCCCGCGCACCGCACACGCCCACCCACGCACCGCACATCTGCCTTGCTGACTCAGCGGGCGCGCGTGCGAAGATCACTGCATACAGCGTCCTCGCGCCGGAGATGGAGACGCCGTGACGAATGTGGTTATCACCGGCGGTGCCGGCTTCCTGGGCGCGCGGCTGGCGCGGGAGCTGCTGGCCGCGGGCTCACTCGGCGTGGCGGGCGGCGGCGCGCAGCCGCTGGCGCGGCTGACGCTCATCGACCGGGCGCCGCTGCCCGCGGATCTCGCCGCCGACGGCCGGGTGGCGGGAGTCCGCGGCGACCTCGGCGAACCGGCCGGCCTCACCGGCGCCGGGCGGGACGCGGTCACCGGCGCCGGTGTGATCTTCCATCTCGCCGCGGCCGTCAGCGGGGAATGCGAGGCGGACTTCGACCTCGGCATGCGGGCGAACCTGCGGGCAACCGAGGCGCTGCTGGCGCTGTGCCGCGCGGCCGGGACGAACCCGGTGGTGGTGTTCTCGAGTTCCGCCGCCGTCTTCGGGGACTCGGCCGATCACCCGCTCCCGCCGGTGGTGGACGATCAGACCCTGCCGAACCCGCAGACCAGTTACGGGGTGCAGAAGGTCATCGGCGAGCAACTGCTGGCCGATTACACGCGCAAGGGCTTCCTGCGCGGGCGGGCCATCCGGCTGATGACCGTCTGTGTGCGCCCGGGGCGGCCCAACGCGGCAGCCTCTGGCTTCTTCTCGAGCATCATCCGGGAGCCGCTCGCCGGCCAGCGCGCGACCTGCCCGGTCGGCGCGCGGACCGAGGTGGCGCTCGCCTCCCCGGCGAAGGCGATCGGCGGGCTGCTCTGCGCCGCCACCTCATCCGAACAAGCCTGGGGCGGCCGCGGCGCGGTCAACCTGCCGGCCCTGACCGTCACGGTCGCGGACATGGTCAGCGCGCTGGAGCGGGTGGCCGGGCCGACGGCCAGCGCGCTGATCGACTGGGTCCCTGACCCGGTCATAGCCCGGATCGTGGCGAGCTGGCCCGCCCGGTTCCGGAGCGAGCGGGCAGCACGGCTCGGCCTGGTCCCCGACCCGGATTTCGGCTCCGTCATCGGCATGCACCTGGCCGAGACCACGCGCTGACGCCCCACCGGGGGGCTGATTCCCAGAGAGGACGGCAATGGCAACCACCGGTGTGGCCGTGGTGACCGGGGCGGGATCGGGGCTCGGCCGGTGCATCGCCCAGGCCCTGCTGGCCGCGGGGTGGCAGGTCGCGGCGGCGGGCCGGCGCGAGCACGCCCTGCGCGAGACCGTGACCCCTGGCACGTGGCCCGCGGAGTCCGCGCTGGCCGCGGTGGCCGATGTCACCGAGCCCGGGTCCGTCGCCGGGCTGTTCGCGGCGGTTCAGCGCCGCTTCGGGCGGGTGGACCTGCTCGTCAACAACGCGGGCGTGTTCGGCCCGGCGGGCGCGGTGGACGAGATCTCGGTGGCGGACTGGCGGCAGGCGGTGGACACCAACCTCACCGGCGCCTTCCTGTGCGCCCAGCACGCGGTGCGGATGATGAAGGCGCAGACCCCCCGCGGCGGCAGGATCATCAACAACGGCTCGGTGTCGGCGCACAGCCCCCGGCCGCGCAGCGCCAGCTACACCGCCACCAAGCACGCGCTGACGGGCCTGACCAAGTCGATCTCCCTGGACGGCCGCGCCTTCGGCATAGCCTGCGGCCAGATCGACATCGGCAACGCCGCCACCGAGATGACCCAGGGCATCAGCCGCGGCGCGCCGCAGGCCGACGGTTCCGTGGTTCCCGAGCCCACCTTCGACGCCCGGCACGCCGCCGACGCGGTGCTCTACATGGCGTCGCTGCCGCTGGACGCCAACGTGCAATTCCTGACCATCACCGCCACCACGATGCCATTCATCGGCAGGGGATAAAAAACGGTCATCGGCAACGGATAGGAACAGCAGGTCACATCTCGGACTCATCACCGGTGCGGGATGGGCGGATCGGACCGGGCCGACGTAGGCTACTCCCGGGCAGCGCCTGCTGGTGCTGGCTTGCCTGCCAAGGAGACCCACCTCTACCGGGGGCTTTCGCATGCTGGAAGCCGGCGCGCCGTGCGTCATCGGCCTGCACCCGTGGCCATGTCACGATCAGGCTGGCAAGCCCCTTCCCACCCGCGGAAACCGCGCACGCTTATTGCCCCCTGAGCAACTCCGTGCCCCAGGCTGGCCGGTCAGCAATCCGCGTCTCGAACGTGCCGGCGTGATTCAGTTGTGCCTTGACAAAGGAAGGTTGCCGTCATTGTGCCTTGACAAAGGAAGGTTGCCGTCATGAAGCGTGCTTCACTCATCGGTGTACTGGGAGTTTTCTGCTACTTAGTCCTGGTGCCAGCCTCGGGCTCTGTCGCCTCGGCGGCGGGAACCCATGCGCAGGGCACGGCGAGCTACACCGGCACCACCGGTCGCGCCGTCCGCCTGCACCAGTCGGGCAGTGTCGCGGCCCTTCCCGCGGTCCTCTCGGCCTTCCGTGGCCGGGGGCCGCAGATGTTCACCCCCTTCAGGTCCCCGGCCGGGTCCTCCCCCGCGGCCGGGAACACCGCGGCGCCGACGGCCAGCGCCAACGCGGCCGTCAGCGGTACCGTCAGCGCGGCGGGCAGCGCTTCCGGCAGCGGGCACTCCGGCGTCTCGATAGTCCAGCGCTTCAACGGGCTGAGCGACCTCGACTCCGATAACCTCAACGGCTTCGCGGTGACCCCGCCCGACCAGGGCCTGTGCATCGGCCGCGACCATACCCTCGCGGACAGCCCGAAGGCGGTGTGGGAGCCGATCAACCTCGCGGCGCGGGAAACGAGCGTGAACGGCACGCTGCTGCAGCCGGACGTGAACCTCGCCACCCTGTTCCAGGACCCCTACGCCGAGGGCGACGTGCGCTGCCTGTATGACCCGGGCACACAGAGCTTCTACTTCACCGAGATCGGCTTCCCGGTCGCCACCGGGCCGGCCTCGGACTTCAACAACACCACCGCCGATGTGGTGGTGATGAACAAGCGCGGTGTCGCGGCGTACCAGTTCGACACCTCGCTCGGCGGCCCGAGCGCCGGGGACTGCTTCGGGGACCAGCCGAAGTCCGGCTTCAGCGACAACGCGCTGATCATCTCGACCGACGAGTACTGCGGCCCGACCGAGACCAACTATGAGGGCGCGATCGTGCTGGCGATCTCCAAGTCCCAGCTCGTGCACGAGGCGGCCACGGTCAGCGACTCGGTGCTGGGGCCGGTGTCCCTGTCGGGCATCCCGGTCACCGGGCTCGATCCCGCGATCGGCACCGGCAGCAACACCGGGTACCTGGTGAACTCGTTCCCGTTCGACGCGGCCGGCAACAACAACGCGGTCGCCGACACCGTGGGCACCTGGAGCCTGCGGCACACCGCGTCGGTGACGACCGGCCACGGGACGCCGGTGCTCACCGGCACGGCCATCCCGAGCCAGCCCTACGCGTTCCCGGTCCCGGCCGCCAGCACAGGTGACGGCTCGGTGAGCAGCGCGGGCATCACCTCGGAGGCGTTCCTCAACCCCGACGACAGCCGGATGAGCGCGCCGGTCGCGGTGACGGGGTCCGGCGGGCGGGTCCGGCTGTGGACCGCACTGGACGCCGCGGTGACCTTCAGGGGCGGCAGCAGCACCGGCGACGCCGCCGCGTGGTTCCAGATCGACCCGGTCGGCAAGCGGGTGGCCAGCCAGGGCTACGTGGTCGCGAAGGGAGCGAACCTGCTCTACCCGGCCATCCAGCCGCAGCAGCGCGGGCCCGCCGCGCTGGTGTTCACCATCACCAGCGGCACTATCGATCCCAGCGCGGCCTTCACCACGCTGGGATCGAGGAAGATCACCACGGTGGCCGCGGGGGCGGGCGCGCACCTGAGCTTCTCCGACTTCTTCTTCGACGAGGCCCGGTGGGGCGACTACTCCTTCGCCCAGCTCGACCCGAGCGGCCGGGGTGTCTGGCTGGCAACGGAGTACATCCCGCCGCCAGCGTTCCAGGACCCCAATGACAACTGGGGAACCTACGTGCTGGAGGTGTCCGGGCACTAGTACCGGCCCGCGTCATGCGGTGAGAACGCCCGTGGCCCCGGCCGGTGCCCCGGCCCGGGGCCACGGCCACCGATACAGCCAGGGGGGAAACCGGGATGAGCATCGGCTTCGGCGGGACAGGCCGGCCAGTCAGAACTCCGCCCGGTAGCGGGTGACGGCGTCCTCGTCCCATTCCAGGCCGTTGCCGGGCACATCGGGCAGGTGCAGCTCGCCGGAACGGACCTCGAACGGGTGCGCCAGCACCGGGTGCGCCCAGTCCTGCCATTCCAGCCAGTGCCTGGTCGGCGTGACCCGCAGCAGGTGGCCCGAGACCTCCGGGTACAGGTGGGAGGACATCGGGATGCCGGCCACGCTGGCGAGCGCGGCCGCCTGCAGGAAGCCGGTCACTCCGCCGATCCGCATCAGGTCCGGCATCACCAGGTCGCAGGCCTGCGCCCGGATCGCCTCGGCCATGGCGCGCGGGCCGTAGAAGTTCTCCCCGAGCATGACCGGCGTCACGATGTCACGCGCGAGCCGCGCGTGACCGTCCAGGTCGTCGTAGCGCAGCGGCTCCTCGATCCACGCCAGGCCCTCGGTGTCCAGGGCCCGGCAGCGCGGCAGCGCCTCGTCCCAGGCGAGCCCCTGGTTGTAGTCGGCGACCAGTGTGACCGCGTCGCCGGCCGCCGCCCGCACCCGGCGGACCGCTGCGACGTCGCCGGCCGGGCTGGCCCTGCCCACCCGCACCTTAAGGGCGGTGAACCCGCCCTCGCCGAGCAGTTCCAGAGCCTCATCACCGGCGGTGGCGGGCGGGATGAGGCCCAGCCCGTTGCTGTTGTAGGCAGGCACCGGCTCCAGGGTCCCGCCGAGCAGCCGTGCCAGCGGCAGGCCCGCCGCCTTGGCCACCGCATCCCACAGCGCGATGTCGAGCCCGGCCACCGCCGCCAGCGCCAGTCCCTGGTATCCGGCCAGCCCGAGCCAGCCGCGGGCCTGGCCGGAGAGCACGGCCGGAGCGGCAGGCTGGCCGCGCAGCCCTGCGCCAAGATCACGGATCGCCGGCAGCAGCGCGGCCGCCGCCCGGTCCAGGTAGGGGGCCAGGTAGCTGCGCCCGGTGATTCCCTGCTCGGTGGCGACGTCGATCAGCAGCAGCGGCCAGCGGGGGAAGTCCCCCACCCTGGTGGCCAGCGGCCGCCGCAGCGGCACCACCACCGCCCGCACCGTGACCTCGCGCACCACAAGCCCGGCGCCTGGACCGGTCACACGGCCTCCCGCACTCTCACACCGGCGCTGCTCACCCACCGCGCCCCATCGTTGCCCTGTTACTCCATCATGGCCCGCCCCGCTGGAGTGGCCGCGCCGGCCGGCGAAACCCGAGCGGCCCCCAGGCGGGCCAGCCGACGGCTAGGGTCGGTCGGGTGGGCGGGCGAGCGGTGCTGGTCACCGGCGCGGCCAGGGGAATCGGCCGCGCCGTCGCCGAGGCGTTCGCGCAGCAGGGCGACCGGGTCGCCGCCCACCATGGCCATTCGGCCGAGCTGGCCACCGCCGTGCTGGCGGGGCTGCCCGGCAGCGGGCACATGGTGGTGCAGGCCGATCTGGCCGACCCGCAGGCCGTGCGGCAGATGGTGGACCAGGCCGCCAGCGCGCTCGGCGGCCTGGACGTGCTGGTGAACAACGCCGGCATCTTCACCTCGCACCCGATCACCGGCACCTCCTACGAGCAATGGCAGGCAGCCTGGCAGGAGACGCTCGGCGTCAACCTGACCGGCGCCGCGAACGTGACCTGGTGCGCGGTCCAGCACATGGTGGCCCGGGGCGGCGGGCGGATCGTCAACGTCTCCTCCCGGGGCGCCTACCGCGGCGAGCCTGGCCAGCCCGCCTACGGGGCCAGCAAGGCCGGGCTGAACGCGTTCGGCCAGTCGCTGGCCAGGGCGCTGGCCCCGCACGGGATCGCGGTCGCCACGGTGGCGCCGGGCTACGTGGACACCGACATGGCGGCCACCCTGCTCGCCGGGCCGGACGGCGACCAGATCCGCGCGCAGAGCCCGTTCGGACGGGTCGCCCAGCCCGCTGAGATCGCGGCGGCGGTGGTGTACCTGGCATCCCCGCAGGCCGAATGGGCGAGCGGCGCGGTGCTCGACCTCAACGGCGCCTCCTACCTCCGGTAGCCGCGCCTGCCGCGGTGCGGGATTCCCCGCACCGGTCCCCCCTGGGCCCGGATTGGCATACTGGCGGCTGTGACGCCGATGCGGGTTCTGCTGTTCGACGTGTTCGGGACGCTGGTGGACTGGCGTTCCAGCCTGATCGAGCTGGCGGAGACGGCCGCGGCCCGCGACGGCCAGCAGGCCGACTGGGCGGGTGTCGTCGACGACTGGCGACGCGCCTACCAGCCCGCGCTGGACCGGGCCCGGCTGGACGCCACCTGGCGTGACCTCGACGCCATCCAGCGCGGCACCCTGAGCGAGGTACTCGCCCGGCATGGCATCTCGCTGCCGGCGGCCGGCGCCGAATCGCTGGTCCAGGGCTGGCGGCAGCTGCGTCCCTGGCCGGACAGCCGGGAAGGGCTCGACCGGCTGCGCCGCAGGCACGTCACCGCCACGCTGTCGAACGGTCATCTCGCGCTGCTCGCCGACCTGCTCAAGTTCGCCGGCCTCCAGGTCGACGTCGTGCTCTCCGCGCAGCTCGCCGCCAGCTACAAGCCCGACGCCGAGGTGTACCTGACCGCGCTCCAGCTGCTCGACTGCCCGCCCGCCGGCGCCGCGATGGTGGCCGCGCACGCGTCAGACCTGCAGGCCGCAGCCGCGCTGGGCATCCGCCCGGTCTTCATCCGCCGGCCCCGCGAATGGGGCCCGGATGCGCCGCCAGAGCAGCCGCCGCAGCTGGCGGGCCTGCTCGAAGCCGACGGGATCGGCCACCTCGCCGAGCAGCTGGGCTGCTGACATCGCTGCGTCACATCCGTTACGCCTAAAATAGGCCGGTGGCCGAGACCCGGAGCTGTGAGCAGTGCGGCGCTGAGTTCGAGCCGCGCCGCGAGCACGCGCGGTTCTGCACCGTCCCGTGCCGGCTCGCATGGAACCGCGAGCACATGGGCGACGCGGCGGCCGGGGCGAGCGCACTGCAGTGGTCCGTCATCGCGATGAGCGAGACGGCGCAGCGGCTGCCCCAGGTGCGGGTGTGGGACCGGCCGCGGGCCCTCGCGCTGATCGGTGAGGCGGTGTGGTGGGTCACGATCGTCGACGCCACGCTGGTGCGTCACCACGCGGGGGTCTACGACGGCGTGATGTCCGGCCAGGACCCGGCGGAGCGCCGGCTGACCGAAGGCATCCTGACCGGGCTGCGCTTCGTCCGGAACCGGATCGGCCGCGACGCCGAGCTTTCCGAGTTCGTCGAGCCCGCCGCGCCTGGCACCGGCGCCGGCAACGCGCGGATCACGGGCTGGACCTGGAAGCGGGCGCCGGAACCGGCGCTGGCGCCGCTCGCGCCGCGCGCGCAGGCGTGGGAGATGGCGCGCTACCGCGCGTACCAGGCGCGGCTGGCGGGCCGGACCATCGGGGAGACCTTCGGGCGGGCCGCGGCGTTCCTCACGCTGACCGCCGCGAACGCCGGCGCCGTCACCGGTGCCGGCGCCGACGCGGCCCGTTTAGCGGCGCCGTGCCCGCAGGCAGCACTCCGGCAGCCGGCCGGTCACCCGCGCGCTGAGAAATCGGGCCGCTGAGACGGCGGCAGTCCCGCCACCTGGCTGAGCCTCCGGCCGGCGCACGGCATATGGCCTGGCCACAGGATGTCCGTGCGGCGAACATCGCGGCCATGACGTGCTCCCGTGACCTGCGGACGTTCACAATCCGCGGCTATTCACAGCCGGTCGCCGCGCCAATCTCACCCGCATATCGGCCCGCCTTTGTGACAAATGGCTCGCGCTGGCGGAAACGGTGCACGGTGACGCACCGTGACGGTGGCCGGGGCAGCGGGGCAGCCGGCAACGTGAGGCCTGCCAGCCGGTCCGGCTGGGCTCGAACGGGTATCACCTACGACCGTGGGTCTTGACGAGTCCTTGATCGCGGCGTTGGCTAAATGAGCCATTACTCACAGAAGGCGGGGTCTGGAATGGGATCGTCCCGATTTCCTCGACACAGGATCGTTGCCGCGCTGCTGGCGGGCGCCGGCTTATTAGCTCTCAGCGCGATGGCCGTACCGGCCATGGCCGCGCCGCAAGGCAGGCACCCTCTGCACGGGAGCACCCCCCGCTGGCTGCACCAGGCCCGCAATCTGGGCGCCATGCCGTCGGCGCAGCAGATCGGCTTCGGCGTGCTGCTCGGCATGCGTGACCAGGCTGGTGCGGTCGCCACCTTGCAGGCGGTCTCCGACCCGGCCAGCGCCAGCTACGGCCACTGGCTGTCGAACGCGGCGTTCGACGCCAGCTACGCCCCCGCCAAGGCCGATGTCGCCGCGGTGCGGAGCTGGCTCTCCTCGCAGGGCTTCCGGGTTACCAACACCCTGCCCAGCGGCATGCTTGTGGAGGCCAGCGGCTCGGTCGCACAGGTGCAGAAGACCTTCGGCACCAGCGTGCACAACTACTCCTACCTGGGCAAGACGGTGCACGCCAACGCCACCGCGCTGTCCCTGCCGGCCAGCACCCCGGCGGCGGTCAGCGGCGTGATCAGCGGGGTGCTCGGGATCGACCAGGGCACCACCCTCAAGAAGCCCGCCGACACCCTGCCCGGGCCGCCGCCCGGCGCCCGGTACGGCGTGCAGCCGTGCTCGGCGTACTACGCGCAGAAGATCGCCAGCAACAAGCCGGCCGCCTACGGCAAGCACCAGCCGTACACGCCGTGCGGGTACGTGCCCCAGCAGTACCAGAAGGCCTATGGCGAGAGCGGCTTGCTGCGCTCCGGTGTGACCGGCCGCGGGGTCACCGTGGCGATCACCGACGCCTACGCCTCGCCCACCATCTACGGAGACGCCCAGAAGTACAGCCGGGTGCACCACCAGCCGCTGTTCCGCAAGGGCCAGTTCCGCCAGATCACTCCGCCCCCGGACGGCTATGACCTGATCGACGAGTGCGGCGCGCAGGGCTGGTACGGAGAGGAGACCCTCGACGTCGAGGCCGTGCACGCGATGGCGCCCGGCGCCAAGATCGTCTATGTCGGGGCCTCGGACTGCGCCAGCGGGCTGGACGACGCCTGGGCCAGCGCGATCGACAACCACATCGCCAACGTGATCACCAATTCCTGGACCGACGGCACCGACGACATCAACCTGCTCGGCACCGCCTACGTGCAGTTCTACCAGCAGTTCTCGCTGGAGGCGGCGCTGACCGGGATCACGGTGAACTTCTCCTCCGGGGACGACGGCGACCACACCGTGGGCGGCACGGACCTGGCCGCTAAGACCGTGGAATTCCCGGCCGACCTGCCCTACGTCACCGGCGTCGGCGGCACCAGCGTGCTGATCGGCAGCCGTGGCCAGTGGCTGGACGAGTTCGGGTGGCAGAACGCCTACACCGACCTGGTCAGCGGGGCCTGGTCGCCAGCGCCGCCCGGACCCTATAGCTCCGGCGGTGGCGGCGGGACCAGCCAGCTGTTCAAGCAGCCCTTCTACCAGAAGGGCCGGGTGCCGGCGAACATCTCCGAGTATTACGGGAGTACGCCGATGCGGGCGGTGCCTGACATAGCGATGGCCGCCGACCCCAACACCGGCTTCGAGGTCGGCGAGACACAGGTGTTCCCGGATGGCACGTACTGGGATCAGTACCGTATCGGCGGGACCAGCCTGTCCTCCCCGATGCTTGCCGGCGTGGTGGCGGTGGCCGACCAGTTCAGCCACAGGTCGCTGGGGTTCATCAACCCGCTGTACTACCGGATGCTCGGAACCCGGGCGGTGCACGATCTTGTCGCGCCGTCCTCCCCGGTGGCCCAGGTCCGCACGGACTACGCGAACTTCCTCGACAACAGCCAGGGCAAGATCTACCGGCTGCAGACCATCGACGTGCAGACCTCGACGCTGCACGACACCCCCGGCTACGACGATGAGACCGGCGTGGGCTCGCCCAACGGCCCGTGGTTCTTCATCGGGGCGGCGTCGGGTCACTGACCGGGCGGCACGAATCAGCGAAAGGAGTGTGCGCACCTAACGGGCAGCGCATGTGAAGCGGCGGGCCGCGTCCAGCCTGAGAGCACCATCATCTTGCCTGGGCGCGGCCGGCCGCTGAGTATGGCCAGATGACGACGCCGCGCCCCGCCCGCATCGCAGCGGTGCAGCGCCTGCTGCGCGCCCAGCAGGGCGGGTTCACGCCCAAGCCGGGGCTGCCGGTCATCGACGAGCTGGTGGCGACCGTGCTGTCGCAGCACACCTCCGACACCAACTCGGAGCGGGCGTTCGCCCGGCTCAAGGCCAGGTTCCCGGACTGGCAGCAGGTCGCCGACGCGCCCCACGACGAGGTGGCCGACGCCATCCGCTGCGGCGGCATCGCCGACCAGAAGGCGCGCCGCATCCAGCAGATCCTGGCCGCCATCGAGGACCGCGAGGGCCGCATCAGCCTCGACCGCCTGCATGGCCTCGACGACGCGGCGGCCGCCGCCTACCTCACCTCGCTGCCCGGCGTCGGCCCCAAGACCGCCGCCTGCGTGCTCGTCTTCTCGATGAACCGGGCCGCGTTCCCCATCGACACCCATGTCCACCGGATCGTCACCCGGCTGGGCTGGATCCGCGCGGGCACGAGCGCGGAAAAGGCGCATGAGCTGCTCGCGCCGCTGGTGCCGCCCGGTATCCGCTACGACCTGCACGTCGCGCTGGTCACGCACGGGCGCACGGTGTGCCATGCCCGGCGGCCTGACTGCGCCGGCTGCGTGCTGCGCGACCTGTGCGCGTACGCCCCGGTGGCAGCGGGGCGTCAGCAGCGGCGGCTACCGTAGGCCGGGTGCGGGTAGCGACCTGGAACGTGAACTCGGTCAAGCAGCGGGTGCCGCGGCTGCTGCCGTGGCTGGACCAGCGGCAGCCCGATGTCGTCTGCCTGCAGGAGACCAAGCTCGCCGACGGCGCGTTCACCCGGCTGCTCGGCGGCGAGCTCGCCAGCCGTGGCTACGAGGCGGGCCTGCATGGCCAGGTGCAGTGGAACGGGGTGGCGATCCTGTCCCGGGTGGGGCTGGACGACGTGGTGACCGGCCTCCCCGGCGAGCCCGGCTTCCCCGGCCCGGAGGCACGCGCGGTGTCCGCGACCTGCGGCGGGATACGGGTGTGCTCGGTGTATGTGCCGAACGGGCGGACGCCCGGCTCCGAGCACTACCGCTACAAGCTCGCCTGGCTGGCCGCGCTGCGCGAGGCCGTCGCGGCCGGCCCGGAGGCCGCGGTCGTGTGCGGGGACATGAACATCGCACCCGCCGACGCCGACGTGTTCGACCCCGCGGCCTACGCGGGGCAGACCCACGTCACACCGCCGGAGCGCGCGGCGCTGGCCGAACTGGAGGCGGTCGGCCTGCACGACGTGGTGCGGGACCGCTGGCCGGCGCAGCGGGTGTTCACCTACTGGGACTACCGCGGCGGGATGTTCCACCGGGACCTCGGGATGCGGATCGACCTGGTGCTGGCCACCGGCCCGGTGGCCGGCCGGGTGCGGGCGGCGTGGGTGGACCGCCAGGCCCGCAAGGGCACCGGGCCGAGCGACCACGCCCCGGTGATCGTGGACCTGGACGAGGCGCCGGACGGGGACATCGGGCCGGTCGTGCCGCCGCCGTCCGCGCCGCCCGTCCGGCCCGGCTCGGTCAAGCTCCCCCAGTCGCCGTAAGGCGCACGACGGCCCGGCGGCCCCGGACCCGGCGGGCAGGCCACCACGGGAGAACGGGGCCGGCCGCGGTCACTGGTGGCGCAGTGACAGCGCCGCCAGGGCGGCATTGACGATCGAGCCGGCGTCGAGGTCGTGCGCGCGGTAGAGGTCGCCCACGGTGCCGGACTGCCCGAACGAGTCCACCCCGAGGCTGACGGCCGGCACCCCCAGGGCCGACCCGAGCCAGCTCAGGGTGTGCGAGGCCGCGTCGTGCACGGTCACGACCGGCGCCCGGGGGCCGAACACGGTGCGCAGCGCACCGGGGATGGACGGCGTGGTGGCGGTGCGCACCCCCTGCCGCAGGGTCCGCTGCCAGGCCCGGTAGAGCCGGTCGGCGGAGGTCACGTCGATGACGTGGGCGGCGATGCCCTCATCGCCCAGCTCGGCGGCGGCGGCGAGCACCTCGGGCAGCACCGCGCCCGAGCCGGCCAGGTAGACCGCTGGCGCGCCGCCGGCCGCGGCCTGGCTGGCGTCGACCAGCTGGTAGGCGCCGGCCAGCACCTGGCGGCGCAGCAGCGCGTCGCCGAGACGCTCCCGCACGCGGGCGAACGGGCCCTGGTCGATGGCCCGCGTGCTGAGCCGGAAGTAGTACGAGCCGTCCTCGGTGACGGCGGCCGTGGGCGGCGCGGCGTTCGCGGCCGCGATCGCCTGCAGGGCGCCGCAGATGAGCCAGTCGAGGGCCGCCGCATACGCGGGCTCGATGAAGGTGACGTTCGGCAGCTCCAGGCCGACCGACGCGGTGATGGTCGACTGGTGCGCTCCCCCCTCCGGGGCGAGGGAGATCCCCGACGGGGTGCCGGCCACCAGGAACCGCGCGCCGGAGTACACGGAGTAGACGAACGCATCCAGCCCCCGCAGCACGAACGGATCGTACACGGTGCCGACCGGGAGCAGCGGCTGGTCGGACAGGTCCCAGGCCAGGCCGAGCTGGCCGAGCAGCAGGAACAGGTTCATCTCGCTGATGCCCAGCTCGATGTGCTGGCCCTC
>DATIXO010000202.1:0-32752 GCA_035518495.1 Streptosporangiaceae bacterium
GCTACCGGATCAACAAGCGGACCAGCCACATCACAGTCATCGTCTCGGACGAGACCAACGGAAGGACCCGCTAGTGGGGCAGAAGGTGAACCCGCACGGGTTCCGGCTGGGCATCACCACCGACTTCAAGAGCCGGTGGTATGCCGACAAGCTGTACAAGGATTACGTCGCCGAGGACGTGGCGATCCGCCGGATGCTGCAGCGCGGCATGGAACGGGCCGGCATCTCCAAGGTGGAGATCGAGCGCACCAGGGACCGGGTCCGGGTGGACATCCACACGGCGCGGCCCGGCATCGTCATCGGGCGGCGCGGCGCCGAGGCCGACCGGATCCGCGGTGACCTGGAAAAGCTCACCGGCAAGCAGATCCAGCTGAACATCCTCGAGGTCAAGAACCCCGAGATCGACGCCCAGCTGGTCGCCCAGGGCGTGGCCGAGCAGCTGTCGAGCCGGGTGTCGTTCCGGCGCGCGATGCGCAAGGCCATGCAGACGGCCATGAAGGGCGGCGCGCGCGGGATCCGGGTGCAGTGCTCGGGCCGGCTCGGCGGCGCGGAGATGTCGCGGTCGGAGTTCTACCGCGAGGGGCGGGTGCCGCTGCACACGCTGCGCGCCGACATCGACTACGGCTTCTACGAGGCGCGCACCACGTTCGGCCGGATCGGCGTGAAGGTCTGGATCTACCGCGGCGAGGCGCCGGCCACCCGCGCCGAGCGTGAGGCGCAGCAGGCGGCGCTGCGGGCCGGCCAGCGGCGTGACCGCGACCGTCCGCCAGCCCGCCGCCGCCGTGGCGGCGACGGGCCGGGGGGGCCGGGTGGCCAGGGACCGGAAGACACGCCGCGCTCCGGCGGCGGCGAGCCGGTCGCGACCGTGGCCGAGGAGGGCTGAGGCATGCTCATCCCGCGCAGGACCGCGCACCGCAAGCAGCACCGGCCGGACCGGCACGGCAAGGCCAAGGGCGGCACCCGGGTGGCGTTCGGCGAGTACGGCATCCAGGCGCTGGAGCACGCGTACGTGACCAACCGCCAGATCGAGGCCGCCCGGATCGCGATGACCCGGCATATCCGCCGCGGCGGGAAGGTGTGGATCACCATCTACCCGGACCGGCCGCTGACCAAGAAGCCCGCCGAGACCCGGATGGGCTCCGGCAAGGGATCGCCGGAATGGTGGATCGCCAACGTCAAGCCCGGGCGGGTCATGTTCGAGCTGTCCGGGGTCGCCGAGCCGGTCGCCAGGGAGGCGCTGCGCCGGGCGCAGCACAAGCTCCCCATGAAGACCCGATTCGTCAAGCGTGAGGTGGGTGAAGCCTGATGTTCGAGCACAAGCTCCCCATGCTCTGTTTGCTGCACAGGCCCGAATTCGTCAAGCGTGAGGTGGGTGAGGCGTGATGGCTAAGGGCCTGGTCGCCGCTGACCTGCGGACCTCCACCGAGGAGGAACTCGACACCAAGCTGGCCGAGGCCAAGACGGAGCTGTTCAACCTCCGTTTCCAGGCCGCGACCGGGCAGCTGGAAAGCCACGGCCGGCTGCGCGCCGTCCGCAAGGAGATCGCCCGCATCTACACGGTGAAGCGCGAGCGTGAGCTTGGCATCGTGACCATCGCCGAGGAGGCGGAAGACAGTGAGTGAGGAGCAGGGCGGCGCGCCTGGCCGCGCCGGCCGGGGCTACCGCAAGATCCGCGAGGGCTACGTCGTCAGCGACAAGATGGACAAGACCGTCGTGGTCGTCGTCGAGGACCGGGTGAAGCACCCCAAGTACGGCAAGGTCATCCGCCGCACCAAGAAGTACAAGGCACACGACGGCGAGAACGCCTGCGGCGTCGGCGACCGCGTCCGGCTCATGGAGACCCGGCCGCTGTCGGCGACCAAGCGCTGGCGGGTCGCTGAAATCCTGGAGAAGGCCAAGTAGGACACGGCGGTCCCGGACCGCCACGCCCCCACGAGAACCACCCAAGCACCCGCCAGGCCCGCGCAGGCCGGCGTCAAGAAGCAGGAGTTGACGTGATCCAGCAGGAGTCGCGGCTCAAGGTCGCCGACAACACCGGAGCCAAGGAGCTGTAGTGCATCCGGGTGCTCGGCGGCTCCGGCCGGCGATACGCGGGCATCGGCGACGTCATCGTCGCGACGGTGAAGGACGCCCTTCCCGGCGCGGGCGTGCGCAAGGGCGACGTGGTCAAGGCCGTGGTGGTGCGCACCCGCAAGGAACGCCGCCGGGTGGACGGCTCCTACATCCGCTTCGACGAGAACGCGGCCGTCCTCATCCGCGACGGCGGTGACCCGCGCGGGACCCGCATCTTCGGCCCGGTCGGCCGCGAGCTGCGTGAGAAGCGGTTCATGCGGATCATCTCGCTCGCCCCGGAGGTGCTGTGATGGCGAAGAAGACGCAGGCGGCCCGCAAGCCAGCCGCGATGAAGATCAAGAAGGGCGACACCGTGGTGGTGCTGGCCGGCCGTGACCGTGGCCGGGAGGGCAAGGTCATCGTCGCCTACCCGTCCCGCCAGCGGGTGCTTGTCCAGGGCGTCAACATCATCCGGAAGAACACCAAGGTCAACTTCCAGGGTGCGCGGGGTGCCAAGGAGGGCGGCATCGTCACCCAGGAAGCGCCGATCCACGTGAGCAACGTCGCGCTGGTCGACCCGGACACCAAGAAGCCGGCCCGGGCCGGGTACCGGGTCGAGGAGGCCGACGGGAGCCAGACCAAGGTCCGGATCTCGCGCACGAGCGGTAAGGACGTCTGATGACAGCAACAACGGAACAGGTGGCCGCCGGGCACGTCCGGCCGCGCCTGAAGGAGCGCTACCAGGCGGAGATCGCCCCCGCGCTGCGGGAGGAGTTCGGCTACGCCAACGTGATGCAGATCCCCGGGCTGGCCAAGATCGCGGTCAACATGGGGGTCGGCGAGGCGGCGCGCGACGCCAAGCTCATCGAGGGCGCGGTGCGGGACCTGGCCATCATCACCGGCCAGCGGCCCGCCGTGGCCCGGGCGAGGAAGTCGATCGCCCAGTTCAAGCTCCGCGAGGGCATGCCGATCGGCGCCCACGTGACCCTGCGCGGCGACCGGATGTGGGAGTTCCTCGACCGGCTGCTCACGCTGGCGCTGCCCCGGATCCGTGACTTCCGGGGCCTGAACGACCGGCAGTTCGACGGCCGGGGGAACTACACGTTCGGCCTCACCGAGCAGCTGATGTTCCACGAGATCAACCCAGACCAGGTGGACCGCCAGCGCGGAATGGACGTGACCGTGGTCACGACCGCCACCACCGATGACGAGGGCCGTTCGCTGCTGCGCCGGCTCGGATTCCCGTTCAAGGAGAACTGACCAGTGGCGAAGAAGGGGCTCGTCGTCAAGGCGAACCGCAAGCCGAAGTTCAAGGTGCGCGGGTACACCCGGTGCTCGCGATGCGGGCGCCCGCGGGCGGTGTACCGGAGGTTCGGGCTGTGCCGGATCTGCTTCCGGTCCATGGCCCACCGGGGCGAGCTGCCCGGCATCACCAAGTCCAGCTGGTAGCCGCCCGCATGCAGCCAGCACCACCCGCCCGGGTGCCCACCCGGGCAACGACCAACCTGGGCACCACCCGGTGCCCACCGACCACGCCGCAGGTCCGCAGGGAAACCGCGGTGAGGAGGGCCATCAGGCCATGACGATGACCGACCCGATCGCAGACATGCTGACCCGTCTGCGCAACGCCAACGCGGCATACCACGACACGGTGGGCATGCCCTGCTCCACGATCAAGATTCACATCGCGGAGATCCTCCAGCAGCAGGGCTACATCGCCGGCTGGCGTGTCGAAGATGCCGAGGTCGGCAAGAACCTCGTGATCACGCTCAAGTACGGGCCGACCCGTGAGCGGTCGATCGCCGGCCTCAAGCGGGTGTCCAAGCCCGGGCTGCGCGTGTACGCGAAAAAGGACAACCTGCCGCGGGTGCTCGGCGGTCTTGGCATCGCCATCATCTCCACCTCCGGTGGCCTGCTGACCGACAGGCAGGCGGTCAAGCGCGGCGTGGGCGGGGAAGTCCTCGCCTACGTCTGGTGAGGAGACGGCGATGTCACGTATCGGACGAATGCCGGTGACGATCCCCAGCGACGTCGACGTCACCATCAACGGCCGCGAGGTCACCGTCACCGGGCCCAAGGGGAAGCTCTCGCTCGAGGTGGCCGAGCCCATCGAGGTGGCCCAGCGCGACGGGGTCATCACCGTGACCAGGCCCAACGACGAGGGCAACGTCCGGGCGCTGCACGGCCTGTCCCGGTCGCTGGTGGCGAACATGGTCACCGGGGTGACCGAGGGCTACCGCAAGACGCTGGAGATCGTCGGCGTGGGCTACCGGGTGCAGGCCAAGGGCCCCAACCTGGAGTTCTCCCTCGGCTTCAGCCACCCGGTGACCGTCAGCCCGCCAGAAGGGATCACGCTGCGGGTCGAGACGCCCACCCGGCTGGTGGTCGAGGGGATCGACAAGCAGCAGGTGGGCGAGGTCGCCGCCAACATACGCAAGCTCCGCAAGCCCGACCCGTACAAGGGCAAGGGGCTGCGGTACTCCGGCGAGCACATCCGCCGCAAGGTCGGGAAGGCTGGGAAGTAAGACATGGCTGCTACCAGGACCAGGGCGCACGGGCACACCGCCGCGCGGACGTCTTCGCGGGCGCGGCGGCACCTGCGCGTCCGCAAGAAGGTCAGCGGCACGGGCGGCCGCCCCCGGCTGGCCGTCAAGCGGTCGGCCCGGCACATCTTCGCCCAGCTGGTCGACGACGGCACGGGCAAGACGCTCGCAGCAGCGTCTACCCTGGACTCCGGCATCCGGGACGCTGGCGGCGACAAGACGGCCAAGGCGCGGCAGGTGGGAGAGCTCCTGGCCCGCCGCGCCCAGGAGGCCGGCGTCGCCGCCGCGGTGTTCGACCGCGCAGGCTACGCCTATCACGGCCGCGTCGCCGCACTCGCGGAGGCGGCACGGGAAGGCGGGCTGAAGCTGTGAGCTCTCTCGCCTGCGTCAACACTGGAAGGACATTCTGATGGCAGCGACTCCGCGGCGCGGCAGCGGCGGCGGCGAGCGGCGGGACCGCCGCGACGACCGCCGGGGCGGGGCCGACAAGGGCACCACCTACCTGGAGCGGGTGGTGACCATCAACCGCGTGGCCAAGGTGGTGCAGGGCGGCCGGCGGTTCAGCTTCACCGCGCTGGTCGTCGTGGGTGACGGCAACGGCATGGTCGGCGTCGGCTACGGCAAGGCCAAGGAGGTGCCCGCCGCGATCGCCAAGGGCGTCGAGGCGGCCAAGAAGCACTTCTTCCGGGTGCCCCGCATCGGCGGCACGATCCCGCACACGGTGCAGGGGGAGGAGGCGGCCGGCGTGGTGCTGCTCAAGCCCGCGAGCCCCGGGACCGGGGTGATCGCCGGCGGCCCGGTGCGCGCGGTGCTGGAGTGCGCGGGCATCAGCGACGTGCTCTCACGCTCACTGGGGTCGTCGAACCCGATCAACGTGGTGCACGCCACGGTGGCCGCGCTGAAGAGCCTCAACCGCCCGGAGGAGATCGCGGCCCGGCGCGGGCTGCCGATCGAGGATGTGGCGCCCGCGGCCATGCTGCGCGCTCGCGCGGCAGCAGCCGCGGCCGCAGCGGGCAACAGCTGACCGGGAGCAGGGCAATGGCACAGTTGAAGGTAACCCAGACCAGGTCGCGGATCGGCGGCACCGCCCAGCAGCGCGCCTCACTGCGCTCGCTGGGGCTGAAGCGGATCGGTGACGTGGTCGTCAAGGACGACCGGCCCGAGTTCCGGGGCATGATCCAGGCGGTGCGCCATCTGGTCACCGTCGAGGAGGTGGACTGAGCATGGCAGGCGCGGGCAAGGACCGCGACGGGGCCATGGCCGGCACCGGTGGTGGCAAGGGCCTGAAGCTCCACCACCTCCGCCCGGCCCCGGGCGCCCGCACGGCGCGGACCAGGGTAGGCCGCGGCGAGGGGTCCAAAGGCAAGACCGCCGGCCGCGGCACCAAGGGCACCAAGGCCCGTGGCCAGGTGGCGACGGCATTCGAAGGCGGCCAGATGCCGCTGCACCGCCGGGTGCCGAAGCTCGGTGGGTTCTCCAACCTGCGGTTCAAGACCACATACCAGATCGTCAACACCGGGCGGCTCACCGAGCTGTTCCCCGACGGCGGCGACGTCACCCCCGACAGCCTGGTCGCCAAGGGCGCGGTGCGGGCCGGCGAGCTGGTCAAGGTGCTGGGCAACGGTGAGGCCGGGGCGGCGTGGCGGGTCAGCGCGCACGCCTTCTCCGCCACCGCGAAGGAGAAGATCACCGCTGCCGGGGGAACCGTCACGCAGCTCTGAGGGACCGCCGAAGTGATCACTGGCCATCACGGCCACCGCGCCGCTCCCGGGAAGCCCGAGCCGGCTTCCCGGGCAGCTCGCGCAGGTGCTGCCGCCGCGGGCTGGCTGTTACAGTGCAGCGAGCGCGTTACACTGCGGCGGCCACCCTTGTGCTGACCCATCGATGTGAGGACGACGCATGCTGACCGCGTTCCTCCGGGCGTTCCGGACGCCAGACCTGCGCCGGAAGCTGCTCTTCACCGTCGCCATGATCGCCGTCTTCCGGCTGGGGGCGGCCCTGCCCACCCCGGGCATCTCGGAGAAGGCCGTCAGCGCATGCATCGGGCTGGCGAACAGCAAGTCCGCCGGCGGCGTCTTCGCCCTGGTCAACCTGTTCAGCGGCGGGGCGCTGTTCAAGCTGTCGGTGTTCGCGCTCGGCATCATGCCCTACATCACCGCCAGCATCATCCTGCAGCTGCTCGCGGTCGTCATCCCGCGGCTGGAAACGCTGCGGCAGGAGGGCCAGGCGGGGCAGGCCAAGATCACCCAGTACACCCGGTACCTCACCGTGGGCCTGGCCATCATGCAGTCCACCGGGATCGTGGCGCTCGCCCGCTCCGGCAACCTGTTCAGCAGCGTCGGCTGCACCCAGCCGCTGATCCCGGACTCCTCGATCTTCACCATCTCCACGATGGTGATCACCATGACCGCGGGCACCGCGGTCATCATGTGGCTGGGTGAGCTGATCACCGACCGCGGCGTCGGCAACGGCATGTCCATCCTGATCTTCACCCAGGTGATCGCCGTCATCCCGGGCGAGATGCAGAACATCCTCAAGAGCCGGGGCCCCTTCACCTTCGGCGTGGTCGTGGCGGTGGGCATCGCCATCGTGGCCTTCGTGGTCTTCATGGAGCAGGCCCAGCGCCGGATCCCGGTCCAGTACGCCAAACGGATGGTCGGGCGGAAGATGTACGGCGGGACCTCGACCTATATCCCGCTGAAGGTGAACCAGGCCGGTGTCATCCCGGTCATCTTCGCCTCGTCACTGCTGTACATCCCGCAGCTGATGAGCACGATCTTCGGGAACCGGACACGCCCGCAGGGCTGGGTCACGTGGATCGACACGTACATGGTCAGGGGCGACTCGGCCATCTACATGCTCTCGTTCTTCGTGCTGATCATCTTCTTCACGTACTTCTACGTTGCGATCACCTTCAACCCGACCGAAGTCGCCGACAACATGAAGAAGTACGGCGGGTTCATCCCCGGCATCCGTCCTGGCCGGCCCACCGCCGAATACCTCAACTACGTGCTCACCCGGCTCACCGCCCCGGGCTCGGCCTACCTGGGTGTCATCGCGCTCATCCCGATGATCGCGCTGGCGCTGGTCGGCGCGACCCAGAACTTCCCGTTCGGGGGCACCAGCATCCTGATCGCGGTGGGAGTCGGGCTGGATACGGTGAAGCAGATCGAGAGCCAGCTCCAGCAGCGCAATTACGAGGGTTTCCTGCGGTAGTGCGTATCGTCCTCGTGGGCCCCCCCGGTGCGGGCAAGGGGACACAGGCCCAGTTCCTCTCGTCGCACCTGTCCATCCCGAAGATCTCGACAGGTGATATCTTCCGGGACAACGTCAGCCACGGCACCTCGCTGGGCCGCCGCGCCCAGGCGTACATGGAGCGCGGCGACCTTGTCCCCGACGAGATCACGATCGCGATGGTCACCGACCGGCTGGCCGACGACGACGCCGCCGCGGGGTTCCTGCTCGACGGGTTCCCCCGCAACGTGCCGCAGGCCGAGACGCTCAAGAAGATGCTGCTGACCTGGGACACCAGGCTGGACGTGGTGCTGGAACTGGTGGTGGACGACGACGAGGTGGTGCGCCGGCTGTCCGGCCGGCGCACGTGCCGGCGGTGCGGGCGGGTGTGGCACGCGACGTTCGACCCGCCGGCCCGGCCCGATAGCTGCGACGACTGCGGCGGTGAGCTGTTCCAGCGTGACGACGACCGCGAGGAGACGATCAGGCACCGGCTCGAGGTCTACCAGCAGCAGACCGCGCCGTTGGTCGCGTTCTACGCCGACGAGGGCATCCTGCTCGGCCTTGACGCCACCGGCCCGGTGGATGAGATCACCGATCGCGCCCTGAACGCTCTGCGCCGGTTCATCCGGTGATGGGGCGGCCCGGCTCGCGGTGGGTACGGTTAAGTCAGGTCCACGGGCACGCCCGGTAGCGATCCGGAGGCACCATGAGGGTAAGGCGTGAGCCAGCCATCGAGGTCAAGACCCCGGTGCAGCTGGCCGCGATGGCCGAGGCGGGGCAGGTGGTCGCGCGCGCCCTGACCGCGGCGGCGGCCGCGGCGGTGCCCGGGACAAGCACCGCCGAACTGGACGCCATCGCCGGCCGCGAGATCCAGGCGGCCGGAGCTACCCCCTCCTTCCTCGGTTATCACGGGTTCCCCGCGACCATCTGCGCCTGCGTCAACGAGGAGATCGTGCACGGCATCCCGCGGGCCACCCGGCTGCTGCGCGACGGCGACGTGGTGTCGATCGACTGCGGGGCGATCGTGGACGGCTGGCACGCCGACGCCGCCCTCACCGTGCCGGTCGGCACGGTCACGGCCAGGCTGGAACGGCTGCTCGCCACCTGCGAGCGGGCGCTGTGGCACGGGCTTGCCGCCGCCCGGCCCGGGGCCCGGCTGGGCGACATCTCCCACGCGGTGCAGCGGTGTGTCCGCGCGGCGGGCAGGTACGGGATCGTCGAGGATTACGGCGGGCACGGCATCGGCAGCGAGATGCACATGGACCCCCCGGTACCCAACCAGGGGCTGCCGGGCCGGGGACCGGTGCTGGCGGAGGGGATGGCGCTGGCCATCGAGCCGCTGCTGGTGCTCGGTGGCCCCGCCACCCGCCTGCTCGACGACGGCTGGACGGTGGTGAGCGAGGACGCCAGCCCGGCCGCTCACTTCGAGCACACGGTGGCGATCACCGCGGACGGCCCGTGGGTGCTCACGGCCGCCGACGGGGGCAGCGAAGGTCTCGCCCGGCTGGCCGGGCAGCCGCCCCGCGAACTGGCACCGTCGAACAGCTGAGGAGGATGCCGATGGCCAGTGACCCCAGGATCCGTGCCTCGGACGCGGACCGCGACCGGACCGCGGCGCTGCTGCGCGAGCACCACGCGGCGGGCAGGCTGACCGCCGATGAGTTCAACGAGCGGCTCGACAAGGCGTACGCGGCCAAGACCCTGGGCGAGCTGGATGAGCTGCTGGTGGACCTGCCGGGGATCGATCTCTACAAGCTTCCCGACGCCTCGCTGGAGCGAGGCCGCCGCGGCGGGTCCGGCCCACCGCCGCTGCCGTGGATGATGGCGCCGGGGCGCCTCACCCCGGCCTGGCGGGCAGCCCTGGGGTCATGGCTCTCGGTGAGCCTGATCGCCTTCTTCGTCTGGCTGCTCTCCGGGCACCCGGGCAACCTGTGGTTCCTGTGGATCGCCGGGCCCTACGGCCTCATCCTGCTGGGCCGGTGGATCAGCGACGATGAGCCGCGCCGCCGCGGCCGCGGCCGCTGACGCCAGGGCGGCCAGCGCCGCGCCAGGGAATACCCGGGTCCCCGCCAGAGTTCGCATAGACAGCCCATCTCGCGTAGACTCTGCTGCGGCCTCTGAGCTGTCCCATGACTGGCTTGTGCGCCGGTGCGGGACAGCCGTTTGCTGGGCCGGCCCGCATCTGGCGACCATGTGTCAGCATGTCCCCAGGCTGCGGGCAGCAGCAGCGGCTATGTGATGGTGAGCGGCAGTACACGATCACGGAAACCACACCTGCGAGCGGTCGCTCATGAACGGCTGCTGGCGGACCGAGCGAAATGCGGAGGATATGCCCAAGAAGGACGGCGCCATCGAGATCGAAGGCACGATCGTGGAGTCACTCCCGAATGCCTTCTTCCGGGTGGAGCTTGACAACGGGCACAAGGTCCTGGCCCATATCAGCGGGAAGATGCGGATGCACTACATCCGGATCCTGCCCGACGACCGGGTCGTCGTGGAGCTGAGCCCCTACGACCTGTCCCGCGGGCGGATCGTCTACCGCTACAAGTAACGGACCAATAGGCAACGGAGCACGGCGGAACCCGCCGCGATTCCCTGAGAAGATGCCCGACATGCGCCGGGGAACGCCGGCGCCAGAGGAGACCACGATGAAGGTCAAGCCGAGCGTGAAGAAGATCTGCAGCAAATGCCGGGTCATCCGCCGGCATGGTCGTGTCATGGTCATCTGCACCGACCCGAGGCACAAGCAGCGCCAGGGCTGAGTGCAAGCCATGTGCACCGCACCCTTACCGGACCTAGGTCCGGTAAGGGGAACCCCCGGAAGGAGGCCGGGGCCCGCCCGGGCAGGGGCGGGGGCGCGGTGTGCCAGACCTCCCGAGCACGAAGGAGAACTGCCCGCAGATGGCACGACTGGTTGGTGTGGACCTCCCGCGCGACAAGCGCCTTGAGGTCGCCCTCACTTACGTATACGGAATCGGCCGCACCCGCGCGCTCGAGACGCTGAAGGCCACCGGCGTCAGTGGCGACATCCGGGTCCACGACCTCACCGACGATGACGTGGTCAGGCTCCGTGACTGGATCGAGGCCAGCTACCGGGTCGAGGGCGACCTGCGCCGCGAGGTGCAGGCCGACATCCGGCGCAAGGTCGAGATCGGCTGCTACCAGGGCATCCGCCACCGGCGGGGGCTGCCTGTGCACGGCCAGCGCACGCAGACCAACGCCCGCACCCGCAAGGGCAGGAAGAAGACCGTGGCCGGCAAGAAGAAGGCCGGGAAGAAGTAGTCCGCGGCACCCGGCGTGACCGGCCGCGAACCGATGACCTCCAGCTGACAAAGGAAGCAGATGCCGCCTAAGAGCCGCGCGGGCGCCGCCAAGAAGGTGCGCCGCAAGGAACGCAAGAACGTCGCCCACGGGCACGCCCACATCAGGAGCACGTTCAACAACACGATCGTCTCCATCACCGATCCGGTCGGCAACGTCATCTCCTGGGCGTCCTCCGGCCAGGTCGGCTTCAAGGGGTCGCGCAAGTCGACCCCGTTCGCCGCGCAGATGGCGGCCGAGGCCGCGGCGCGGCGCGCCATGGAGCACGGGATGCGCAAGGTCGACGTCTTCGTCAAGGGCCCGGGCTCGGGGCGGGAGACCGCCATCCGTTCCCTGCAGGCGACCGGCCTGGAGGTTGGGTCCATCCAGGACGTCACACCCGTTCCACACAACGGCTGCCGGCCGCCCAAGCGGCGCCGGGTCTGAGGAGTAGCTGACAGATGGCCCGATACACAGGCGCGGACTGCAAGCTCTGCCGCCGCGAGAAGATGAAGCTGTTCCTCAAGGGCGCCAAGTGCGACTCACCCAAGTGCCCGATCGAGATCCGGCCCTACCCGCCCGGTGAGCACGGCCGCAACCGGCCGAAGGAGAGCGAGTACCTGCTCCAGATCCGGGAGAAGCAGAAGGCCCGCCGGGTGTACGGGATCCTGGAGCGGCAGTTCCACGGCTACTACGAGGAGGCCACCCGCAAGCGCGGCAGGACCGGTGACAACCTGCTCCAGATCCTGGAGAGCCGCCTCGACAACGTGGTCTACCGGGCCGGCTTCGCCAAGAGCCGCGACATGGCGCGCCAGCTGGTAACGCACGGCCACTTCCTGGTCAACGGCAGGAAGGTGGACATACCCTCCTACCGGGTGAGCGAAAGCGACATTGTCGAGGTGCGGCCGGCGTCTCTGGAGATGACCCCGTTCGTGGTCGCCAGGGCCGAGGCCGGCGAGCGGCCAGCCCCGGCGTGGCTGGAGGTCATCCCGGACAAGATGCGGATTCTCGTCCACGCGCTGCCGGTCCGGACCCAGATCGATACTCAGGTGCAGGAGCAGCTCATCGTTGAGCTGTACTCGAAGTAAAGCTTCCCCGGGCGCCCGCGCGATGCGGTGCGGCCGGGGCGGGGACGGCGGCTGGCCGTCCGGTCAGATCGCGGCGTCAAATAGCGGGCGCCGCGGAAAGGGGTAGGACATGCTCATCGCCCAGCGCCCGACTCTCACCGAGGAGCCGGTAGACGAGTTCCGGTCGAGGTTCGTCATCGAGCCGCTCGAGCCGGGCTTCGGGTACACGATCGGCAACTCACTGCGCCGGACCCTGCTGTCGTCGATCCCGGGCGCGGCAGTGACCAGTATCAGGATCGAAGGCGTGCTGCACGAGTTCTCGACCGTCGCCGGGGTCAAGGAGGATGTCACCGACATCATCCTGAACCTCAAAGAGCTCGTCGTCTCCTCCGAGCAGGACGAGCCGGTCGTCATGTACCTGCGCAAGCAGGGGCCCGGCGAGGTCACGGCCACCGACATCGCGCCGCCCGCGGGTGTCGAGGTGCACAACCCGGACCTGCACATCGCCACGCTCAACGGCAAGGGCAAGCTGGAGATGGAGCTGACGGTCGAGCGCGGCCGTGGCTACGTGTCGGCCGCGCAGAACAAGCAGCCCGGGCAGGAGATCGGCCGGATCCCGATCGACTCGATCTACTCCCCGGTGCTCCGGGTCACCTACAAGGTCGAGGCCACCCGGGTGGAGCAGCGGACCGACTTCGACAAGCTGATCGTCGACGTGGAGACCAAGCCGTCCATGCGGCCGCGGGACGCGGTGGCGAGCGCCGGCAAGACCCTGGTCGAGCTGTTCGGCCTGGCCCGTGAGCTCAACGTCGAGGCCGAGGGCATCGACATCGGCCCGTCGCCGACCGACGCGGCGCTCGCGGCGGACCTGGCGCTGCCGATCGAGGAGCTGACCCTCACCGTCCGCTCGTACAACTGCCTGAAGCGCGAGGGCATCCACACCGTCGGTGAGCTGGTCGCCCGCAGCGAGCAGGACCTGCTCGACATCCGCAACTTCGGCGCCAAGTCGATCGAGGAGGTCAAGCAGAAGCTGACGGACATGGGGCTGGCGCTCAAGGACTCCCCGCCCGGCTTCGACCCGGGCACCGCGGTGGACTCCTACGGCGCGGACGACGACGAGAGCTACGTCGAGACCGAGCAGTACTGAGACACCGATCCCCAGGCAGCACATAGCCGAGACAGCAAACCGAGGAGAACGTTCCTATGCCCACGCCCACCAAGGGCCCGCGGCTGGGTGGCAGTCCGGCCCACCAGCGGCACATCCTGGCGAATCTTGCCACCTCCCTGTTCGAGCACGGCAAGATCACCACGACCGAGGCGAAAGCCCGGCGGCTCCGGCCGTTCGCCGAGCGCCTGATCACCTTCGCCAAGCGGGGTGACCTGCACGCCCGGCGCGAGGTGCTCACGGTGGTGACCGACAAGGGTGTCGTGCACACCCTGTTCACCGAGATCGGCCCGAGCTTCGCCGCCCGGGACGGCGGGTACACCCGGATCACCAAGGTCGGGCCGCGCAAGGGTGACAACGCTCCGCTCGCTGTCATCGAACTCGTCCGCGAGGAGGCCACCGCGTCACCGCGGCGGCGCCGCGCCCGCCGCGGTGAGCCGGCCGCCGCTCCCACCCAGGGCGGGAAGAAGGCGGCTGCCGCCGAGGCTGAGGCGGCCGGGGCGGAGGCGGCCGAGGCGACTGCCGCCGACGCTGACGCCGCGGAGGCTGAGACCGGGGATGCTGCCGAGGCTGGGACCGCCGAGGCTGGGACCGCCCAAGCTGCCGCGGAGGACGAAGCTGAGGCCGACGGCGCGGAGGACACGGCCGGGCAGGAGTGAGCCCGGCCGGCGTGCCGGGAAGGTGGCCTGGAGATGATCCGGGTCCGCGTCGATCTCGGCTACGACGGGTCCGGCTTCTCGGGCTGGGCGCGCCAGCCTGGCCGGCGTACCGTCCAGCAGACGCTGGAGGACGCGCTGGCCCAGGTGCTGCGCCTGGCTGAGGCGCCGCAGCTCACCGTGGCCGGCCGGACCGACGCCGGAGTCCACGCACGGGGCCAGGTCGCGCACGCTGACCTGCCCGCGGAGCGCTGGGAGGCGGCGGCGGGCACCGCCGCGCGGCGGCTGTCAGGGGTGCTCCCGCCGGATCTGCGGGTCCACGAGATCGGGCCCGCGCCAGCGGGCTTCGATGCCCGCTTCTCGGCCCTCTGGCGGCGCTATGCCTACCGGGTCTGCGACGACCCGGCCGCAGCCGATCCACTCGGGCGGCACGAGACGCTGTGGTACCCGCGCCGGCTCAGCATCGAGGCCATGAACGAGGCGGCGCAGGCGTGCCTGGGCGAGCATGACTTCGCCGCGTTCTGCCGCCGTCGCGAGGGGGCGAGCACGGTCCGGGAGCTGCTGCGGCTGGACTGGGCGCGGCCCGCGGCCGGGCTGGCTGTGGCGACCGTGGTGGCGGACGCGTTCTGCCACAACATGGTCCGGGCGCTGGTCGGTGCGCTGCTGCGGGTCGGCGACGGGAGCAGGCAGGCCGGATGGCCCGCGCAGGTGCTCGCCGCTGCTGAGCGCGATCCAGGGGTGCCGGTAGTGGCCCCGCACGGGCTCTGCCTGGAGGAGGTCGGCTATCCGCCGCCCGGCCAGTTCGCGGCGCGGGCGCTGGCCACCCGGCGCTTGCGCGATCACACCGGGCTCCAGAACTGACCGGGCCGCCGGGCCGCCGGGCTGACCGGGCCGCCCGGTGCCGCTAGGGGCTCAGGGGTTTCCCGGTCACCATGCGGCTGGTCAGGCTCAGGTTGGCGGTGCCGGCGAACAGGTCTGCCGAGAAGGCGGTCAGCTCCCGGCGCTGCTTCTTGCCGGTGGGGGCATGCAGGTTCGCGAATTCGGTCCAGATCAAGATCAGGTAGTGCCCCTTGACCTCGGCTTCCTCCAGGCCCGTGCCCTTGGTGAGATTGCGGGTCGGGCCGTGCGCGGCGGGCAGCTGGCGGATGAACTCGGCCGCGCCCGATGCCTTCCCGGCCTTTTCGGCCGCGGTGACGTCAAGCAGGTTCAGCACACCGATCGTGGCCATCTCCTTCCGGTTGGCGGACAGGTAGCTGGCGCGCATGACCTGGGTGCAGGCACCCTTGCGGATAGCGGTCCGGAGCGCGGAGCCGATCACCGCGCCGGTGCACTTGGCGCTGGCCTTCTCCACCGTCCTGGTGCCGGAGCCGCCGTTGGCCGTGAACCGCGCCGGGAAGAGCTCGGCGAGGGTGAGCGGCGTGGTGTCCACGGCCTGGCTGGTGATGTCCCGCCACGGGCCCAGGGATGGCGTCGGCGTGGCGGCCACGGCCGGACTGCTCGGCGCCGCCACGGCGTTGCCGGCCGGTGTCACCGGCCTGCTGCCCAGGTAGACGATCACCGCCACGACCAGGATGACGATCACTACGGGTGTCATCAGCAACGCGATCAGGGTGCGGTGCGAGAGCCCGGCCAGGCCGCCGCTCCCGTGGCCCGCCGATGCGGGGGCAGGTGCACGGCCGCTGCCGCCCGCCGCGCGGCGGAACTCCCCGGTGCCGCGGGCAGCAGCTTGCCCGTGGCGTGCGCTGGCACGGCCGGTGGCGTGCGGGTCACCTGGGCCCCCGGGGCGGGGCGGCGCGCCACGGGCGCCCGCCGGAGCAGCTCCGGCGGCCAGGGCCGCCGCGCCGCTGGCAGACGGCCCAGCAGCGGGCAGGCTGCCAGATTCCCAGGGCGCGGGCTGGCGGCCGCGTGCCGCCTGGGCTGGCGCGGCCGCTTCGAACGCCTGGGGCGAGGCCGCCGCCGCCCGCCCGCCGGGCCGCCCGATCCGGGGAAATCCCTCACCGTCGGTGTGCGCCGACACGTCGCGGGTCATCGGCGGGGGAGACCAGCTGTCCGTCTCATCCATCGCGGCCCAGGTCTGGGTCGCCGTCGCGTCTGCCGCTGGGTCGCTGGTGGCCAGGACGGAATAGCCCGGCTCGGCATCCCCCTCCCATGAGCCGTCGCCGTTGCCGCTCATGCCGAGCCATGAGGCACGGACAGACAGCCGGTTCCAGGTGGAGAACTGGCCGGGCGGGTACACCGGGCCCGGCTGCCCCGGCATGGGGGGGTAACCCCGGATCGGCCCCCGCCGCCGCGGTGAGCTCCCGCGCGGTGCAGCGCCCCGGGTGGCGCCCGCTGGCGCGGATGCCGGCCAGGGAGCACCGTCACGGGAGCGGGCGGGGCCGCCCGGCGGCGCACCGCCAGGGGCGGAACCGGGCCGGGACCGGGAGGCGTTCTCACCTGGCGGCCCGCCGCGGGGCGGCAGCGCGGAGGATGGCCCGGTGCGGCCGCCAGGTGGCACGGCCACCGATGGCCCCGTGCCGCCCGGGGACGGCCCGCTGCGGGCCGGCGGTGCCGCGGACGGCGTGGTGCGGCCGCCGGGTGGCATGGCCGCCGACGGCCCGCTGCCGTCCCGGGGCGGCAGCCTGCCCGCCGCGGTGACCGGCTGGGCCGCGGCACGCCCCTGTGGCGGACCGGGACCGCCGGGCGGGTCCCAGCCACTGGCCGCCTGCTGGTAAGGACCGGGATCCGCGGGGCTGGAGTGCCGGGGCCGGCCGACGCGCTGCGGCCGGTCCTGCGCTGGCCGGCCGGGCCTCTGCCCGGCTGGCTGGCCGCGCAGCGGCTCGTCGCCGTGCCCACCCGCAGAACCCATGGCGCGAGCGTATCCTTCCAAGCCGCAGACATCGTGCGGACAGGCATTTTCCGCCTGCTCCCGCGCCCAGCCCGGTCCCGCCGGCGGCTCGCTTTGACCGTCATCGGTTGTGGCCGGTATCCTGCAGGGGCGTCCTTGCGCATCAGCATGCCTGCAGTGCCCGCTCAGCGGGGTTGGTCACGCGGCAGCGGGTGCGGGGACTCCCTCGCCTGGACGATAACCCCGGGCGTGGGCCCACGGACCAGGTCCCACATGTGAAGGCTTACGACTGTGCGCACTTTCAGCCCCAAGGCCGGTGACATCCAGCGTCAGTGGCACGTTATCGACGCATCCGATGTCGTGCTCGGCCGCCTGGCCAGCCATGTGGCGATCCTGCTCCGCGGGAAGCACAAGCCGATCTTCGCGCCGCACATCGACACCGGCGACTTCGTGGTCGTGGTCAACGCCGAGAAGGTCGCCCTCAGCGGCAGCAAGCTCCAGGACAAGCGCGCCTACCGGCACTCCGGTTACCCCGGCGGCATCCATTCGGTGACCTACGCCGAGCTGCTCGCCAAGCACCCGGAGCGCGTGGTCGAGAAGGCGGTCAAGGGCATGCTGCCCAAGAACTCGCTGGGCCGGAACATGCTCCGCAAGCTCAAGGTGTACGCGGGTCCCGACCACCCGCATCAGGCGCAGCAGCCAGTCCCCTTCACTATCAAGCAGGTCGCGCAGCAGGCGGGGCCATCCGGTGGCAGCTGACGCCACCACCAGCGCGGCCGGACGTCCCGCCCGTGGCGCGATGACAAGAGCCGATGAGGAAGCACGAGGAAAGTACCGTGGCCGAGTCCACTCAGGCGCAGACGCTCACTGAGGGCGCCGACCCGCAGGCGGAAGACGCTGGCGAGCACGTGTCGGAGTACACCACCGAGACGTCCGCGGGGGCGGAGGGCCGCCCGGCGGAGCGCCGGCCGGTCGTGACCGGCAGCGCGCTCGGCACCGGCCGCCGCAAGGAGGCGATCGCGCGGGTCCGCATCACCCCCGGCACCGGCCAGTGGCGCATCAACGAGCGGCCGCTTGAGGAATTCTTCCCGAACAAGGTCCACCAGCAGCTCATCAGCGAGCCGTTCGTGACCCTCGGAGCCGAGGGGCAGTTCGATGTGGTCGCCCGCATCACCGGCGGCGGGGTCACCGGCCAGGCGGGCGCGCTGCGGCTGGGCATCGCCCGCGCCCTCACGCTGGTCGATCCGGAGAACCGGGTTACGCTGAAGCGCGCGGGTTTCCTCACCCGGGACGCCCGTGTCAAGGAGCGCAAGAAGTACGGCCTGAAGAAGGCCCGGAAGGCGCCTCAGTACTCGAAGCGCTGACCGGCGCCCACTCACCTGGCCGCGCATCCGTCACGAACGGCACCGGGAAGCGGGGGGCGCGTTTCATGGGCCGGCTCTTCGGAACGGACGGCGTCCGTGGTGTGGCAGGCGATGATCTGACTGGCCGCCTGGCCATGGACCTCGCCGTCGCCGCTGCTGAGATCCTGTACGAGACCGGCGTATTCGGGCGCGCCCGGGCCGAGGGCAGGCGCCCGGTGGCTGTGGTGGGCCGCGATCCGCGGGCGTCCGGCGAATTCCTGGAGTCGGCCGTGGTGGCGGGCCTGGCCGGTGCCGGGGTGGACGTGCTGCGGCTCGGCGTGATCCCCACGCCTGCCGTTGCCTTCCTTACCGCGGATATGGCCGCTGACCTGGGGGTCATGCTGTCGGCGAGCCACAATCCGGCCAGGGACAACGGGATCAAGCTGTTCGCCAGGGGCGGCTTCAAGCTTCCCGACGCCGCTGAAGACCAGATCGAGGCGAAGCTGGGCCAGCCGGGCAGGGCCGTGACCGGGGCGCCGGCCGGGGGCTTCGGCAGGGTCAGCGACGACGGCGACTCGCGGGAACGCTACCTCACGCACCTGCTCGCATCGCTGCCCGGCCGGGGGCAGTCGGCCGCTGCCGGGCCCGCCCAGCCGCTCGCCGGGCTGCGGGTGGTGCTGGACTGCGCGCACGGCGCTGCCTCCGGCGTGGCCCCGTCGCTGCTGCGGCGCGCGGGCGCGGACGTGATCGCGATCGGGGCCGAGCCCGACGGTGAGAACATCAACGACGGCTGCGGCTCGACCCATCTGGACGTGCTGCGGGCGGCCGTCGTCGAGCAGCGGGCCGACGCCGGCATCGCGCACGACGGCGACGCGGACAGGTGCCTGGCCGTGGACGCCGACGGGCAGGTGATCGACGGGGACCAGATCATGGCCGTGCTCGCGCTCGGGCTGAAGGCCGCCGGCCAGCTGGCCGGCGACACGGTGGTCGCGACGGTCATGTCCAATCTGGGATTCCGGCTGGCGATGAAGAACGCCGGCATCACCGTGGTCGAGACCGCCGTCGGGGACAGGTACGTGCTGGAAGCGATGCGCGCGGGCAACTACGCCCTCGGCGGCGAGCAGTCCGGCCACATCATCATGCTGGAGCACGCGACCACCGGCGACGGTCTCCTCACCGCGCTGCACCTGCTGGCCGCCATCGCCCGCGAGCAGGTCCCGCTGGCCGGCCTGGCGAAGGTGATGACCCGGTACCCGCAGGTGCTCGTCAACGTGGCCGGGGTCGACAAGACCCGGGTCGCCTCCTCCCCGGAGGTGGCGGCGCAGGTCGCGGCGGCCACCGCCGAGCTGGGCCGCTCCGGCAGGGTCCTGGTACGGCCCAGCGGCACCGAGCCGGCGGTCCGGGTCATGGTCGAGGCCACCGATCCCGATCGTGCCCGTCACGTTGCGGACAGGCTGGCGTCGGTCATCCGTTCTGCATCCTGAGCCGGGCCGGCCGGCCCGGGGCGGGTGCGGCAGGTGCCGGCCGTCATCTGCCCGGATCGCCGTGGTGCGCCCGCTCCCGGCACCGGCGGTGGCAGGCTGGGGACGTGATCGTGGGCATCGGAGTCGACATCGTGGACATCGCACGGCTGCAGTCCGCCCTGCGCCGGACCCCGGCCCTGGCCTCCCGGCTGTTCACCGACGGCGAACGCGGCCGCGCCCCGGCCTCACTTGCCGGATGCTTCGCCGCCAAGGAGGCCGCGGCGAAGGCCATCGGGGCCCCCGCCGGGCTGCGCTGGTCAGATGTGGAGATCGCCTACGACGGCGCCGGGCGCCCCTCGCTCGTGGTCAGCGGCACGGTGGCGGAGGCCGCGGCAAAGCTCGGAGTGCTTCACTGGCATCTGTCGATCACCCACGACGGAGGCCTGAGCGTGGCGATGGTGGTGGCGGAAGCATGAGAAGAGCGCACGATGTGGCCGCGGTCCGGGCGGCCGAGCGGGCGCTGATGGCCGCCGTCCCGCCCGGGGCGCTGATGCAGCGGGCGGCGGCCGGGCTCGCATCGGTCTGTGCCGGCCTGGCCGGGAAGGTCTACGGGACACCGATCGTGGTGCTCGCCGGCAGCGGTGACAACGGCGGCGACGCCCTCTACGCGGGCGCCCGGCTGGCCAGGCGCGGCGCGCGGGTGACCGCCGTCGCCGCGGGCGGCCGCGTCCACGAGCAGGGGGCCACGGCGCTGCGCGCGGCCGGCGGGCGCGTCACCGGCCCCGCCGACCCCCGCCTGCCCGCCGTCATCGCCGCCGCGGACCTGGTGCTGGACGGGCTGCTCGGGATCGGCGGCCGCGGAGGGCTGCGCGAGCCCTACGCGGACCTGGCGAGCCTGACCGCGCGGGCCCAGGACGGGCACGGCGGGACGGGCCCGCTGGTGGTGGCGGTCGATCTGCCGAGCGGGATCGACGCGGACACCGGCGTAGTGGACGGTCCCGCGGTCCGCGCGGACGTGACGGTGACCTTCGGCACCTGGAAGCCGGGGCTGCTGATCGACCCGGGCGCGGCCCACGCCGGGGTGGTGGAGCTGGTCGATATCGGGCTCGGGCCATACCTGCCCGCGCCAGCGGCGGCCGGGTTCCAGGCCGCGGACGTGGCGGCCCTGCTCTGGCAGCCGCCCGGCGACTCCGACAAGTACCGCCGTGGGGTGCTCGGCATCCTCGCGGGCAGCGACCGCTTCACCGGCGCCGCGGCGCTGGCCGTCGGCGGCGCCCTGCGCGGCGGGGCGGGCATGGTGCGGCTGGTCTCGGCCGGCCCAGCCGTCGCCGTGGTCCGCCAGCACTGGCCGGAGGCGCTGACCGTGGTGACCGGGGACGGCCCCCAGGCCGGCCAGGAGGTGGCGGCGGCCGGGCGGGTGCAGGCCTGGGTGGCCGGGCCGGGCATGGGCACCGACGGGGCGGCCCACGACCGGCTGGCCGCGGTGCTGGCCACCGACCTGCCGGTGCTGGTCGATGCCGACGGGCTGACCCTGATCGCGGCCGAGCGGGGGCTGCTGGCCCGTACGGCGCCCACCCTGCTGACCCCGCACGCCGGCGAGCTGGCCCGGCTGCTGGGAGCCGACCCAGCCGAGGTGGAGGCGCGTCGCCTGGAACATGCCCGTGCGGCCGCGGCCGAGCTGGGTGCGACGGTCCTGCTCAAGGGCTCGACCACGGTGATCGCCCCGGCTGGCGGCGGCGGGGTGCTTGTCAACTCCACGGGGACGTCGTGGCTCGCCACCGCCGGCACCGGGGACGTGCTCTCCGGGCTGGCGGGCGCCCTGCTGGCCCAAGGGCTCGCAGTGACCGAGGCCGCCTCGGTCGCGGCGTTCCTGCACGGCATCGCGGCCCGCCTGGCGGCGGCGGGCACGGCGCCGCCAGCAGGCATGGAGACCGGGAGCCCGATCGCGGCCGGTGACGTGATCCACGCGCTCCCGGCCGCCATCCGCAGCGTCCGGGCGTCGCTGGCCTGAGCCGGGCGGTGCCCCTGGGCGCGTTCCGGCCGGGCGCTGGTCCGCTGGCACACGGGCGCCTGGCACACGGGCGGCTGGCACACGGGCGGCTGGCACACGGGCCCGCTGGCACACGGCCCGCTGGCACACGGGCCCGCTGGCACACTGGAGGGTCATGAACGCCTCTGCGGAAACACTCATCGATCTTGACGCGGTCATGGGCAACGTCACGGCGCTGCGGCAGCACGTCGGCGGCCCAGCTGTCATGGCGGTGGTCAAGTCCGACGGCTACGGCCACGGGATGGTCCCCGCGGCGCGCGCGGCCCTGGCAGGCGGCGCGAGCTGGATCGGGGTGATCGACGTCCGGGAAGCACTGGCGCTGCGCGCCGCGGGTGTGCCGGCGCCGGTGCTGTGCCTGATGGGCGTGCCCGGAGCGGCCCACGAGGAGGCCGTCCGCCACGGTGTGGATCTTTCTGCCGGGACGGTGGGCCTGGTCGGGGAGATCGCCGCGGCCGCACGGCAGGCGGGCCGCCCGGCCCGGCTGCACCTGAAGGTGGACACCGGGATGTCGCGCGGCGGCGCCACCGCCCGCACGTGGCCGGATGTGGTGGCCGCCGCGCTGGCCGCCGAGGCGGCCGGGGAGGTCGCGATCATCGGGATCTTTTCCCACCTGGCCTGCGCGGACATACCCGGTCATCCGTCGATCGACAGCCAGGTCGCCGCTTTCCGCGACGCGCTGGCCGTGGCGGAGAAGGCAGGCGCCCAGCCTGAGCTGCGGCATCTGGCCAATACGCCCGCCACGCTGACGCTGCCGCAGACGTGGTTCGACCTGGTGCGGACGGGCGGCGGCATCTACGGGCTGTCCACCCTGCCCGGGGGGCCGCCCGGCTGGCTCCGGCCCGCGATGACGGTGCGGGCCCGGCTGATCCAGGTCAAGCAGGTGGCGGCGGGGGCCGGGGTGTCGTACGGCCACCGGTACGTCACCTCCGGCCCCGCTACCCTCGGCCTGGTGCCGATCGGCTACGCCGACGGCGTCCCCCGCGGCGCATCCGGCGTCGCTGACGTGCAGATACGGGGACGGCGCCGGCTGATAGCAGGCACCGTGTGCATGAACCAGTTCGTCGTTGATTTCGGGGCGGAGGCCGCCCAGGAGGGCGACGAGGTCGTGCTGTTCGGGCCCGGTGACGCGGGCGAGCCCACCCCCCAGGACTGGGCTGATGCGCTGGGGACGATCTCCTATGAGATCGTGACCAGGTTCGGCGGGCGGACTCCCAGAAGCTACTTTGGAGTAGCATATGAGCGCGATTCCCTGCACGCCGGTGCGGGCACCGAGGCGCCAGGGCGCATCCCGGCACCCCCCGCATAGCGGCATTGCCCGCGCCAGGTGCCTCTCCACGCCGGCGGCGGCCTGAACGGGGCCGCACGATGCAGGCAGGCACCGGGCAGGCAGGCACCGGGCAGGCAGGCACCGGGCAGGCAGGCACCGCGCAGGCAGGCACTGGGCGGGCAACCACCGAGCGGTACGCAGATGGCAGGCAGCGGGAGGAAGCATGGCCAGCTGGCGGCGGATCACCGGCGCGGCCGGGCTGGTCGCTGGCGCGGCGGCGGCAGGCGCGGGGGCCGTGGTGGCCGCCGAGCGGATCGCGGTCGCGCGGATCCGCGGCCGCACTGACCCGGAGTCCGGCGAGCCGTTCGGGGAGCTCCGCGGGCGCCCGCTCACCGTCCTCACCGAGGACGGGGTCCCGCTGCACGTCGAGACGAACGGGCCGCCGGCCGCGCCCGTCACCGTCGTCTTCTGCCACGGCTACACGCTGAGCCAGGACTGCTGGCACTTTCAGCGCCGTGACCTGTCCAGCCACCGGCTGGTCTTCTGGGATCAGCGCGACCACGGGCGGTCCGGGCGCTCGGAATCCGGCGCCGCCAGTATCGACCAGCTCGGCACCGACCTGAAGGCCGTGCTCGACGCGGTCGCGCCCGGGGATACCCAGGTTCTGCTGGTCGGCCACTCCATGGGCGGCATGACGATCATGGCGCTGGCGGAGCAGCATCCGGGGCTGTTCGGCACCAAGGTGGCCGGGATGGTGCTCATCAGCACCGCCGCGCGCGGCCTGGAGGACGGCAGCCCGTGGATGCCGGCCCCGATCCGGCCGGTGCTGAGCCGGGCGCTGCCCGGTGTGCTCGCCGGCGCGGCCAAGGGCAGGCGCGCCATGCTGGTGGAGCGCAGCCGGCGCGTGACCGACCTGGCGTTCCTCGGCACCCGGATGCTCGGGTTCGGGGACGGCGAGGTCAGCCCGGCGGTGGTCAGCTTCCTCGGGCAGATGATCAGTTCCACCCCGATCGAGGTGGTCGCCACGTTCGGCCAGGCGCTGCTGCTGTGCGACAAGCGGGACTCGCTGGCCACGCTAGGCCGGGTCCCGGTGACCGTGCTGGTCGGCGAGAAGGACCGGCTGATAGCGCCGCGGCTCGGCATCGAGCTGGCCATGGACATACCCGGCTCCCATCTCATCTGGGTGCCCGGCGGTGGCCACGCGCTCATCCTGGAGCGCCCCGCCCTGGTCAACGAGGCGATCACCAGCATGCTCGCCCGGCTGGCGGGCGGCGACCTGTCCCGGTCGGCGTGACCGGCGCCAGGACCCCACCGCCGGCGGGAGGCGTGACCCCGCCGGCGGCCGGGGCGCACGGGCCGCCCATGCGGCAGGAGCTCACGGTGCCGACCGCGGACGACATGCTGGCGCTGGGCAGGCGGCTGGCGGCAATGCTGCGGCCGGGTGACCTGGTGGTGCTCAGCGGGGCCCTGGGGGCGGGCAAGACCACTCTCGTCCAGGGGATAGGCGCGGGCCTGGAGGTGCGCGGGCCGGTCACCTCGCCCACGTTCGTGATCGCGCGGGTGCACCCTTCGCTGACCGGCGGTCCCGCGCTGGTGCACGCCGACGCCTACCGGCTCGCCAGCCCGGCCGAGGTGGACGACCTGGATCTCGACGCCAGCTTGGAGACGTCGGTGACGGTGGTCGAGTGGGGCGGAGGGCTGGTCGAGGGCCTCGCCGCCGACCGGCTGGAGGTCAGCATCGCCCTGGCCGTGCCCGCGGCAGCCCGGCGGGGGCCGGGAGGGCCTGGGGACATGCCCGGCCAGGATGGGCCGGAGCAGGAGCCGCGGACGGTGCGGCTGGAGGGCCACGGTGCCCGGTGGGCCGGGCCCGCCAGCCAGCTACCCGGCGAGGGCCCGCAAGGCGGCTAGCTGAGCTGGCCGGCGACGGCGGTCCCGCACCGGGGCCGGTATGCGTGTCTGGCCCACCACCGTGCACCGGAGGCTCTATAGTGCGAGCGTCCTAACCTTGCCTGGCCGGCCCGCTGATGGTGGCCGCCCAGGCCTGGTTGCTATGCGCCGCATGCATGGTTCGATCCCTTCCTCCGGGAGGCGCACCGTGGTTCAGCAGGGGCCCCCTCCCCGGTCTGGCCGCCCGCCCGCACCGGGCCGCCCTCGTGGCTGGTCCGGCGGCGACTTCGCCGACGATGAGGAGGAATACCCGCCGTGGGCAGGACCGCAGGCCGCCCCCCCGCGCTGGGCGGACCATGACGAGCGTGAGCGCCGGCGGCTCCGCGGCGGGCCGGCCGGTACCGCCGGAGAGGCGGGGTCCGGGCAGCGCGTCCGCCGGCCCGGCCCGGCGGACCCACCCGGCCCGGCGGAACGACCCGGCCCGGCGGAACGACCCGACCCGGCGGACCCAGCCGTCCCGCCGGACCCGCCTGGCCCGCAAGGCCCCGCGGCCAGGCCGGGCCGCAGCGCCCGCGGCCGGGCCCAGGCCCGTTCCCGGCGAGGGCGGCAGGCGAAGTACATCTGGGGCGGCGCTTTCGTCGCGGTGCTGCTCATCGTCGCGGGGGTCGGGTATGAGTACCTCCATCGCCCCAGCCCGCCGCCGGCCCCGGACTCGCTGGTCACCACGTTCCAGCCCGGTGAGCTCAAGTCCGTGCCGAACGCCTGCACGGCGGTGACCGCGGCGACCCTGAACCAGTACCTGCCGGGCAACCGGCACACCGTCGCCCCGCAGTCGCTCGACGGCAATGCGCAGAGCCTGTGCAGCTGGTCGCTTGACGCCAAGCCTATGTACCGGGTGCTGGAGGTGACCGTGCAGGCGTACGCCCCCAGCGGGCTGGCCACCGGGAACGGCAGCGCAACCTTCGCCGCGAAGGACGCATACCAGCAGGCCAGGCTGCTGAAGATGCATCCGCCCAAGGCCACCCACCTGCCCCGGGCCACCCTGACCCCGGTCCCCGGCCTCGGCAGCAGCGCCTTTGCCGCGCTGCAGGTGCCACCGGCGGGCGGCGACCCGACCAACCTGCTGACGGTGGTGATCAGGGACCGCAACGTGCTGATCACGGTGGTCTCCCAGGGCCCGGCCAGGGCCCGCCGCGGCTACGCGGCCGTGCCCCCGTCGCAGCTGCAGGCGGCCGCGGTGGCCGCCGCCCGGGACATCGTCGCCCGGATGCGCTAGCAACCTGGCCGGCGGGCGGCCAAACCCCCCGGGAGCATGCCCTACGCTGGGCAACCGTGCTGCTGCTTGCGCTCGATACCGCGACGCCCGCCGTGACGGTCGCCGTCCACGACGGAACCCGGGTGCTGGCGCACGCGACCACGGTCGACGCCCGGCGGCAGGGGGAGCTGCTGGCCGGCCACATCGAGAAGGTGCTGGCGCAAGCGGGCGCGGGCCCAGGCGACCTGACCGCGATCGTGGCCGGCGCCGGGCCGGGCCCCTACACCGGGCTGCGCACCGGGCTGGTCACCGCGCGGGTGCTCGGGGCCGCGCTGGACATCGGCGTGCACGGCGTGTGCACGCTGGACGTGATCGCGGCCGACGCCGTCGCCGCGGCGGCAGGCCGGCCTTTCCTGGTGGCGACCGACGCCAGGCGCCGGGAGGTGTACTGGGCCCGCTACTCGCCGGCCGGTGCGCGGCTGTCCGGCCCCGGCGTGGCCGCCCCGGCGTCGCTGCCGCCCGGCCTCCCGGCAGCGGGTGAGGGCCCGGTCGCCTACCCCGGCCTGCTGGGCGAGCCGATCGCGCCCCGCTTCCCGTCCGCGTCCACGCTCGCGGGACTGGCGGCGGCGCGGCTGGCGGTGGGCGACGCTCTGCTCCCGCCCGAGCCGCTGTACCTGCGGCGCCCCGACGCCCGGGTGCCCGGGCCGCCCAAGAGCGTGCTCACGGCCCCGGACCGGGCCCCGCGGGCAGCCCCGGGGATGACCCCGGCATGAGCGTGGTCCTGCGCCCGATGGCCAGTGCCGACCTGCCTGCCGTCGCCCGGCTGGAAGTGGCCCTGTTCGGCGAGGAGGCATGGTCGGCGGACATGCTCGCCAGTGAGCTGGCTGGCGAGCCCGGCAGGTACTACCTGGTGGCGGCGGAGGATGGCGTGATCGCCGGTTACGCCGGGCTGCTGGCGCCCGGCGGCGGCCAGGCGGACGTGCTGACCGTCGGGGTGGCCCAGGACCGCTGGGGAGAGGGGATCGGCGCCGCGCTGGTGGAGCGCCTGCTGGCCGAGGCCGGCCGCCGCGGCTGCACGGAGGTGTTCCTTGAGGTACGGGTCGACAACGCCCGTGCCCAGCACCTCTACCGGCGGTACGGGTTCACCGGCATCGGCGTGCGGCACGGCTACTACCAACCGTCGGGCACGGACGCGCTGGTCATGTGCTGCAAGATCGCACCGGCTGGCCCTCGGCGATGGTGGCGGGGCGGTACCGCATGAGCGGGCCGCAGGCGCCGGGCCGAACGCCGCGTCAGCGGTGTCCCGGCGCCGGGGACCAGCCTCCCGAAGCCAGCGAAGCGCCCGCGAGGGAGGCCAGAAGATGAGCGGGCCGCTGGTCCTGGGCATCGAGACCTCCTGCGACGAGACCGGTGCCGGGCTGGTGCGCGGCCACGAGCTGCTGGCGGACGCGATCGCGTCCAGCGTGGAGCAGCACGCCCGGTTCGGCGGGGTGGTGCCCGAGGTCGCCAGCCGGGCCCACCTGGAGGCGATGGTGCCGGCCGTCGACCGCGCGCTGGCCACCGCCGGGGTACGGCTCGGGCAGGTGGACGCGATCGCGGTGACCGCGGGGCCGGGCCTGGCCGGCGCGCTGCAGGTCGGCGTGTGCGCGGCGAAGGCGTACGCGCTGGCCCTGGGCAAGCCGCTGTACGCGGTCAACCACCTTGCCGCGCACATCGCCGTCGACCAGCTGGAGCATGGCCCGCTGCCCAGGCCGGTGGTGGCGCTGCTGGTATCGGGTGGGCACTCCTCGCTGCTGCTGGTGCCTGACGTGGCGGGCGAGGTGCTGCCGCTGGGGGCGACCATCGACGACGCGGCGGGTGAGGCTTACGACAAGGTGGCGCGGCTGCTGGGGATGGGCTTTCCCGGCGGGCCGCCGATCGACGCGGCCGCCCGGGCGGGGGACGGCGCCGCCATCGCGTTCCCGCGCGGGAAGTACCGCGACGCCACCTTTGATTTTTCCTTCTCCGGCCTGAAGACCTCGGTCGCGCGGTGGGTGGAGGCCCGCCAGCAGGCCGGGCTCGCGGTGCCGGTGGCCGACGTCGCGGCCTCGTTCCAGGAGGCGGTCGCCGACGTGCTGACCCGCAAGGCGGTCGGTGCCTGCCAGGCGCATGACGTCAGGGACCTGGTCATCGGCGGTGGGGTGGCGGCCAACTCGCGGCTGCGGGCGCTGGCGGCGGAGCGCTGCGAGGCGGCCGGGATCAGGCTCCGGGTACCCCGGGCCGGGCTGTGCACCGACAACGGCGCGATGGTCGCGGCGCTCGGCGCCGAGCTGGTGGCGCGGGGCGCGCCCGCCTCCCCGCTGGACGCGCCCGCGGACTCCTCGCTGCCGGTGACCACCGTCCTGGTGGCCTGACACACTGGCTATCAGCCGACGGTGGCGGGAGCCCGAGTTGACGGGGCCACGTCGCGGCGATACTGTTCGGAACTGGCACTCACTAAGGTAGAGTGCTAATGCGACGAGGCTGGTCTGGCACCCGCGACGACAGGCCGCCGCGGTCGCCCTCTCTATGTTCATTTGTCAGCCCGCCTTTCCGGAGGGGGAGGTCAGATCGTGACGACCGCCACCAAAGTTGTTCTCAAACCACTCGAAGACCGCATCGTTGTCCGCACGCTCGAGGCCGAACAGACCACCGCGTCAGGCCTGGTGATCCCGGACACCGCCAAGGAGAAGCCCCAGGAGGGCGAAGTCCTGGCGGTGGGCCCGGGCCGCTTTGATGACGCCGGGGCCAAGCGCGTGCCGATGGACGTCAAGGTCGGCGACGTGGTGCTGTACAGCAAGTACGGCGGCACGGAGGTCAAGTACCACGGCGAGGAGTACCTGGTGCTCTCCGCCCGCGACGTGCTCGCCATCATCGAGAAGTAACCACACAAAGATCCAGGCGGCGCGGTCGGCGTCCCGCGAGGGAACCTGCCGCTCTGGTGCCACACCGCCCCGGGCGCCGCAGCGGCGCCCGGGGCGGTGGCACGAGAACCCGCGCGCCGCGCCGGTCTGCCAAGACGTAACCAGAGGTGATCATGGCCAAGATGCTGGAGTTCGACGAGGAGGCACGGCGCGCGCTTGAGCGCGGCGTGAACAGGCTCGCGGACGCCGTGAAGGTGACGCTGGGGCCGCGCGGCCGCAACGTCGTCATCGACAAGAAGTGGGGCGCTCCCACGATCACGAACGACGGGGTCACCGTCGCCCGTGAGGTGGAGCTCGAGGACCCGTACGAGAACCTTGGCGCGCAGCTCGCCAAGGAGGTGGCCACCAAGACCAACGACGTCGCGGGTGACGGCACCACCACGGCGACCGTGCTCGCGCAGGCGATGGTCCATGAGGGACGGCGCAGCGTGACCGCCGGGGCGAACCCGATCGCGCTCAAGCGGGGCATCGACGCCGCCGCGGCCGCGGTGTCGGACCTGCTGCTCAAGGCCGCCCGCGAGGTGGGTGAGCAGAAGGACATCGCGCACGTGGCGACGGTCTCGGCGCAGGACAGCCAGATCGGCGACGTGATCGCGGAGGCCTTCGACAAGGTCGGCAAGGACGGTGTCATCACTGTCGAGGAGTCGCCGGTCATGGGGCTCGAGCTCGAGTTCACCGAGGGCATGCAGTTCGACAAGGGCTACATCTCGCCCTACTTCATCACCGACCAGGACCGGATGGAGGCCGTGCTGGAGGACGCCTACGTGCTCCTGCACGCCGCCAAGATCTCCTCGATGGCCGACTTCCTGCCGCTGCTCGAGCAGATCGCGCAGGCCAAGAAGCCGTTGCTGGTGGTCGCCGAGGACGTCGAGGGCGAGGCGCTGTCGACCCTGGTCGTGAACAGGATCCGCGGGCTGCTGTCGGTCGTCGCGGTCAAGGCGCCCGGGTTCGGCGACCGGCGCAAGGCCATGCTCGCCGACATGGCGATCCTCACCGGCGGCGAGGTGGTCAGCGAGGAACTCGGGCTCAAGCTTGAGCTGACCGGGCTCGACAAGCTGGGCAAGGCCCGCCGCATCGTGGTCACCAAGGACACCACCACGATCGTGGACGGGGCCGGCGACAGCGGCGCGATCGCGGACCGGGTCCGGCAGCTGCGGGCCGAGATCGAGGACACCGACTCCGACTGGGACCGGGAGAAGCTGCAGGAGCGCGTCGCCAAGCTGTCCGGCGGTGTGTGCGTGCTGCGGGTCGGCGCCGCGACCGAGGTCGAGCTGAAGGAGAAGAAGCACCGGCTGGAGGACGCGATCTCGGCGACCCGCGCGGCGATCGAGGAGGGTATCGTCGCCGGCGGCGGCAGCGCCCTCGTGCACACCGCCGCCGAGCTCGGCGATCTCGGCAAGACCGGGGACGAGGCGACCGGTGTCGCCGTCGTCCGCACCGCGCTGAACGCCCCCTGCCGCTGGATCGCCGAGAACGCGGGCGAGGAGGGCTCCGTGGTGGTCGCGAAGGTGGCCGGGCTCGACCGTGGCCAGGGCTTCAACGCGGCCACGCTGTCCTACGGCGACCTGATGAAGCAGGGCGTGATCGATCCGGTCAAGGTGACCCGCTCCGCGGTCCAGAACGCGGCCTCGATCGCCGGCATGCTGCTCACCACCGAGGCGCTCGTGGCCGACAAGCCCGAGAAGGAGGCCCCGGCGAACGGCCACGGGCACGGGCACAGCCACCCGCACTGACCAGGACGGGATGGGGTGAAGGCGCCGCTCCGTGGGAATCATGGTGTCGTGACGGAGCGGTGCTTCACCCGGCCCGGCCCGGCCATTACCCCCAGGACCGGCGCGGCCCGCGCGGCCGCCAGCAGCCGGGCCGACGGAGCTGGGCTCCGCGATCTCACCAGCCGGGCCGCGCGCGGCCAGCCAGCCGCGATCGAGTCACTGCTGGAGCACATCCGGCCGATGATCGTCCGGTACTGCCGGGCCCGGCTGGGGCGGGCCGCCGGCCACTACCACGTCGCGGACGATGTGGCGCAGGAGGTGTGCATAGCCGTCCTGTCCGCGCTGCCCCGTTACCGGGACATGGGGCGGCCTTTCGCGTCCTTCGTGTTCGGCATCGCCTCGCACAAGGTGGCGGACGCCATGCGCAGCGCCGCGAGGCTGGCGGTGCCCACCGAGGACCTGCCGGACGGGCCCGATGAGCAGCCAGGGCCGGAGGAGACCGTGGTGGCCTACCTTGAGGCGCAGCGGGCCAGGGCGCTGCTCGCGCGGCTGCCGGGCCACCTCCGCGAGCTGGTGATACTGCGGGTCGTGACGGGGCTGTCGGCCGAGGAGACCGGCAATATGCTCGGCATGTCGGCGGGCGCGGTCCGCGTCGCCCAGCACCGGGCACTGGCCAGGCTCCGGGCGCTGGCGGTCGAGGAATCGATCGCCTGACCCGACAATGGGTTCATGGTCGAGGTGGACCCGGCCCGGTTCGAGGAGATGGTCGCCACCGCCCTCGACAGCCTGCCCGAGCAGCTGGGACGCTTGATGAGCAATGTGGCGGTCACGGTCCAGCACGGGCCCGGCCCGGCCGGCCTGCTCGGGCTCTATGAGGGAATCCCGCTGACCAGCCGGACGACCGGCTATGGCGGGGTGCTGCCGGACCGAATCACCATCTACCGGCTGGCGATCTGCGCCGTCTGCCAGTCCGAGGACGAGGTGGTCGACCAGGTGCGGCGCACGGTCGTGCACGAGGTCGGCCACCACTTCGGCATCAGCGACGACCGCCTCCACGAGCTCGGCTGGTGAGCCGTCCTTCCGCGCGGGGCACCAGGCGCGGGCGTTGCCATCGCGTGGGGCGCGGGCCGGCGCCGCGGCTTGTCAATAGACTGGCTTACCTGGACTCCTCGCGCGGAAGGTGCCATGACTGACGAGACCAAGTTCGGTCCCCCCGCGCTGACCTTTGACGACGTGCTGCTCCTGCCCGCCCATTCGGGGATCCTGCCGGGGGACGCGGACACGGCCGCCAGGCTCAGCCGCCATATCACGCTGCGGCTGCCGCTCGTCTCCTCCGCCATGGACACGGTGACCGAGGCCCGGATGGCGGTCGCCATGGCCCGTCAGGGCGGGGTCGGCGTCCTGCACCGCAACCTCTCGGTCGAGGACCAGGCGTACCAGGTCGACATGGTCAAGCGCTCCGAGGCCGGCATGATCACCAACCCGGTGACCTGCGGCCCGGACGCCACCGTGGCCGAGGTGGAGGCGCTGTGCGCCCGGTACCGCATCTCCGGTGTGCCGGTGACCGGCGACGACGGCGTGCTGCTCGGCATCGTGACCAACCGCGACATCCGTTTCGAGGCCGATCACAGCCGCCCGGTCACGGCCGTGATGACCGCGATGCCGCTGGTGACCGCGCCGGTCGGGGTGGCCAGGGAGATCGCGCTCGACCTGCTACGGCGGCACAAGGTGGAGAAACTGCCGCTGATCGACGAGGCGGGCAGGCTGTCCGGCCTGATCACCGTCAAGGACTTCACCAAGAGCGAGAAGTTCCCCCGCGCCACCAAGGACGCCGCGGGACGGCTCGTGGTCGGGGCGGCCATCGGGGTGGGCGAGGACGCCAAGCACCGGGCCCAGGCCCTGGCGGATGCGGGCGCCGACTTCCTGGTCGTCGACACCGCGCACGGCCACGCCCAGGCGGTCATCGACATGGTGGCCCAGGTCAAG
>DATIXO010000203.1:0-10304 GCA_035518495.1 Streptosporangiaceae bacterium
TCGGTCTCCGGCGGGCTCGGCTACGGCCTGCTGCTGTCCAGCGACCCGATCACCAAGATCCTCTTCGCGACGGCGGTGCCGTTCGCCGAGATCGCGGTCAACCTGGCCTTCGTGACCGTCACCACCCGGGTCCTGTTCGCGCAGGCCTTCGACCGGCTGCTGCCGGTCAACGTGGCCAAGATCGGCGACCGCAACCACGCGCCGAACGTCGCCATCGGCATCGTGCTGGTGATCGGGATCGCGTTCTGCTTCCTCACCAGCCTGGTCAACCTGGGCAGCATCGTCGCCCTGCAGAGCCTGTTCTTCGCGCTGATCCTGCTGGCCGGCGGCGTGGCCGCGCTGTTCCTGCCGCTGCGCCGGCCCGACCTGATCGAGCTGCCGGGGGCGAGCGACGACGCGCGCAAGGCGTTCCTGCGCAAGGCCGCCTGGGTCGGCGGCGCCACCACCGTGCTCGCGCTGTTCACCGTGTTCGAGCTGGTCACGCACTCCAGCGTGTACGGCAAGTTCAGCTGGGAGTCGGTCCTCACGCTGGTGATCGTGCTGGGCGCCGGACCGGTGATCTACGCGATCGCCCGCTCCGTCCGGCGGCAGCGGGATGCGCTGGACCTGGGCATGGCCATGCACGAGCTGCCGCCGGAATAGCCGATGCCCGGGTCCCGCCGGCAGCGCGGCAAGAAGAGGCGCGCCCTGCGCCTCTACTTCGCCACCGACATCCACGGCTCGGACGTGTGCTTCCGCAAGTTCCTGGCCGCCGCCAAGGTCTACCAGGCCGGCGTGCTGATCCTGGGCGGCGACTTCGCCGGGAAGGCCCTGGTCCCCGTCCTGCCCGCCAACGGGTCGCTGACCGCGCGGGTCGAGGGCCAGGAGGTGACCGTGCCGGCGGCGGAGTGGGAGCGGCTGGCGGCCGAGATCAACCGGGCCGGGTTCTACCCGGTCCGGATGGAACCCGGTGAGCTCGCCGGCCTGCAGGCCGACCCCGCGGCGCTGGACCGGCTGTTCCGCAGCGAGATCGTGGCCCAGCTGCAGCGCTGGTGCGACCTGGCGGCGGAACGCCTCGACCCGGCCGTCCGGTGCATCATCACCCCGGGCAACGACGACCCGCTGGAGGCCGACGCGGTGCTGGTGGCGCACCCCCGGGTCGAGTGCCCGGAGGGCGAGCTGTGCGACCTCGGGCCGGTCGTCATGGCCAGCCTGGGCGTCGTCCCCTACACGCCATGGGACACCGAGCGGGAGACCTCGGAGGAAGACCTGGGCAAGCAGATCAGCGGGATGCTCGACCAGGTTCCCGAGGGCAGGAACGCCATCCTCAACATTCACTGCCCGCCGTACGCGTCCGGGCTCGACGACGCCCCCGAGCTCGACGACACGCTCAAGCCGGTGATCCGCGGCGGCCGGCCCAGCATCATCCCGGTCGGCAGCCACGCGGTGCGCGAGGCCATCCAGCGCTACCAGCCGACGGTCGGGCTGCACGGCCACATCCACGAGTCGCGGGCGGCGCAGAAGATCGGCCAGACGCTGTGCGTCAACCCCGGCAGCGACTACGGCTCGGGCGTGCTGCGCGGCGCGATCGTGGACATCGCCGAGGACGGGACGTGCCTGGACTTCCTCCTCACGACCGGATAGGCGGCATGGGCACCGAACCGCCGGCCGGTCCGGCCGGGGGCTGGCCATGACCGCCGGGCCGGGCGGGCCAGCCGGGCTGGGCGCGCTCGACGTGCTGACCATGGGCCGGGTCGGGGTCGACATCTACCCGCTCCAGGCCGGCGTCGCGCTGGAGGACGTGACCACGTTCGGGAAATACCTCGGCGGCAGCGCCACCAACGTCGCGGTGGCGGCGGCCAGGCTCGGCCGCAGCGCCGCGGTCATCACCCGGACCGGCGCCGACCCGTTCGGCCGCTTCGTCCATCAGGCGCTGAAGCGCTACGGCGTCGACGACCGGTTCGTCACCGAGGTGCCGTCACTGCCGACCCCGGTCACGTTCTGCGAGATCTTCCCCCCCGACCACTTCCCGATCTACTTCTACCGCTACCCCAAAGCGCCCGACCTGGAGATCCGCGCCGACGAGCTGGACTCCGGCGCGATCCGGGCCGCCCGCGTGTTCTGGGTCACCGGGGGTGGCCTGTCCGCGGAGCCCAGCCGCTCGGCCACGCTCGCCGCGCTGGAGACCCGCGGCCGGGCCGGGGTGACCGTGCTCGACCTGGACTACCGGCCCTCGTTCTGGCCGTCGCCGGAAGAGGCCCGCCGCTGGGTGCGGGCGGCGCTCGGCCACGTCACCGTCGCGGTCGGCAACCTCCAGGAGTGCGAGGTCGCGGTGGCGGAGCGGGACCCCCGGCGGGCCGCCCGCGCGCTGCTCGATCACGGGGCCGGCCTGGCCGTGGTCAAGCAGGGGCCACGGGGCGTGCTGGCCGTGGATGACAAGGGCGAGACCGAGACGCCACCGGTGCCGGTGGAGGTGGTGAACGGGCTCGGCGCCGGGGACGCGTTCGGCGGCGCGCTGTGCCACGGCCTGCTGGCCGGGTGGGACACCGCCGCCGTTATGCGGTTCGCCAACGCGGCCGGCGCCCTGGTCGCCTCCAGGCTCGCCTGCTCCGACGCGATGCCCACCGCCGCCGAGGTGGCGGCCCTGCTAGCGCGGACCAGCGATGTTCACTGACCGGATCGCCGGGGTGATCGAGACCCGGGCGCGGCGGCCCGGGCGGATCGCCGAGTCGGCGGCGCAGCGGGCCCGCCCGGCGCCGGCCGACGGCCGCCTGGTCATCATCGCGGCGGATCACCCGGCCCGGGGGTCGCTGCGGGCCGGTCGCAAGCGGCTCGCCATGGCCGACCGGGCGGACCTGCTCGAGCGGCTCTGCGTGGCGCTCGGCCGGCCCGGCGTGGGCGGCGTGCTCGGCACCGCCGACGTGCTGGAGGACCTGCTGCTGCTCGGCGCGCTCGAGGGCAAGATCGTCATCGGCTCGATGAACCGGGGCGGCCTGGCCGAGACCGTCTTCGAGGTGGACGACCGGTTCACCGGGTACGACGCCGCGGCGATCGCGCGGATGGGGTTCGACGGCGGCAAGATGCTGCTCCGGATCGACCCCGATGACCCGGCGACGGCGGACACCATGCAGGCGTGTGCCCAGGCCGTGTCCGACCTGGCCGGGCGCAGGCTGATGGCCATGGTGGAGCCGTTCATCGCCCACCGGGTGGACGGCCGCGTCCGCAACGACCTGTCGCCGGAGGCGATGATCCTGGCCCTGACGATCGCCTCCGGTCTGGGCACCACCTCGGCCTACACCTGGCTCAAGGTCCCGGTCGTGAAGGACATGGAACGGGTGATGGCCGCCTCCACCCTGCCCGCGCTGCTGCTCGGGGGCGAGGTGCCCGACGACCCCGAGGTGGCGTTCGCGGGCTGGCGGAAGGCGCTGCGGCTGCCGAACGTGATGGGCCTGCTCGCCGGGCGGTCGCTGCTGTACCCGGCCCACGGCGACGTGGCCGCCGCCGTGGACGCCGCGGTCGGTTTGCTATGAGCACAGCGGTACCCGTGACGCCGCAGGCGCCGGGCCGAACGCCGCGTCAGCGGTGTCCCGGCGCCGAGGACCCGCCTCCCGAAGCCAGCGAAGCGCCCGCGAGGGAGGCAGATAAATGACCGCCAGCGCTCGCCACGTTGCCGCGGACGCCATGGCCGGCGGCCCGTGGCGGGCGTCGATCGCCCCCGAGCACGCCGGCTGGACCTACTGCGGCCTGCACGTCCTGGAGCTGCCGGCCGGCGGGTCGCACGCCTTCGGCACCGCCGGGGACGAGATGGTGGTGCTGCCGCTGGCCGGGTCGGCCGTGGTGGAATGCGACGGCGAGCGGTTCGAGCTGGCCGGCCGGGCCGGTGTCTTCGCGGGTGTCACCGACTTCGCCTACCTGCCGCGGGACGCCAGCGCCCGGGTGAGCAGCCCGGGCGGCGGGCGGTTCGCGCTGCCGTCCGCGCGGGCGGGCCAGCGCCTGCCGCCCCGCTACGGGCCGGCCGCTGGCGTCCCGGTCGAACTGCGCGGGGCGGGCAGCTGCTCGCGGCGGGTGGACAATTTCTGCATGCCAGGCGTTTTCCCGGCCGACCGGCTGATCGCGTGCGAGGTGATCACCCCGGCGGGCAACTGGTCCTCCTACCCGCCGCACAAGCACGACGAGGAGCGGCCAGGTGAGACGGTGCTCGAGGAGATCTACTACTTCGAGATCGCGGCCGGCCCGGCCGGGCCTGGTTTCGGCTTCCAGCGCGTGTACGGCACGCCGGGCCGGCCGGCCGGCCTGCTCGCCGAGGTCAGGAACGGTGACGCGGTGCTGATCCCGCACGGCTGGCACGGGCCGTCGATGGCCGCGCCGGGCTACGACATGTACTACCTGAACGTGATGGCCGGGCCCGGCGCCGGGCGGGCGTGGCTGGCCTGCGACGACCCGGCCCACACCTGGGTGCGCGGCACGTGGCGGGACCTGGCGGCCGACCCGCGCCTCACCCCGCCGGGTGCGCTTTCGGGGGTGGCCGATGACAGCAGCGAATAGCACGGTGCGGCTCACCGTCGCCCAGGCGCTGGTGCGCTTCCTGGCCGCCCAGCGCAGCGAGCGGGACGGGGACGAGCAGCGGCTCTTCGCCGGCTGCTTCGGCATCTTCGGCCACGGCAACCTGGCGGGCATCGGCCAGGCGCTGCTCCAGGCCGACCTGCGCGAGCCGGGCGCGCTGCGCTACCACCAGGCCCGCAACGAGCAGGCGATGGTGCACACGGCGGCGGCGTTCGCCCGCGCCCGCAACCGGCTCGCCACCTTTGCCTGCACCTCCTCGGTCGGTCCCGGCGCCACCAACATGGTCACCGGCGCCGCCCTGGCCACCATCAACCGGCTGCCGGTGCTGCTGCTGCCCGGCGACGTGTTCGCGACCCGGGCCGCGCCGCCGGTGCTGCAGGAGCTGGAGTACCCGGGCGGCTACGACACCTCGGTCAACGACGCGTTCCGGCCGGTGTCGGTGTTCTTCGACCGGATCTGGCGGCCGGAGCAGCTGCCGTCCGCGCTGCTGGGGGCGATGCGGGTGCTGACCGACCCGGCCGCCACCGGGGCGGTGACGCTCGCGCTCCCGCAGGACGTGCAGACCGAGGCCCGCGACTGGCCGCGCGAGCTGTTCGCCGCGCGGGTCTGGCACGTGCCGCGGCCGGTGCCCGAGCCGGCCGCGCTCGCCCGCGCGGCCGCGGTCATCCGCGCGGCGCAGCGCCCGCTCATCGTGGCCGGCGGCGGGGTCATCTACTCCGGGGCCACCGGCGAGCTGCGGGCCTTCGCCGAGGCGGCCGGCATCCCGGTCGCCGAGACCCAGGCCGGCAAGGGCGCCCTGCGCTACGACCATCCGCTGGCCCTCGGCGCGATCGGCAGCACCGGCACCACCGCGGCCAACCGGATGGCCGCCCGCGCCGACGTGGTGATCGGCATCGGCACCCGTTACAGCGACTTCACCACCGCCTCCCGGACGGCGTTCGCGTCACCGCAGGTTCGTTTTGTCAATGTCAACATCGCCGCCGCGGACGCGGCCAAGCTCGCGGGCACGGCCCTGACCGCCGACGCGCGGGAGGCGCTGCGCGCGCTGGCCGGCGCGCTGGCCGGGTGGTCCACCGGCGCCGCCTACCGCGAGCAGGCCCGGCGGCTGGCGGCGGAGTGGGACGAGGCCGTCGGGCGGGCGTACGCGCTCGGGCACCGGCCGCGGCCGTCCCAGCCGGAGGTCATCGGGGCGGTCAACGACGCCGCCGGCACCGATGGCGTGGTGGTGTGCGCGGCCGGATCGATGCCCGGCGAGCTGCACCGGCTGTGGCGCACCCGGGACCCGAAGGGCTACCACGTCGAGTACGGCTACTCCTGCATGGGGTATGAGATCGCGGGCGGGCTGGGCGTGAAGATGGCCGACCCTGGCCGCGAGGTGTTCGTCATGGTGGGCGACGGCTCCTACCTGATGATGGCCCAGGAGCTGGTCACCGCGGTGCAGGAGGGCATCAAGATCATCGTGGTGCTGGTGCAGAACCACGGCTTCGCCTCCATCGGCGGCCTGTCGGAGACGGTCGGCGCGGCGCGGTTCGGCACCCAGTACCGCTACCGGGACGCCGCGACCGGGCGGCTGGACGGCGACGTGCTGCCGGTGGATCTGGCGGCCAACGCGGAGAGCCTGGGCGTGCGGGCGCTCCGCGCGCAGACGATCGCGCAGCTCCGGGCCGCGCTGAGCCAGGCCAGGGGCGAGGCGGGCCCGGTGCTGGTGCACATCGAGACCGACCCGCTGGTGCCCGCGCCCGGCAGCGAGGCCTGGTGGGACGTGCCGGTCGCCGAGGTCTCCGAGCTGGAGCCGACCCGGCGGGCGCGCAAGGCCTACGAATCCGCCAAGGCGGACCAGCGGCCGTTCCTGGCGCCGCCGCCCTGACCGGGCAGCTGCCGGCTACCAGCCAGCAGGCGGCGGGCCCGGGGGGCCGGGCGGGCCGGGCGGCGCGGTGGCCGATTCCCCCCGCGGCCAGCTGGTGGTGAACGCGTAGCGGGAGGCCCGGTAGAGGTGCTGGCCGAACTCGACCGGCCGGCCGGTGTCGTCGTAGGCGATCCGCTCCATGGTCAGCAGCGCGGCGCCGCGGGTCTCGCCCAGCGTGCGGGCCTCGGTGGGCGAGGCGTTCTTGGCGGACATGCGCTGGGTGGCCGAGGACATCCGGATGCCCGACGCCCGCAGCAGCTCGTACAGGCCGTGCTGCTCCAGCATCTCGATGCTCAGATGAACGAGCGCGGCGGGCAGGTAGTTGTGCATGAGGGCGATCGGCTCGCCGTCGGCCAGCCGGATCCGCTGCAGCGAGTTCACCAGCGCCCGCTCCGGCAGCCGCAGCGCCTCGGCGACCCGGTCGCTGGCGTGGACGACCTCGTTGCGGATCACCTGCGTGGCCGGGCCCCGGCCGGCCGCCGCGAGGTCGTCGTAGAGGCTGGTCAGCTCCACGTCGCGGTCGATGCTCTCGTTGGCGACCAGCGTCCCGGCGCCGCGCTTGCGGACCACCAGGCCCTTGTTGGACAGGTACAGGAACGCGGCCCGCACCGTGGGACGCGACATGCCGAGCCGCTCCGCCAGCTGCACCTCGTTGTCCAGCCGGGAGCCGACCTTGAGCGCGCCGGACCTGATGGCCGCCTCGTAGTGCTGCGCCAGCTGGAAGTACATCGGCACCGGGCTGGTCCGGTCGATGTTGATCACACCGGGCGTGCTGATCTCGCTGTCCGGTGTCGCGCTCGCCATCCAGCCCTCCGTCGCCGTCTGCAGGTATTCAGGCTTGTTTGTTTTTACATATTATTGATTGCGGAGCTAGTCCAGTATAGATGGCGCCGGCCGGGCTGCGGCGGGCCAGCCGGTGCGCCGGTGCGCACCGAAAGTGTGCGTCAAGGGCTGCCCCGGCGGCCATTTGCGCGCACATTCGCTCACAGCGCCCCTGCCGCGCCGGGCCGGGGCCATTTTGTCCCGACATTCTGACAGTATCTTGACAGGTCATAGCGGACCGGAGCAGAGTCGACCATCGATGTGTCCCCCGTGGATCTCGCCTGGGCAGGAGGGCTGAGCAGCGACGATGGCCGGCTCCCCGGAACTGCGCATCGGCGTCGTGCTGGAAGCCTTCCTGGACTGGCCACTGGAGCAGGCACTGGCCTGGCTGCGCGGCGCCGCCCCGGAGATCACCGACATCGAGGTCGGGGCCGGCGGGTACGCGCCGCACCCGCACTGTGACGTGGCCGGGCTGCTCGCCAGCGCGAGCGCCCGGGCGGCATGGCTGGACGGGATCACCAGGCACGGGCTCGGCATCAGCGCACTCAACGCCTGGGGCAACCCGCTGCACCCGGACGCCGGGACCGCCCGCCGGCACGACGAGGACCTGCGCGACGCGATCCGGCTGGCCGCGGCGCTCGGGGTCAGCCGGGTGGTCGCCATGGCCGGCTGCCCGGCCGGCCAGCCCGGCGACCAGGTGCCCCACTTCGGCGCGGGCGGCTGGCTGCCGTACCTGGAGGGCGTCTACGAGCGGCAGTGGGAGCAGCAGATCGCGCCGTACTGGGGCGGCCTCGCCGCCTTCGCCGCCGCGGAAGATCCCGGCCTGCGGGTCTGCCTGGAACTGCACCCGGGCACGTGCGTGTTCAACGTCGAGACGTTCACCCGGGTGGCCGCGCTCGGGCCCTCGATCGGCGCCAACCTCGACCCGAGCCACTTCTTCTGGATGGGCATGGACGGCCACCGGGTCGCGGCGGCGCTCGGCGCGCGGGTGGGGCACGTGCACGGCAAGGACACGGCCTTCCACCCGGACTCGCTCGCGCTGAACGGGCTGCTCGACCGGCGCTGGCCCGAGCCAGCCGCGGACATGCCGTGGACGTTCACCGTGCCCGGCCGCGGGCATGACCTGGCCTGGTGGGCCGGGCTGGTGCGGGCGCTGTCAGGGTCCGGGGCGCAGGTGCTCTCGATCGAGCATGAGGACCCGTTCGTGCCGGCCGTGACCGGCGTGCCGGAGGCCGCCCGGCTGCTGCGCGCGGCGATCGACGCGGCTGCGGCGGCAGAGGGAGCGGCGGGGTGACCGCCCGCCGGCTGCGGGTCGGCCTGGTGGGCACGGGCCTCATCGCCCAGGTGATGCACCTGCACTACCTGGCCGAGCTCGGCGACCGGTTCGAGGTCGCGGCGGTCTGCGACATCGTGGGTGAGTCCGCCCGGGCATGCGCCGAGCGCTACCGCATCCCGGCCGCGTTCACCGACTGGCGCGAGCTGATCGGCCACCCGCTCGACGCGGTCATGGTCCTGACCTCGGGCAGCCACGCGCCGGTCGCGATCGCGGCCGCCCGCGCCGGCCGGCACGTGTTCGTGGAGAAGCCGATGTGCTTCTCCACCGCGGAAGGGCACGCGATGGTGGCGGCCGCCGCGCAGGCCGGGGTCACGCTGATGGTCGGGTACCCGAAACGGTACGACCCGGCGTTCGCGCGGTTCCGCGCCGAGGCCGGCCAGCTGACCGGTGCCGGTGCTGGTGCTGGTGCTGGTGCAGCTGCCGGCCGGCCCCGGCTGCTGCGGGTGACCACGCTGGAGTCCCCGGTCCAGCCCTACACCGGGCACTACCCCCTGCTCCCGCGCCCCCCGGTACCAGCGGAGGTGGCGCAGCGGCTGCAGCGGGACAACGCGGCCCGGGTGCGGGCGGCGATCGGGGAGGCGAGCCCGCTGGAGCGGCACGTGTACGAGCAGGTGCTGCTCGACACGCTCGTGCACGAGCTCAACACGGTCCGGGGGCTGCTCGGCGAGCCGGACCGGCTCGAGCACGTGAGCCTGGCGCAGGACACCGTCACCGTGCTGCTGCGGTTCGGCGGCCTGCTGGCCGCGATCCACTGGATCGACCTGCCCGGCATCGCCCGCTATGAGATGGAGTTCGCGCTCTACGCGCCGGGCCGCCGCGTGACCCTGTCGTTCCCGTCCCCGTTCCTGCGCAGCGAGCCCGCCGTGCTGGTGACCGAGGGCGGCGAGGAGGCTGGCGAGCGCTCGTGGCGCACCGAGGAGACCGTCTCCTACGAAAGCGGCTTCAAGGCCGAGCTGGCGGCGTTCCACGACGCCGCCGTCAGCGGCACCGCGCCGGTCACCTCCGGCCTTGACGGCCTGCGGGACATCGCGCTCTGCCAGGCGATCATCGAATGCCACCGGAAGGGAGGGCCGGTCGACGACCCCGCCGGCCCGGCCAGCCCCGGCGGGGAAGGGACGGCGGGGTGAGCACACAGCCCGCGGGCGCGCATCCGATTGCCGTGGCGAACGCCCCGGTCAGCTACGGCGCCTTCGAGATCACGGTCGGCCATGACCCGGACGTGCCCGACGGGATCAGCGTCCTCGACCAGGTGGCCGCGGCCGGGTACGCGGGCATCGACCTCGGCCCGGTGGGGTACCTGGGCCACGGGGCCCAGCTTGGTGAGCTGCTCGCGGAGCGGGGGCTGGGCCTGGCCGGGGGATACCTCGAGCTGCCCTACGCCGACCACGACGCGCTGGAGGCGGCGATCGGCGAGCTGGATGCGCTGCTCGACACGTTCGACGCGGTGCGGCCGCTGGTGCCCGGGCCGCCGCCGCGGCCGACGCTGGCCGACAGCGGCAGCCCGCAGCGCCGGAGTCGGCCCGGCCGGTCCGCGACCGTGCGCTCCGCCGGGCTCGACGCCGAGGGCTGGCGGAAATTCTCCGAGGGCCTGGCCCGGGTGGTGGGCCGCTGCCGGGACCGCGGCTACGAGCCGACCTTCCACCCGGAGACCGGGACCTACGTGGAGGCCCCGTGGGAGATCGCGGAGGTCCTCGACGG
>DATIXO010000204.1:0-14534 GCA_035518495.1 Streptosporangiaceae bacterium
GGCCGCGGTCCCGCCGCTGCCCGAGGACACGCTCACCGACGCCGCCCTGGTCAGCGTGGCCGACCTGCTGCGCCGGTACCACCGGGCCGTGGCGTCCTTTGACCCGGCTGGCCACCGGTGGCCGCGGCCGATCCCGGCCCGGTTCCGCACCGGGCTGGTCAGCCACAACGACGTGCACCCCGCCAATCTGGTGTTCCGCGGCGGCCGGGCCGTGGCGCTGATCGACTTCGACCTGGCCGGGCCGGGCAGCGCGGCCTGGGACTTCGCCACCGCGGCCCGCTCCTGGGCACCGCTGCAGGACGACCAGGACATCGCCGACGACCGGCAGGGCCGCGCGCTGGAACGGTTCCGGCTCTTCCTGCAGGCCAGCGGGCTGTCCCGGGCCGGGCGCTGCGAGGTGGCCGAGGCCGTGGTGGCCAACCACGACTGGACGTACGCGATCGTCACCGAGGCCGCCGCCGCCGGGCACCAGGGCTTCGCCGACTACTGGCACAAGGTGATGGAACCAACTGCCCGGGCCCGGCGCTGGTGCCTGCGGCATCAGCGTGACCTGCTCGCCGCGGCGCGCTGAGCCATGGGCGGCGCCGCGCATCTGATCGACCATCACCCCCGCGACAGTCACCGGCCGGGACTGGACCGCGCAGGCGCGGGATCAGACCCGCGACCTCTGCGCTTGGCGGTACGCCCGCCCTCAGCGGGTGAGGAACTCGTTCATCGTGGCGACCTGGGCGTGGTCGCTGGTGAAGGCGAGCTCGGGCAGGCCCCAGTCGTCTTCGATGGTGCGCAGCATGGAGTAGTGGTTGTAGGGGGCGCTGCTGGTGAAGTGACGCGGGCCGCTGGGGTCGATCACGATCGCCGGAACCAGCGCGCCGCCGTAGAGCCCGCCGGGCCAGGAGGTGCTGATGTCCGGGTCGCCCGCGGGCAGGATCGGCGAGTCGCAGCAGCCGGCCGGGGAGTCCCAGCCGCCATTGACCGCGTTGCCGGTGTAGTCGCCCTCGTCGGCGACGATGAAGATCGCGCTGTGCTGCGTCCACGCCCGGCTCGACATGATCATCGTCACCGCGCTGTGGACGAACGCGTCGGCGTTCTGCTTCAGGCGCACGTCGGCCGGATCGTCATTGACGGTGTTGTACGGGCAGGGTGTCTCCGGGTGCCCGGCAATGGTGTCGTACACGCCGCCATGCATGTCGTTGCACTGGTCCGGGACGATGTACACGTACCGGGGCGCGTGGCCGCTGTTGAGGTCCCCGGCCAGGTCGGTGTAGGGCTTGATGTCGGCGACCCGGGCCGGGTTGTCGCGGATGTCGGTGAACAGCGCGAACGGGTTGTGCTTGGACGCGTACAGCGGATCGGTGCTCGATGGCCAGAAGTCGGTGAGCGGGTCGGACGCTGGCATCGCCTCCATATAGGCGCCCCAGCTGATGTGGGCCGCCTCCAGCTCGTCGACCAGGTTGGTGTGGTCGAACCTGTTCGTGGCGAGATCGGTGTTGACCCACCAGTTCGACCCGCTGATCATGGCGACGTAGTTCGGCTCGCTCGGGTGCGTCACCCCGTAGTAGTCCGTGGCCTGGCCGTACTGGTGCGCCAGCGACGTGATGTACGGGGTGTTGGGGTCACCGATGACACTCTGCTGTGAGTGGTTCTCCAGCACGATGATGAAGACACGGTCCAGCTGCACGCGCTGCCCGCCGCCACCGGGGTTTCCCGCTACCGCGCCGCTCGCCGCCGACAGCCCCACCGTGAGCATCGCTGCGATGCCGGTGGCCGCGGCCACGGCGGCAACCTTCGCCCGGCTCGTTCCTAAGATCATGCCTGCCTCCCGCTCGGACACGGGCCGGGTGAGCCCCGGCCCCCACTGATCGTGCGCCCCGCGCCGGACCGGCGCAAGGACGAGTTCGTTTGCCGATCATTGGACGTTCACTTTGCGTTCATTTACAGGTCGGCGGAGCGTCGTCTTGCCCGGATAATTTCCGCCACAGCAGAACGAACGCTGCCGCGGGCCGGCGGCATGAGCAGCCAGGGGGTGCCGTGGCCGAGACCCGGGCAAGCGACTTAATCGCAGCGCTTGACGAGACGGCGCTGAGCAGGTTCCACCTGCGGGCGGCGCTGGTGTCGGGGATGGGCTTCTTCACCGACGCCTACGACCTGTTCGTCATCGGGATCGCCTCCACCCTCATCGCCAAGGACTGGAACCTCAGCTCGGGCCAGCTCGCCCTGCTGAACTCCACGATGCTGTTCGCCGCCTTCATCGGCGCGTGTGTGCTCGGGCGGTTCGCCGACCTGGGCGGCCGCAAGCGGGTGTACTGGCTCGTCGCCGCGATCATGATCGTGGCCGCGCTGGGGTCGGCGCTGTCGCCCTCGTTCTGGGTGCTGATCGCGTTCCGGTTCCTGCTCGGGTTCGGCGTCGGCGGCGACTACCCGGTCAGCGCGGTGCTGATGAGCGAGTACGCCAACCGCAAGGACCGCGGGAAACTCGTCGGCATGGTCTTCGGCACCCAGGCGCTCGGCCTGATCATCGGGCCGCTGGTCGCGCTTGCCCTGCTTGGCGCCGGTGTCAGCGACAACGTGGCGTGGCGGGTCCTGCTCGGTCTGGGCGCCGTGCCCGCGGCCGCGGTGATCTACCTGCGCCGCAAGATGCCCGAATCGCCGCGCTACCAGGTCCAGGTGCAGGGTAAGGCGGAGCAGGCGGCGAGCCAGCTCGCCGACTTCACCGACGGCAAGGTCAACGGGAACGGCTCCGGCCGGCCGCGGCAGGAGATGGGCCTGCGGGCGTTCCTGACCAGCCGCCATTGGCTGATCATGCTGGCCGGCACGGCGGGCACCTGGTTCCTGCTCGACTACGCCTACTACGGCAACACGATCTCCACCCCGCAGATCCTTTCCCTGATCTCACCAAACGCCTCCACCATGACCAAGATCGCCATCCAGCTGGCCATCTTCGCGGCCGCCGCGGTGCCCGGGTACCTGCTGGCGATCGCCCGGCTGGACAAGATCGGGCACCGGCGGCTGCAGCTGCTGGGGTTCGCGATGATGGGCCTCTGCTTCCTGATCATCGCGGCGGTACCGGGCCTGACCACCGCGGTGGTGCCGTTCCTGCTGGTGTACGGGGTCAGCTACTTCTTCACCGAGTTCGGCCCGAACATGACCACCTTCGTGATGCCCAGCGAGCTGTACCCGGTGAGCATGCGCGCGACCGGGCACGGGATCTCGGCCGGGGTGGGCAAGCTCGGCGCCTTCATCGGCGTCTTCCTGTTCCCCCTGCTGAGCGACTGGTTCGGGCTGCGCGGCACGCTGCTGCTCACCGCCGGGGTGTCCACGCTCGGCTTCGCCCTGACCCTGGTGCTGCCCGAGCCGGCCGGGCGCAGCCTGGAGGACATGCCCACCGGCACGCCTGACACCGGGGCGATGCCGCTGCGGGTCGCCGATCAGGCGTCAGCGCCCTGAGGAATTCTCACGTCCTCGCCGCTGGCCCGGCGGACCGTTCTTCCCGGGGTGCCGCGGGCGCGCCGGCGTCCAGGGCGGCGGTCGCGTTCGCGGCGGCCAGCGCGAGGAACGCGACAGCCTGGCCGAAGGTCTCCCCCGTGGTGTGGCACGCCAGCTGAGCCTGGTACGCGCGGTACCGGGTCAGCTCCCATGCCTGCGCGCGCGGCGCCAGCGAGGTGAGCGCCGGTTCGGGCACGGGTTTCCACGCCCAGTCCGTGATAGGCCCACCGCCCGCGCCAGAGCCGGGCGTGCCCGGTTCGATGAACTCGGCAAGGTCGGCTTCGTCGCCGATCCGGTTCCGGACGAAACGAAGCCCGGCCAGGATCTCATCGATCACCCGGCGCTGGGCGGCGGCCTGGCCCGCCATCACGCCGTCGTAGGCCTCCTGGTGATGGCGCACCAGCGTGGCGTCAACGATGGTTATCCACCACACCGCCTCGCCGATCACCGCGTATGCCCGCGGCTGATCGCTGGCGCTGACCCCGGGCAGCCGTTCGGCGGTGTCCTTCATCGCGGTGATGGACCACCGCAGCGCGGTCACCCCGGCTGCCGGATCGCCGACATGCTCGCGATTCCAGGCGACCCGGCAGGGAACAGAGCAGAACCGGGCGTGCTCACGGCGCGGCACGAACACCGTGCCGCACTGCTCGCAGTCCCGGGTGTCACCCATCGCGCCATGTTACCCGCGGCGTTCCCGCCGTGCCGGAACGTGCGGGCGTGCGCCCGGGCGGGCAGTTTCCCCAGCGGGCCATGGCAAACTCCCGTGACCGTGGCGAGCGCATGGCCTGCTGTGTCTATCTTGACGTCGGATACTGTTCATCTTCTGTTCATCTGGGTAGCTTTGCCGGATGACCCCCACAGATGCACAGGCATCGCTGGCGGCCGGTGACGGTTATCCGATCGACCGGGCCGGCCGGCCACCGCTACCGTGGCGGTCATGACCGAGACATGGACCGCCCCGCAGGTGGAGCGCGCCGAGCCGGGACTCATCCTGGGTGAGCGCCAGGCGCTCGAGGCGTGGCTGGACTTCCATCGCGACACGCTGCTGCTCAAGTGCGCCGGCCTGACCGCCGGCCAGCTGAAGGAGCGGGCGGTTCCGCCGTCCCGGCTGTCCCTGCTGGGCCTGGTGCGGCACATGACCGAGGTCGAGCGCTGGTGGTTCCGCATGCACGCGGCCGGCACCGACCTGCCCTTCCCGTATGACCCGGACGCGACCGGGCAGGACTTCGAAGCCCTTGATGACGCGGACGCGGCGGCCAACATCGAGGCATTCAGGCAAGAGGTGGCGCACGCGCGCGCCGCCGTGGCCGGCCAGCAGCTCGACGAGGTCGTGCCCAGCCGCGGTGACCACCCGGAGCGCACCCGGGACATCCGCTGGATCTACCTGCACATGATCGAGGAGTACGCGCGCCACAACGGCCACGCCGACCTCCTGCGGGAACGGATCGACGGCGTCACCGGTGACTGATGCTCGCAGGCATGGCTCCGTGGGCGGACCGCGGGCGGGCTCTCATGAGGGGGAGACATCGGCGGCAGCGGGTGCGGGGTGGACGATGCCCTCCGCGCGCAGGGTGCCAACGCAGTCGCTGACGCAGGCTCCAAGCCGCCCGGCCGACGGGTAGACCGCCTCCAGCGCTGTGGCGATGTCCGCGACCGTGTTCTCGCCGTTGCACAGCTCCAGCACCAGCGCGGCGGTGTGGTTGGCATAGTGGACCCGATCGGTCTCTGGGTCGTAGATGACATAGCCATCGGCGCCGGGGTTGATCTCGACGGCGGCGTTCAGGACAGGACGGTCAGTCACTGGCAGCGGGGACAGCGGCGGCCATGGCAGCTGCTCCCCAGCCCTCCTCACGGTGTGTGTGCCCGGCGCCGGCCGGAAGGTCCTGCTGCCGGCTGGCGCGGGCCCGCGCCAGCTCCCGCTTGACCGGGTAGGCGGGATTGGCCGGGGCGCACCGCGCCGCTGCTGCGTAGGCCGCGGCAGCTTCCTCGTATCTGCCCAGCCGGAACAGGCAAAGACCGCGCCCTTCATGGGCCAGCTCGCCGAAGAGCCGCTCGTCATATGCGGGCCCTTCGTCCGGGAGCTGTTCAAGGTCGGCTGCGAGCAGCCGGCCGAAGGCAGCGATCGCTTCCTCGTGGCGTCCCGCCGCGGTGAGCTCTCGCGCCTCCTGCCAGAGGATCAGGTAATTGCGTGGGTATTTGCTGCGCGCCTCGGCGAGCAGTTCGGTGACTTCCCCGCCGCGCTCCTGCCGGATGGCGATGAGGTCGCTGTACGCGAGCGCCCCGAGCGGATCGGTAACCGGCTTCGCCCTGGCTACCTCGATGGCGTGCCGCAGCACCCGCTCGCTCTCGCGCTGGCTGCCAAGCCCGGCCAGCACCCGGGCCAGGTGATGCCAGTTGAACAGGTTCTGCGGGTCAGCGCGCAACTGGCGGCGCAGCAGCGGCAGGTTGCGGCGGTGCTTGCGGGTCTGGTCGCCCTCGTACCCGACATGGGTCAGCAGTAGGTCGCACACCCCGACCGGACGGCCGTCGGCACCGGCCACCGCGTGGATCGCCGGCACGACCTTCTCATGGATCACGCCCTCGAAGCGGATCCGGGGATCGTTGCGCCACAGCCGGTACTCCCGGTAGGGGGTCGCGCCGGCCCAGGGGCGCAGCAGCAGCCGGAACGCCACCTCGGGAGCACCCGCGAGCAGTGTCTCCAGCACGGGCCGCTGGACCGGATCCAGCCTTTCATCGGCGTCAATGTAGAGGATCCACTCCGATTCGCAGCGGTCCAGGGCCGCGTTCCTGGCTGCGGCGAAATCATCGTCCCAGGCCCGGTGGTAGACACGTGCCCCGCTCGCGGCGGCTATGGCCGGGGAGCCATCGACGGACCCGGTATCGACCACCACGATGTCGTCGACCACGTTCTTGATCGATGCCAGGCAATCCGGCAGGTGGTGAGCCTCGTCACGGACGATGAGCGCCGCCGTGACAGAGCCGCGCGGCACCGCCGCGGTGCTGCGCGGCTCAGGCTCGCAACGGTTCATGGCTGGATCATCGGCAGGCACGGCTAGCCCGGCGGTCGGCGATGCTCATCCCGGACGGCGTGAGCCGCTTAGACGCTACTGTCCGGCAGGGACTGGTTCGGCAGGGACTGGTTCGGCAGGCACTGGTTGGGATAGCCCTGGTTGGGGTGGGTCTGGTTGGGGTGGGTCTGGTTGGGATAGCCATGCTTCGGATGGCCAGGGTGGTGGTTCTCGCCGTGCCGGTCATGGCGGTCGTGCTTCTTGCCGGACGCGATCCCGTCGAGAGCGAAGGACGCGATCACCGGCGCCGCGAAGGCCATCCCGCCGTATCTGGTGATGAACGCGCGCCGGCTCGGCTCTTCCGCAGAGAACTCCTCGGTGATGTCATCGGACATTTGTCCCCCTCTGTGCGGTCCCAAGCTCCGGCGGTTTGTCATGATCTCATGTGCTGCTGTAACGGTAGCCTGTAACGCTAGCACTGTGACGTCACAGCGGGAACTTGCCTATCTCACTCCCATCGCGCCCGCGCACACCGGCAACGGCCTGGCGATGCGGAGCTTCCTTTTCCTGCAGGCAGCCTCCTGTGATTTCGCCGTCAAGGTGCTGGTCGTGCCGGTGTCTGGGTGGGCTGCCGGGCCAGCCAGCGGCTCAGCCACAGTCCTGGCTCTTCCTGACCGCCATCAGGTGCTGGCGGAGATCCCGGGATTGCTGGCAAGCCCCAACTGGCGGGGACGCATTACCGGTGCCTATCCGATGCCAGCCCGGGCCCGGCTGGCGCCGGCGACATTGGCCGCTGCCGCTGTCAGCGCCCTGGGCGTGGCTGCGGGCACCCCGGTACACGTAACCAGGTCGTACCTGGCCCCGCTGGGAATCGCGATCGCTGAGCAGCTCGGCTCACCATGGGCTTCGCTGGATCTTGACGATGACGATGAGCAGCTGTCCCGGGCGCTCGGCGATCACGGCGAGGCCAGCGCCTACCGCCGCCTGGTAGGCGTCTTCGGCCCGCTCTTCCAGGCGGTGGCGCTCGCCGCGCCCGGCGAGGCGGCCGCCATCTCGCGCAGCCACGGCTTTGCCACCACAGTGATCCCTAACGCCGTCCGCCTGCCCGGCGGCGATGAACTGCGCCGGCGCGCGGGGTGGCCGGGCCGGGACCGCCCCGAAGGCATCTCCGTGCTCTTCGCCGGCAACCTGACCTACCCACCGAACGCCGGTGCCGCGGTCACGCTGGTCCGTGAGGTGCTGCCGCGGCTGCGCCTGCTCGTGGACCGGCCGGTGACCGTCACTGTGGCCGGGGAGCCAGGGCCCGATGACCAGGTCCGCTCACTGGCCGCCGTGCCAGGCGTCCAGGTGACCGGGTTCGTGGCCGACCTCGCCGCCTGCTACCGGGCCGCCGATGTGGTCGTGGCACCGCTGGCTGCGGGCGGTGGCACCCGGATCAAGCTCCTGGAGGCCTTCGCCTATGGGCTGCCGGTCGTGACCAGCACAGCCGGAGCTGCCGGGCTCGACCTGGCCGATCGCGTGCACGTGCTCATCGCGGACTCCCCTGCCGATACCGCTGGCGCCGTCGCGACGCTGGCGGCCAGCCGTGGGCTGCGGGAGCGGCTGGTGGCAGCGGCTGGCGGCCTGGTCAGCCGCTCGTACTCCCATGACTCGGTGATCCCCCGGATCAGGAAGTTCTTCGCCTCAGCGGGGGGTTCGGCGGGCCGCCCGTCCTGAGCCTGGCCGTGGCCTGCATGCCGGTCTTCACCATCGGGACCGTCTTCGGGGTTCTGCCTGGGCTGTGAGGTGCACTGCCTCAGCGTCTCCTGCTCGGGTCGGCGAGGATGAGGAGCCCACGCAGGCAGGCGTCGAGGATCAGGCCGGCCAGGGCGATCATGATGATCCCGGCGAAGACGAGCGCGGTGTTGAGGTAGTCGCCCGCCTGCATGATCATGAATCCGAGCCCGCTGGTGGCCGCCAGCAGCTCGACCGCGACGATGCTGCTCCACGCGCCCGCCATGGAGATCCGCATGCCGGTCAGGATGCCCGGCAGGGCAGACCGGATCTGCACGTGCAGCAGTGTGTACCGGCGGGATGCGCCGAGGGTCCGCGCGCACAGCCGCAGGTCCTCCGGAACCTCGTCGAGCGCGGCCACGGTGGTGACGGCCATGATCGGGATGACCCCGACGATGATCAGCACCTCCTTGGGCAGTTCCCCGATGCCCAGCCAGACGATGAACAGCGGGATGAAGGCGAGCGGGGGCAGCGGCCGGATGACCTCGATGACCGGGTCGATCAGGTGCCGCGCGAACCGCCAGGCCGACATCGCGGCGCCGACGGCCACCCCGATCGTCACGCCGATGACGAAACCGATCAGGATCCTGCGCAGGCTGATGTACAGGTCGAACCAGAGCGGCTTGCCCTGGGCCGGGTACGGCCGGCCGAGATAATGCGCGAACTGCGCCACGGTCTGGCTGACCGACGGCAGCGCGACCTGATCGTGCAGGATGACCGCGCCCACCTGCCACAGCAGCAGCAGGGCCCCGAGTCCTGCCGCCCCGGTCGCCACCCGCCTGATCCGGGCGCGGCGCCCGGCCTGGCGGTGGGCCAGCAGCTCGGCGCGTTCGGCCAGCTCGTCGTCGCGGCCGCCCGCGTCCGGCCTGTCCTGCTCCGGGGCCTCGATCACCGCGGTGGCACTGAGCGGGGCGTGCATCCAGCCTGACATCGATCACTCCTCAACTGCATAACGGCTGCGTCGGGGGGCAACACCTGGCGGCCGCGCCGGGCGGCCGCGCCGGGCGGCGCCGGGTGGCCTGCCGGTTGCTGCTCATGCCGTCAGGGACGCGCGGATCCGGCGTTTCACCGCGAGGAACTCCCCGGTGTCGGTGTCTGCCGCGTCCCGGGGCCGGTGCAGCGGCACGTCGATCACCTCCCGGATGCCCGGCGGCCGCCCGCCCATGACGGCCACCCGGTCGCCGAGCAGGACCGCCTCCTCGATGTCGTGCGTCACGAAGATGATGGTGATCCGGAACCGCTCCCACATGCCCAGCAGGAACTCGTGCATGCGGACCCGGGTGATGGCGTCGAGCGCGCCGAACGGCTCGTCCATGAGCAGCAGCGAGGGCCGGGTGACCATCGCGCGGGCGAACGCCGCCCGGTGCTGCATACCGCCGGACAGCTCGTGCGGGAAGGCGTCGCTGAAGCCGGACAGGCCGACAGTCGCCAGGATGGCGCCGACCTCTACGTCCAGTTCGGGGTCGTCCCGGTCGTCCGCGCCGGCCGCCCGCTGCGCCTTGGGGCCGAACAGGACGTTCTTCCTGGTGGTCAGCCAGGGGAACAGCATCGGGCTCTGGAACAGCATCCCCCGGTCCGGGGTCGGCCCGGCCACGGCCCGGCCACCGACGGTCACCGACCCCTCGTCAGCCGCCAGCGCCCCGGCGATGATGCGCAGCAGGGTGGATTTCCCGCAGCCCGAGGGGCCGAGCAGGCAGACAAGCTCACCAGCGGCGACCCGGAGGCTGACGCCGGAGATGGCCACCGTCCGCCGGCCGGCCCGGCGGAACGTCTTGCCGACCGATTCGAGGATCACGTGGGCGCCGCCATCGGCGGGTGACTGCTGCCGGTCTCCTGCCGCCGCTGGATGGGGCCCGGCAGCCACCCTCCCCACGCTGGGGACTGCCGGGCCCGCGCCTCGCATGGCGTCAGCAGTCACCTGCGAGGGCCTTCTTCACGAAGGTCGGGTCCACGTGGGCGGCTATCACCGCCGCGGACGGGGCTGACGTCAGCCGCCCCTGCCCGACCAGGAACTGCCCGGTCTGCACGTAGGCCCTGACGATCGGGCTGCTGGTGTCACCCGCCGACGATCCGAGCCAGTGCAGCTGCTGGCTGAGCGGGATGAACGGGAAGTTCTTCGTGGCGCCGACGATGAGGTTGCCGGGCACGCCCTGCACCTTGGCACTCTGCGCCAGGTACCTGCCCGCCTGCGGGCCGGTGAACAGGCGGGTCGCCTGGACCTCGGCGCAGACGTATTTCTGCACCAGCGCTGGGTCGTTCCTGACGACGCTGTCGGCGACCGCGACCACGTTCAGGCCGGGGATGCCCAGCTTGGCGATCTGCTCCGCGTCGATCAGGGGATGACCGCCCTTGGTGATCAGCTGGGCCTCCGGTCCTGCCTGCACGTACGCCGCGTTGACCGAGCCGCCCAGGTAGGCGGCGGCCGCCGCCTGCTCGCTGGGGAAGCCGACGACCTTGACCGAGGACGTGAGGTGCTCCAGCCCGAGCCAGCCCCGCAGTTCGTAGTCCTCAGAGGAGCCGACCAGGACGCCGACGGACTTGCCGGCCAGCTGTGCCGCTGTGCTGATCGACTTGGGGACGATCAGCGCGTCGGCGTCGAAGCTCTGCGCGATCACCACGTCCACCCCGGTACGGGTGCCGATGGCGCCGACGACCGGCGGGTTGCCGACCCCGCTGATGGCCTCCAGGCTGCCGCTGCGCATCTCGGCGATCGCGGTCACGCCCGCATCGAACGGCACGAAGTGCAGGTGGGCCGGGATGGTCTTGGCGAGCGCCGGGTCGCTGGCGATGACGCTGTCGGAGTTCGCGACCGTCCCCTGCCCGTAGGCGATCGTGAAGCCTGGGATGGCCGTGCTGGAACTGCCCTGGGTGACCGCCCAGACGATGACGGCGATGATGACGATCGCCGCCACGGCGAGGCTGCCGTAGATCCGCCGCCGCCTGCGTTTGTAGACGGGAACCTGCTTGTGATCCGGCCTGGTGACTTCGGCTGACGTGCTCATAGGGTCTGTCTCCGTTATCGGGTTGTCAGGGATCGGAATCCTGGCAGCCGGCGGGCTCAGTGGGTCGCACCCGCGTAGTACGCGGACGCCTCGCCCTTGAGCGCGACGCTCGGGAGGCCGTCGACGCCGACCGGCACCGGGCCGACGACGGTCACGCGCTCGCCACGGCGGTGCTCGCTGCCGTAGTCGAAGATCGCGTAGTGCTGGGTCGCGCGGTTGTCCCAGATCGCGAGATCGCCCACGCGCCAGGACCACCGGATCGTCTGCTCGGGGCGGGTCACGTAGTCCTGCAGGATCCGGATCAGGTCACGTGAGGCCTGCGGCGGGAACCCGACGACGGTGCGGGCGAAGCCGCCGAGGACCAGGGAGCGCTCGCTGGTCTCCGGGTGCACCCGGACGGCGGGATGTTCGGTCTCGTAGGCGGTGGAGAGGAATTCCCTGTGCCGCTCCTCGACCGCCACGTCGTCGCGCGCGTCGCGGCCGGCCACCGCCGCGTAGTCATAGTCGTTGGTGTGGATGATGCGCAGCCGGTCGGCCAGGTCACGCAGATCAGGCGGCAGGCTCTGGTACGCCGTCACCGTGTTCGCCCAGATCGTGTCCCCGCCCACGGGGGGGATGACGACCGCGTGCAGCAGGGTGAAGGCCGGTGGCCGGTCGACGAACGTCACATCGGTGTGCCAGTGGTTGGCGCGGACGCCCCGGCGCGAGTCGATCTCCTCCAGATAGGGCTGGTCCGGCGGCGACGCCAGCGTGGGATGGCCGAGGGTAAGCGGGCCGAGGCGCTCGGCGAACGCGACCTGGCTGGGGTAGTCGAGGCTCTGGCCGCGCAGGAAGACCACCTTGTGGTCGAGCAGCGCCTGCCGCAGCTGCGCGACTTCGTCGTCGGTCGGCGCGGCGCCGGTGTCGATGCCGGTGATCTGTGCACCGATGTTGCCGGCGAGCTTGGTCACGGAAAGACGGGTCTGGCTGGCGATGGTTTCGGTCACGGTAGGGCCTTCCGGATCGTGGCGGACGGGAATGCGTGCGGGCATGGCCGGCCAGGGCATGCCGGTGGCGGCCGGCATCCCTGGCGGGCCGGTCAAAGGAGGTCGGTCAGCTGGATCAGCGCCGGGTGAGGGTGAGCGGCGCGGGGCCGTCAGGAACGCGGGAGACAGAGCGCGCTGGCCACGAACACCATGTCCACGTAGCGGCGCTCGGTCCGGTCGTAGCTCGTCATAGCCCGAGCATGGCACGGTGCCGGGGCTAAGTCAATATTTCCGATCGTTTATATAGGGATCTGTGCGATCACCCGGCGCGCCAGTGATCATCGCCGGCGACATCGACCGCGGCGGCGTGTTCGCCGCGATGTACGGCACGCTGGCCCTTCTCGATGCAGCCGACCAGGAGCCGATCGCAGGGTTCGTGATCAGCAAATTCCGGGGAGCGCCTGAGCTGCTGGAGGGCGGCCTGCAGAGCAGCCATCACCGGCTCCCGATCAGATCACGAGGAAACCGCCCTTGGGCCCGCCCCGGCCTGGCGCTTGGCGCTGCCGCCTGGAGGGTCGCTTCGATGCTGGGCCAGGGCATGCCGGGTGGCAGCAGGATCGTGACGATGTCGGCTGCGCTGTCCCAGGGCTGGAGTTGCTCGCGGACCTGATCGCGGGTCCCGCAGGCGGCGAGCTGGCCGAGCAGGGCCTGGGCGCGGGGGGGGACGGTCCCGCGCCGTGGGCTGGGGTGCGGGTTCGCGGCGATGATCGCCTGGACCTGGGCGGCATAACCCTGGCCGGACACAGACCTGGCGTAGACCTCGCCCATGGCGCTCAGGTACCAGGCGATGCAGCGTGCGACGATGTCCCGGGCCGCGCCGACGTTTTCGTCGACGGCGGTCAGGGGCCCGGCCGTTACCGTGAGGGGCCGTGCGTGTGGTGCGGCGGCCTGGCGTAGCTCGCGGAGCTGGGCCGCCCAGCCGGGCAGGCGGTCCCGGGCCACCAGCGCGGGGATCCAGCCGTCACCGAGTTCGGCGGCCACCCGGATCGTGTGATGGCCCAGCGCGGCGACCCAGATAGGCACCTCGGGAGCGGGGGGCTGGCCCAGGCGCAGCGGGTGTGCGGCCCGGACGTGGCCGAGCTGGGCGGGCTGGCCGGCCAGCAGCGCACGGACCTTGGTCACGACGTCGCGCAGCTTGGCGGCTGGGTGCTCGAATGCGGTGTCGTGGAACCCCTCCACCAGCGCTTGGGTGCTGGCACCCAGGCCCAGTACGTAACGCCCACCGCAGACCTGGTGGAGGGTGGCGGCGGTCATCGCCAGCGTTGCCGGGGTGCGCCCCCAGACCGACAGGACGCCAGAGGCCAGGTAGATCCTGGCGGTGCGCAGCGCGATCTCGGTCAGGACCGGGGCCGGGTCCAGTCCCCAGCCCTCGGGCAGCGCGAAGATCTCATACCCCAGCTCGTCGGCGAGCACGGCGGTGCGGACGATGACGTCCCGCCGGATCTCCATCGGCGTGAACGCGACGCCGCGGCGGCGGGAGGTCATGACAGCCTTTCCGTGGCCAGCGCCGGAGCCGGGCGCGGCACGGTCAGCCACACCGCCCTGGCCGCGGCGAGCACGTCGCCGCCGGGCCCGAGCAGCGCAGAGGCGGCCATCAGCTTGCGGCCGTCACGCCCGTCCGGCCAGGCGATCACCCGGCACTGGTCGCCAGGCGCGGGCAGCGCCGCCAGGCTGGCCGTCATCCGGCCGAGCAGGATGGCGGTGTCCCGGGCCAGGGCAGCGGCCTCGGCGGCAGCGATCCCGCTGGGACAATCCAGCGCCGCCCAGACCACCTCCGGCCGTACCCTCCCGCCGGCGTCCGTGACCGACAGGTCCGGTGTCCACGGCGCCGCCCACAACGGCCTGCCAGCCAGCGGCCCGGGGAAGATCCGCAGCCCGTCGCCAGGCTCGCGGCCCGTCCCGCATACAAAGCAGTCAGGGAACACCGGATCGGTGTAATAGCGCGCTCGGCCAGCCACCGCCTGCGCTTCCGCCAGCGAGACCGGGCCCGCTATCTCTGGTGCCGGGCTGCCCGGCGAGGAGGCCGCCTCGGCGATCAGCGTGCGGCCGTGGTGAATGCGGACCGGGCTTTCGCCGCTCCGCTCGACGGCCATGGGCGTGGCCAGCGGTGGTGGCCGGCGCAGCGTGACTGTCACCGGGCCATCGAGGTACGCGGCGATCCGCCCGCAGACGTAGCCGCCGTTGCCGCTGCCCGGGGGGCCACAGAAGCGGGACGGGATGACCAGGGAATCTGTCATGCCGGT
>DATIXO010000205.1:0-4755 GCA_035518495.1 Streptosporangiaceae bacterium
TCGGCCAGCATCGGCGAACTGCCCTGCGACCAGCGCGCAAGCTCAGCACGATCATCGTCGGTCAGCGCCAACGGCGCAGCACTCTGCGACATGCATACAGGCTACTGACTTAACTAACAAATTTCAGGCGGGGCACACTAGACAGCCAGGGACCGTGATCTCCGCCCGGCCTGAGCCAGCCCTACTGTTACCCCCATGAACGACGAGCACAGCCGGCTCCTGGCGGAACTGCTCCGCGTGCTCGCGGAGTCAGGGCCCTGGACTGAGCGGGCAAGCTCAGGCGCCGGCGGGCTAAAACCGGCGCCGCGCAGCCCGATGCGGGGCGACGACGACCGCCTGCACCCGTACGAGATGTCGCATGCTGCCTGGCATTCCCTCGGCCACGCCGTGGACCACCTCACCTGCATGCGGGCGCTGCTCGCCGGGGCCAGGTTGGTCCCCATGTACTCGCCGTTCTCGCTGGTGCGGGCGGTGCTGGAGAACGCGTGCGCGGCGGTGTGGATGCTCCAGCCGCCGCAGCGGCCCGAACGGCTGGCCCGTCGGCTGCGGTTCGCGGTCACCGACATCCGCAACGGCGAAGAGGCCAAGCAGATAATCCAGCAGCCCGGTCCGCGTCCTAAGCAGGACAGGATGGACGAGGTCCGCGCGATCGCGGCCCGTGCCGGCATCGGCGAGGACACCGTCAGCCGCGGCGCCGGGTACAAGGAGATCGTCCAGGCCGCCGGCGGCGGGACCGGCCCTGCAGCCGACGTCATCTACCTGAGCTGGAAATTGTGCAGCGGCATGGCACACGGCGACTTCTGGCCGACCTGGAGCGGCATGGACCGGGTAGAGCTGCCCGGGGCGCCAGCGGGAACCGGGACGTTCAGGATCGAGGCGAACCTCAGCCTGCTCCTGTACGTCACCGCGCTCGCGGTCAAGATGACCGGTCGCGGCTTCGAGCTGTATGACCAGCGCTGTCGGCCGCCGTCCTGACGGCGCGCACTCCGGCGCGGGTTCCCAGCTGTCAACAGCGGAGGCGTCCAGCACGGCTCGCGCGAGCTGACGGGGAGAAAGCGTGGCGCGCAAGCCCCTCACACTGGAAGACCCTGGTCGAGCGGGTCAGCCGCTGCCTGTGCCCGGTCGCGCTGCCAGACGGCCACGACGCCGCCTCGGTCAAGGACGCCCTCTTCGATGCCGTCCACGGCCTGCCCCCGCACCTGCGCCGGTCGCTGACCTGGGACCAGGGCACCGAGATGGCCGCCCACGCCGCCCTCACCGTCGCCGCTGACCTGCCCGTTTACTTCGCTCACGCCCATTCTCCGCGGGAGCGCGGTACCAATGAGAACACCACTGGCCTCATCCGGGAATACCGCCCGAAATGGACAGAAATTCCCGGCGACATTGAATTACCTGCGGGCCATCGCTGATGAGGTTAACGACAGGCCCGGTGCTATACTCGGTTTCAGGAAACCTAAAGAAGTGTTTGCGGATCTGCTCCTCCAGGAGAGCGAGCTTCCCTCGGCGTGAATTGCTATGACCGCTTGATACCGCCCGTGACTGGCGGGTGCTGGCACCAGCGGGTGCGCCCGGCCGGGCCGCGCGGGGCCGCCGGTGTGCCGTCCCGGAGTTTCGCGGAGGAACAGATGAGGCGATGCCGTGTTCTGGTGGTTGCGGTGGGTGTGGCTGCGGTGTGGGGTGCCGCTGCGCTGGCGGCCGCGGACGCCGGGGCTGTCCCAGCTGCCAGGGCGGCGGTCCCCGCCGTCGGCTCGTGGGGCAAGGCGATCGCGGTGCCCGGCCTGAGGGCCCTGAACAAGCGCGGGGGCGCCGAGGTCGTGTCGGTGTCGTGCGGCTCGGCGGGCAGCTGCGCGGCAGGCGGGCACTACGGGGACCGCCACGGTCACGGGCAGGGGTTCGTGGCCAGCGAGCGGCACGGCCGCTGGGGCACGGCGATCGCGGTGCCCGGCCTGGGGGCCCTGAACGTGGGCGGGGGCGCCGATGTCTCGTCCGTGTCGTGCGGCTCGGCGGGCAATTGCGCCGCCGGCGGCTTTTATTCCTGGAATGTTGCCTACTTTCGTGTGGCGCCGTTTGTCGCCGCTGAGCGCGGGGACCGGTGGGGTAAGGCCGTAGCCTTGCCGAGAGATGGCGAGGTTAACTCCGTTTCCTGCGCATCGGCAGGCAATTGCCTAGCCGGCGGACAGGGCGCCCCCGACTACTATGACGTCGGTAATGCGTTCGTCGTCGAGGAGCGGGCCGGGCGCTGGGGGTCTGTCCGGGCAGTTCCCGGGATGCGGGCGCTCGAGCACGGCGGCGACCCCGAAATCGCAGGTTCGTGGATCAGCTCCGTTGCCTGCCCGTCGGCGGGCAACTGCGCGGCCGGCGGAGGCTACGCGGACAAGGACGGAAACAATCACGGGTTCGTGGCGGTCGAGCGGAACGGCGCCTGGGGTACAGCGATCGAGGTGCCCGGCCTGGCGGCCCTGAACAAGCGCGGCGGAGACACCCAGGTCTGGTCGGTGTCGTGCGGCTCGGCGGGCAGCTGCGCGGCCGGCGGATACTACACCGACAGTGACGGGCATTATCAGGGGTTCGTGGCGGTCGAGCGGAACGGCGCCTGGGGCACGGCGATCGAGGTGCCCGGCCTGGGCGCGCTGAATAAGGGCGAGAGGGCCGCTGTCAACTCGGTGTCGTGCGGCTCGGCGGGCAACTGCGTGGCGGGCGGGGCCTACGCCGGCGGCTTCGTCCCGCCAAGGCGGTCGGGTCGCCGCCATGGGTTCGTGGCCGTCGAGCGGAACGGCGTGTGGGGCACGGCGATCCCGGTGCCCCGCCTGGCGGTCCTGAACAAGCGCGGGGACGCCTTCGTCACCTCGGTGTCGTGCGCCTCGGCGGGCAACTGCGCAGCCGGCGGGTACTATACCGACCTCTCCCATCACCGCCAGGGGTTCGTGGCCGTCGAGCGGAACAGCGTGTGGGGCAAGGCGATCGCGGTGCCCGGCCTGAGGGCCCTGAACGCGGGCGGTTCCGCCGGGGTCGGTTCGCTATCATGCCCCTCCCCGGGCCACTGCGCCGCCGGCGGGTCCTTCCGCGACCGTTCCGGTCACCGCCAGGGATTCGTCACCCAAGCCGGATAGCACCCCTCGGGCCCGCGCGCCGCGCCTGCCCTGCCGGGCCGCTGGCAATACAGCGGCCCGGCAGGCATAGGCAGGCCGCAAGCCCGGCACCGGAAGGCACGCCGCAGCCCGCGATGCTCGCCGGCGGCGGGAACCGGCGGCCAGCCGGGATAACTGGCCGCCCCTCGTCGCGCCGGGCACTCAGAACGGCCGGGATCCGGATGCTAAACCATCCAGCTGGCCAGGATCCGCATCGCCGGCGACACCCACAGAAGTGCCGTTCTGTGCTTAGGAACCATTTCTCAGCGGATCGACGGCGCAAATACGGCCACCCGGCACTTCAAGATCGTCGTCTCGCCGCGCCGCGGGAAGCAATGACCGTGCTGAAGATCGGCGTCAGGGCGCATCGGGGACGGGGGCTGGCGCTGAGATCGTCCTGGTTGTGGTCAGGTGACACGACGAGGAGCGTAAGAGACAGCTCCGCCGCTGCCGGGTGATGCTTGCCTACCGGCGGCCTCCGCCCCGCTGCCGGGTGTCTGATAGCTCCGCTTCGAGCGCCTCGATCCGCCGCTGAGCCCCTCGCCGAGATGCTGTTCGGCCGCCTCGGCCCGCTGGCGGGTTTGTGATAGCCCGGCTTCGAGTGCCTCGTCCGCCGCTGAGTCTCGCCAAGGTGGCCTTCGGCCGCTTCCCTCGCTGCCTCTGCCCCGTGGCGGGCTTCCCCGGCCGCCTCGGCCCGCTGCTGCTGCGCGGGCCCGCATCGTTGCTACCCGGGCCTCGTGGCGTGCCTCACTTGCGATCGCCCGGGCTCTGCTGCGCTCTTCGATCGCCCCGGCTGCCCGGTCCCGGGCTTGCTGCGCCGCCTCGGCGGCCCAGGGCGGCGCTCGTCTCGGCCCTGCCCGGCCCGTGCCCGGTGGCGGTTGCTGCTGTCCTGCCCTTGATCGTGGTGGCCTCTCCGGGGTAGGGGGTGTGCCTGCGGCCGCGCCGGGCCGCCGGCGGGGGGGATGGCAGGTCGCCGGCGGCGGCGCGGAGGCTGGCGGCGGCGTCTTCGATCAGCCGGAATACCGGCTGGTCGAGTGCCTGCTCGCAGGCGGCCAGGAAGGCGGCCGCGGCGCTGCGGAGCTGGCTGTGCCCGGCCCGGGCGGTTTCGGCGGCGGCCCGGGCCCGCTCGCTGTCGGTCTCGGCCCGCCCGGCCCGGGCCCGCAGGTCGTCCCGGGCGCTTTCGAGCACGGCGATCTGCGCCCGGGAGGACCGGGCCAGCTGGTCGCGCTCGCGGGCGGCGCCGGCGCGGGCGTGCTCGAGCTCGGCCAGGGCGGAGGCCTCGCCCTGCTGCGCCCGGCCGGTTTCCTGCCCGGCGCTGCGGGCGGCCTGCTCAGCCGCGTCGGCTCGCTGGCGTGCTCCGGCGATGGCGGTGTCCCGGTCTGCTTGCGCGGCGGCGATGCCGTCGCGTGCCTGCCGGGCGGCCGCGTCGGCGGCCGCGGCGAGCCCGGCGGCCCGGGCCTGGAACTCGCCGCGGGCGGTGTCGAGGCCGGCCCGGGCGGTGTCGGCGTCGGCCTGGGCCCGCTCGGCCTGCCCGGCCATGTCCTCGGCGAGCTGGCGGGCCTGGCCGGCGAGCTGCTCGGCGGCCATCCGGGCGGCGGTCTCCCGGTCCCGGGCCCGCTCGGCCTGG
>DATIXO010000206.1:0-33195 GCA_035518495.1 Streptosporangiaceae bacterium
CGTGCTGCTGGGCGTCCTCACGACCGGCCGGTTCGCCGGCACCGGCAACTGGCCCCGGTTCCTCACCGTCGGCCTGCACCGCAACCTCTCGCTGCTGGTCCTGGTGTTCCTGGCGCTGCACGTCGGCACGACGGTCGTCGACCAATTCGTGTCCATCCCGCTGGCCGCGGCGTTCATCCCGTTCGCCTCGTCGTACAAGGCGGTCTGGCTGAGCCTGGGAGCGGTCGCGCTCGACCTGCTCATCGCCCTGGTGGCGACCAGCCTGATCAGGAACCGGCTGGGGCTCCGGACCTGGCGGTGGGTCCACTGGGCCGCCTACGTCTGCTGGCCGATCGCGCTCGCGCACGGCCTGGGCGCCGGCACCGACCGGGGCACCCTGTGGGTGTTCGTGCTCACGATCGGCTGCGCCGCGGTGGTCACCGGCGTGGCCACCTGGCGCTTCGTCGGCGCGGCCCGGGCCGGTGCCCGGTGACCTCGATCGCGCTGTCCGCCTACCGCGCGCCCGAACTGCGGCTGCCCCGCCTGCTGGCCGGCGTCTCCTACTACCATCCGACCGGGCTGGCCGCGCACGAGGACCTGTACGGGCCGCTGCCGCTGCCCGCGGTGCCCGCGCCGGGCGGCCGGACCGGCCGACGGCAGCCGGAGAGCCTGATCGACCTGGTTGAGCGGTCCGGGCTCACCGGCCGGGGCGGGGCGGGCTTCCCGACCGGCCGGAAGATGCGCTCGGTCGCCGCCCTGGCGGGCGACGCCCGGAAGGGCCGCGCGGTCGTGGTCGCCAACGGCGCCGAAGGCGAGCCGGCCAGCTGCAAGGACCGGCTGCTGCTCACCCGCGTGCCGCACCTGGTGCTGGACGGGATCACGCTGGCCGCCGGCGCTGTCGGGGCCGACGAGGCCCACCTGGTCGTGCACGGGCAGGAGACCGACCTGATGGCCGGCCTGGAGGACGCCATCGCCGACCGCGAGGCGCTCGGCGTCGACCCGGTGCCGATCCAGGTCACCGGCATCCCCGCCCGGTATGTCTCCAGCGAGCAGTCCTCGATCGTCCATTATCTGGGCGGCGGGCCCGCCAAGCCGACCTTCTCACCGCCCCGCCCGCACGAGCGGGGCGTGAAGGGGCGGCCCACGCTGGTGAACAACGTCGAGACGCTCGCCCACCTGGCGCTGATCGCGCGTTACGGCGACAGCTGGTTCCGCGGCATCGGGCCGCCCTCGGAGCCCGGCTCTGCCCTGGTCACCGTGGGCGGCGCGGTCGCCCGGCCCGGTGTCTATGAGGTCGAGATGGGCACCACGCTCGGCGAGGTGGTGATGACGGCCGGCGGGCCGTCCGAGCGGCCGCAGGCGCTGCTGGCCGGCGGCTACTTCGGCGCCTGGCTGCCGGCCGACCTCGCATGGCAGGTGCCGATGACCCACGCGGACCTGCGCGCCGTGGGCGGGGCGATGGGCGCGGGCATGGTGATCGCTCTGCCGATCACCGCCTGCGCGCTGGCCGAGACCGCCCGGGTGGTCAGCTACCTGGCCGAGGAGACCGCCGCTCAGTGCGGCCCGTGCATGTTCGGGCTGCCGGCGCTGGCCGATGCCGTCATCGACCTGGCCTATGAGGGCGGGTGGGGCCGCGCGATCAAGGCGATCGCCACCCTGGTCCCGCTGATCGAGAAGCGAGGTGCCTGCCGCCACCCGGACGGCGCCACCCAGCTCGTGCGCAGCGCGCTGACCGCGTTCGCGGCCGACGCCCGCTGGCACGACCGGCACGGGCCCTGCTACGGGGTGAGCCGTGCGCCGCTGCTGCCGGTGCCCGGCGACGAGGAACGGGAGCGGAGCTGGACGTGAGCTACCGGCTGCGCGTCAATCCGATCGCCTGCACCGGGCACGGCATGTGCGCCGAGCTGCTGCCCGAGGTCATCGAGCTGGACCCGTGGGGATACCCGATCCTGCTGTCCCCGGCCGTGCCCGCCAGCGTGCTGGATCACGCGAAGCGGGCGGTCGACGCCTGCCCGACCCTGGCCCTGATGATCGAGGAGGTCACCGGGCCGCCGCTGCTCCGGTAGTAACCCACCGGCCGGCCGCTGTTCAGGGAGGGAGAGATCTGAGCTCAGGAGGGCCTGAGGCCAGCGCCCATGGGGCTGAGGTCAGCGAGAAGAGCTGAGCTCAGGAGGGCGCCTGAGGCCAGCACTCATGAGGGCTGAGGTCAGCGACAAGAGCTGAGCTGAGGGATCTGGGGGGCAGAGCGAATCGGGATCTGGGGACGCAGAGCGAATCGGGATCTGGGGACGCAGAGCGAATCACCGAGGGGCCAGAGGGTCACCGAGGGGTCAGAGAGGGAGGGTCACCGAGGGTCAGAGAGGGAGGACCGAGAGGCCGGTGGGCACCTGTTGGTGTTTCCCGTAGCCCGGCGCCGCACGGCTCAGCCGTCTCCCCCTCCTCCCCCGTCATCGCCTCCGCCGCCCGGCCCCGAGTTGCCTCCGCCGCCTCCGCCGGCATCCGCCTCGGTACTTGTCACGGTGGTCGCGGTTGCCGGCATCCCGCTGGCGCAGGACACCACCATGGTCACCGTGCTGGCCGTGGTGGTGAACACCACCCGCGCGGTGGTGGCGGGGCCACGGGCCACGCTGCTCGCCTGGAAGCCCTGCTGAGGGCTCCACGACAGCAGGAAGGCGCCCGCCGTGGCGCACTGGGCCACGACGGTGCCGCCGGACGAGGTCAGGACGGTGCCACTGGTGCTGACGGTCCCACCTGTCCCGCCCGTCCCGCCTGCGCTGCCAGAGCCGGTGGCGCCGCTCGTTTTGCTGTTCCCGCCTGTGCTGCCCTGGGATCGCGATGCCGGCGAGGTGGATGGCTGCGCGGCGGCCTGGCTGGCTTGTGCCTGCTCTGCCGCGGCCGCGGTGGACTGCTGGCTGGCTGTGGAGGAGATGCCCTCGCCGAGCTCCGATACCACCAGCAGGCCGCCTGCGGTCGCTGCGGCCGCCCCGAGCAGCCACGCGCTAGTGCCGATGACGATGCGGGTACGCATGCTGCCACAGTCGCGGATGTGACGTTAAGGGCAGGTAAAGACCGCCTCAAGGAAACCGGGCCATCCCGGCCCGCGAATACCGGATCTTCCACGCGGGATGGGGGGCACAGGTTACCTTCGTGTCCGTGGCACAGCTGTTGCTGGTCGAGGACGACGCGGCCATCCGGGGGGCCCTCATCAAGGCTCTCACCGAGCGCGGCCACGCCGTGACCAGCATGCCCAGCGCCATGGATGCACTGCAGCACGTCCTCGACTCGCCGCCCGATCTGATCCTGCTCGACCTCGGCCTGCCCGGCCTGGGTGGGTACGAAGCGCTGCGGATGATGCGCGCGGTCAGCTCGGTCCCGGTGGTGGTGGTCACCGCCCGCGACAACGAGGCGGAGATCATCCGGGTCCTGGACGCGGGCGCTGACGACTATGTGATCAAGCCGTTCGGGGCTGGCCAGATCGACGCGAGGATCCGGGCGGTCCTGCGCCGCGCCGCCCAGGGCGAGCCGCAGGACGGGGGCGAGCTCGAGGTCGGCGGCCTGCGGCTGGACGCCTACGGGCACGAGGCCACCCTGGACGGGGCGCCGCTGGACCTGAGCCGGCGCGAGTTCGACCTGCTGCACTACCTGGCGCAGCACCCCGGCCAGGTGGTCACCCGGCGCGACCTGCTGACCCACGTCTGGCGCATGCCTTACGGCGGCGCGGACAAGACCGTCGACGTCCACGTGTCCTGGCTGCGCCGCAAGCTCGGGGAAACGGCGCAGCAGCCTCGTTACCTGCACACGGTCCGCGGGGTCGGGATCAAGCTCAGCGCGCCCGGATGAGACTCCGCGTCATCCTGCTCGTGGTGGCGACCAGCTCGCTGGTGCTGGTCTCCTTCCTGGTGCCGCTCGCGCTGCTGGTGCGCAACTTCACGGCCAACCAGGCAGTGAGCACCGCGAACGTCCAGGCCCAGAACCTGGCCCCGCTGGTCACCACGCTCGGCACCAGCGACCTCCAGCTCGCGGTGAACCGGGTGAACGCCGGGGACGTGAGCGGCCCGGTCACGGTCTTCCTGCCGGGCGGCGAGGTGCTCGGCGAGTCAGCGGCCCGGTCCGCCACGGTGCAGCAGGCCGCCGGCGGCCGCAGCTTCACCACCGTGGGCCCGGATGGCGCAGAGGTGCTGGTGGCCGTCCAGGGCCTGCCCGCCGGGACCGCGGTGATCCGCACCTTCGTGCCCAACGCCGTGCTGCGGCAAGGGGTGACGCAGGCGTGGCTGCTGCTGAGCCTGCTCGGGCTGGGGCTGCTCGCGCTCAGCGTGGTGGTGGCCGACCAGCTCGCCCGGTCACTGGTCCGCCCGATCGTCGCCCTCGCCCACGCCTCCGACCTGCTGGCCACCGGTGACCTGACCGCCCGTGCCACGGTCGCCGGGCCGCCGGAGGTGCGCCGGGCCGGCACTGGGCTGAACCGCCTCGCGGCGCGGATCGGTGACCTGCTCGCGCACGAGCAGGAGACCGTCGCCGACCTGTCCCACCGGCTCCGTACCCCGCTGACGGCGTTGCGCATCGACGCCGAGTCGCTGCGCGACGTCGATGAGATGGCGCAGCTGACGGCCGATGTGGACGCGGTCGAGCGCACCGTCAGCGAGATCATCCGCGCGGCCAGGCGGCCGACCGGGGGCGGCACCGGGGCGATGTGCGACGCCGCGCTGGTCATCAACGAGCGGACCGCGTTCTGGCGGCCGCTCGCCGAGGACACCGAACGCCCGATGCTGGTCGAGGTCGCAGCGGGGCCGGTGCTGGTCAACGCCTCCAGCGAGGACCTGGCGGCCTGCACCGACGTGCTGCTGGAGAACGTGTTCGCCCACACCGCCGAGGGCGACGCCTTCACGGTCAGGCTCAGCCGGCGGGCCGGCGGCGGCGCCTGGCTGGTGATCGCCGACGACGGGCCGGGGTTCCCGGACGCCGACCCGACCGAGCGCGGCCTGTCCAGCGGCGGTTCGACCGGCCTTGGGCTCGACATCGCCCGGCGGATCGCCGAGGGGTCGGGCGGCGGGCTGACGATCGGGCGCTCGACCTCGGGCGGCGGTGCCGTGACCGTCGGGCTGGGACCGCCCGCCAGCCCGCCCGACGGCGGCCGCCGGCACCGGCGGCCCCGGGTGCGGCTCCAGCGCGACCGTGCCCGGGGCGGGTGGGCCGGGCCAGGGCGCGCCGCCGAGCCTGCTTCCAAGCTCCCAGGCCGGCCAGTGACGCGGGAGCCGGGGCGGGCTTAGGCCGGGAGCCCGCCCTCTTAGGGCCGCGTGCGCTCTTAGCTGCCATGCGTGCCGATAGATAGGGCATACGCCTGATGTGCCGGTGGGGGCCTTAGCACGATCCTCGAAGGTGAACGGCCAGGAACCCCTGGCCCAGACCCGGGAGGGTTACTGTGAACACAGCACTGGCACAAGCCCTGATGAACGAGCGTGTCAGGGACATGCAGGCTCGCGGTTGCTGGTCGCGGCTCGCCCGGCAGGCGCGGCGCGCCCGGCACCGCTCTTTCGCCGGCCGGAGCCCGATCGAGGAGGGGCAGCCCGACTGCCTGCAGGCATCCCGCCTGCGCAGCGCATGAGGTGGCTCGTCAGCGCCATTTACCACACCAGCCCGCGGCAGCAGCAGGCAGCCGCACACCCCGCCGGGCCCAACCCGGCCGGGCGGGACGGGCTGAGGACCAGATGGCGGCGACGGTGAGCCAGGAATGTGCCCGGGTGGCGTGACAGGCGCCGCCCGGGCACTTTCAGTCTCTGCCCCCTGCCGCGCCTCCGGTTCCCGCTCCGTCCTCTGCTCCCGCTCCGTCCTCTGCTCCCGCTCCGTCCTCCGTTCCCGCTCCGCCGTCTGCTCCAGCCCTGGCCTTCCGCCGTGCCCGTCTTTGTAGAATGCCAGTTCGATAATCTGCTATTGTCTGGGTATGGCTGCATATCTGCCACCCGAATGGCCGACCGGGGTTCACCCGCCGGGCAGCGAGGAGTTCGAGCGGACCGCCGTGGCGTGGCTGCTGGATGTGGTCCCACCCGACTACCGGCTGTACGGGGTGCTGCGACGCCACCCCATCGCCCTCGCCACGCTGGCCAGGCGGCACCTGGGCGCCTGTGTGGAAGGGGCGCGCCAGGGATACCGGACGGCCCGGACCGAACTCGGCGGCGTGCTCCCGGTGAGCGGGCTGGACGCGGTGCTCGCCGCCTACCGGAGCGAGGGGCAGCGTCTCGTCGCCGCCGCGCGCGCCGCGGGCCTGGTGGAGCAGGCGCTGCGCGGGAAGGAGTTCACCCCCCCGCTGCACGACGCGCCAGGCCCGCCCACCCCGGCCGGCCGCGTCGTCCCGCCCGTCTCATCCAGCCAGCCCGGTCCGCCCGCCTCTCCCCGTCAGCCCGGCCCGGCCGTCTCATCCGGCCAGCCCGGCCCGTCCCGGCAGCCAGACCAGCCAGTCCCGCCCCGGCAATCTGACCAGCCCATCTCATCCGGGCAGCCTGACCCGCCACCATCCGCCCCGTCCCGCCAACCGGCCGCTGCGGGGAAACAGCGGCAGAAGCCGGGCGCGGCGGGCAAGCAGAACACGCCGGGGAAGCAGCAGAAGCAGCCCGCGCGGGGCAAGCAGCGGCGGCCGCAGGCGGTCAGCTAGCCGGGACGCGCGGCTGGCCGTCAGCGCCGCTGGCCCACCAGCCGGGCATTGTCCAGCGCCATGCCGATCCGGCACGCAAGGTCGGCGGCCAGCTCGGCCACCTCCCTGGGCAGCCGCTCGTCACGGAGGTGGCCGACAGCGAGCACGCCAGCATCGCTACCGCTGCCCAGCGGGAAGCACCAGGCGGCTCCGGCAGCGAGAGCACCGGCGCCGGGTGCCTGCCCTGGCGCCGCCAGCGGCCAGCGCCAGGCAGGCCCGGGACGGGCGGCCAGGCCAGGCGGCAGTTCGGTACCGGCGATCGCCTCGGAGACGCGATCGAGCAGTGAGGCCAGGGCCGCCGATTGCTGCTCGTCCATGTGCCGCGCGTAGACCGTCCGCAGGCCCACCCCCTCGGCCGGGAGCAGCACCGCGCACCAGGGCACGAGCCGGGGCACCGCGGCCTCGCCGGCGAGGGCCAGGATCTCATCAGCGCTGGCGCCGCCATCCAGCAGGCCCCGGGCCTGCGCGAGCGCGCTGATACGCCCGCGCCTGACCCGTTCCAGCTCGCCCAGCCGCGCGCGCTCGATCGTGGGCCCCCACCTGTCCGCCAGCTGCTGCAGCCGGGTCGCCTCGTCGTCATGGAACCTGCCCGGCACGGCAGATGCCACCGCCAGCAGGCCGGTCACCCGGCCATCCACCACGAACGGCACGGTGAGGATGGAGGGGGCCGCGTCGGCCGCCGCCCGCGCCGCCGCCAGCGACGGCACGCTCATCCAGTTCTGTCCCGGCGGCCGGACCGGCCCAGCTTGCTGCCCCAGCGGCGCCGCCGGGCCGCCCAGCCCGCCCCGCCTGCCCAGCCCGACCCGGCCGGCGCGCCTGCCCAGCCCGACGCGGCCGGACCGGCCGGACCGCCTACCCTGCTGCGTGCGGCCGGCCTGCGCGGCTGGGCCGGCCAGGCCCGTGGCGACAGCCGGCCCGGTGCCCGCGGCGGCCGCATCGGCCTCCAGGGCCGGGAAGCTGCCTGCCGCCGCCCGCAGCCGCAGCTCGCCGTCCTCGTCGGGCACCATCGCGTAGGCGGCGTCCGCGCTCACTGCCGCGCGCGCCGACTCCACGGTCGCAGCCAGCAGCTCGTCGTAGCCCGGCTCCCCGAAGGGGGGGATCGGCCACCGGTAGCTGCCGTTCCCTGGCGCGCCAGCGGCTTCCACCAGGACCGTGTTCTGGCGCAGCCCGGCCGGCACCTTGGCCTGCCCGGCCGGCTCGCGATCGGGAGCCGGGCGGAACCCGGGGCGCGGCACCGCGGGCATGCCGTCCGCGCGCCCGTCGCCCTGGCCCGGCCCCGGCCCCAGGGCCGATGCCGCCTGCCCTATCCGGAACCACACCGCCTTGGCGGACTGCCCATAGGTGACGCCCCACGCGGACGCGAGGGCGGCCGGGAGCAGCAGCCCGCGCCCGTTGGTGCGCTCAGCGGGGATGTGCTCGCTTTCGGGCGGCTCGGGCACCAGCCTGGCCGGATGGCCGTCGCTGACGATCACCTCGACCCCGCCCCCGGTCAGCTTGCAGGTGACCTCGACCGGGGTGCCGGCGTGTACCACAGCGTTGGTGACGAGCTCACTGGTGAGCAGCACGGCGTCGTCGACGGTCCCATGCCCGGCGATCGCGGCGCCGCTGATCAGCCAGGTCTGCAGCGTGTCGCGTACGAAACGGCGTGCCGCAGCGGCAGCCGTCGGCTCCGGCTCGTATGCCGCGGTCGCGACAAGACCGTCTAGTCCCTCCACGTACCCTCTCCGCTGCCGGCGTTCCTGCTGCCGCACGGCGTCCACCCCGGCCCGCGCCAACCGCCTGCCGGACCCGCCGCTCCGCACAAGGCGGTCATCTCCATCGTGACAGACAGGCAGCCATTTTCCTGCCGATCAGCCATGATCGCCAGCTATCGGCATAGGTCGTGACCACCCGTTGCCTGTCACGTACTCCCGGACGACCTTCGCGGGCACCCCGGCGATCACGCACCGGTCCGGTACCGGGCCGCGGACCACCGAGCCGGCCGCGACCACCACGTTCCGGCCGATGCGCGCGCCGGGGAGCACGATCACTCCCGCGCCGAGCCAGCTTCCCGCGCCGATGGACACCGCGGTACTGGACGGCCGCTGCCGCCCGATCGGCACGTCGGGGTCGGCGTACCCGTGGTTCTGGTCGGTCACATACACGTTGGGGCCGGTGAACACGTCGTCCCCGATCACGATGGAGTAATGGGCGACGATGTGGCTGCCCCGGCCGATGACGCAACGGTCACCGATCCGCAGCAGCGGCGGCCATTCCCCGAGGTCCTGCCCGGGGACCATCCCGGCGCTGAGGCTGACCTGCGGGGCGATCAGCGTGCTGGCGCCGATCGCGATCCAGCCCTGGCCGTACAGGGCGCCGGTGGGGAAACCGATCACCGAGCCCGGGCCGAACGAGGCGAACGCCCGCGCGGACGGGGTGCCCGCGGTGATCGTGCCCGCCCACTGGGCGCCTCGCCAGAGCCGGTGCACCAGCCGCCAGGCCACCGCGCGGCCGCCCCGCGCGAAGACGTCCTTCCCGGCCATGACCGGCAACGCTACTGGCCGGCCCGCCGCGGCGCCGGCGGTGCGAGGGTGAGCACACCGCTGGTTCCGTTCGGCATGTTCCTGGTGTTCGCCGCCAGCTGGCCACAGGCCCCGTCGATCTCGCGGCCGCGGGTGTCGCGGACCGTCACCGGTATCCGCTGTTCCTCAAGCGCCGCCACGAAGTCCCTGGTCGCGGCCGGGGTGGAGGCGGTCCACCGTGAGCCCGGCGTCGGGTTGAGCGGGATCAGGTTGACGTGCGCCAGCCGGCCGCTGAGCAGGCGCGCCAGCGCCCCGGCCCGCCAGAGCTGATCGTTGACGTCCCCGATCATCGCATACTCGATCGACACCCGGCGGCCGGTGGCGCCCGCGTACTCCCAGGCGGCGCCCAGCACCTCGGCCACCGGCCACCGCCTGTTCACGGGCACCAGCTCGTCGCGAAGCTCATCGTCGGGCGCATGCAGCGACACCGCCAGGGTCACGCCAAGCCGCTCGGCGGTGAGCCGCCGGATGGCCGGGACCAGGCCGACGGTGGAAACGGTGACCGACCGCTGGGAGATGCCCAGCCCATCGGGCACCGGCTCGGTGAGCCGGCGCAGGGCGGTGATGACCTGCGGGTAGTTCGCGAGCGGCTCGCCCATGCCCATGAACACCACGTTGGAGACCCGGCCGGGCCCGCCGGGAACCTCGCCCCGGGCCAGCGCCCGCGCCCCCGACACCACCTGCGCGACGATCTCGGCGGCGGACAGGTTCCTGGTCAGCCCGGCCTGGCCGGTGGCGCAGAACGGGCAGGCCATCCCGCAGCCGGCCTGCGACGACACGCACATGGTCACGCGCCCCGGGTAGCGCATGAGGACCGACTCCACATAGGCGCCGTCGAACGTGCGCCACAGGGTCTTACGGGTCATCCCGCGGTCGCAGGACTGCTCGCGCTCGGCGGTGAGCAGCCGCGGCAGCAACGCGGCGGCGAGCTCGGCCCGGGTGGCCGCGGGCAGGTCGGTCATCTCGTCCGGGTCGTCGGTCAGCCGGGCGAAGTAGTGGCGGGCGAGCTGGTCGCCCCGGAAGGGCTCACCGCCCAGCTCGGCGGCGGCCGCCCGGCGCGCGGGCGGGTCGAGATCGGCCAGGTGGCGTGGGGGGCGGGTTCGGGTGCCGGGCAACGATGCTCCGTTCGGGGGTCAGGACTGGGCGCTGGCCGCGACAACCTGAAGAATATCTGGCAGCACGCAGTCATGACCTGCGGCCAGTCAGTAGATTGCGGCACATGGCAACGTTGCGCAAGGGCTCAGGCGGCTCCCGGCTGGCCGCGCACGCCGGACAGCCGGGAATCCTGCTGGACAGCGAGAGCCCCTACGGCAGCCGCCGGGTGGTGGTCGAGTACGACGGCGCCACGACCGCCGCCTACCTGCACGATACCGACGCCATCGTGGGCGCCGCGTGGATCGCCAACCACCAGCAGGCGCCCGCGATGACCGACCTGTCGCGGCTCGACGCCGGCCGGGCGCCGCTCATGCCCGCCGGCCACACCAAGCACCCCGGCGGCAGGCCACCCATCGACGCCCGGGCGCTGCGCGCCCTTTGGTTCGAGGAGGGCGACGGGGTCGCCATCATCGAGGGCGGCCAGCTGCTGGCCGTCATCCCCGGCTGGTCCGACATGTCCCGGGGGATGCCCGGCTACAGCCGTGACGTGCTGGGCCAGAGCCCGTTCGGCTGGTCACTCGATGACGCGATGGAAGGGCTGGGGCCACGGGCCGACCGGGCGACGACGTTCTGGCGCTGGCGCCAGCGTGACGATTCGTGGGCCGGTTTCCAGCAGTCCATGCTGGGCCACCTGCTCGCCCGGCTGGGGCCCGGCGCGCGGTACTGGGACGTCGGCGGCGGCAAGCAGCCCGTGGTAGGGGTCTCCGAGCGCCCGCCCACCGAGCAGCGTCCCTACACAGTGCTGTCCACGATCGGCATGAGCTGCCAGCGCATGCCCGTGGTCGAGCAGGTGATGGAGGATCCCGGCGGCTGCGCGCGGATCGAGCTCGCGATCGCCACCACCCTGCCCAGCCCGGAGGTGGCCCGCATCTTCCTGTGGCTGGCCCAGTACCCCTGGCGGGCCGTCACCTGGTTCGGCGCCGGCCACAGCATCCGCTGGTACCACGAGCCCGCCACCTTCCCCCTGGGCGGCGGGAACGAGGGGGTGCTGCTGCTCGACGACCCGGGCCAGCTGATCGGTCCTGACGTGCCCGACCTGTCCGGGTTCTCCTTCGCCTCCGAGCCCGTCCGGTGGCTGTGGATCCTGCCGATCAGCGAGCGGGAGCGGCAGCTGGCCAAGGAGCGCGGCGCCACCAGCCTGATCACCCACCTCGCAGCGCAGCGCCGCAGCTGGGTCGTTGGGCGCTGAGCCCGCGGCCTAGTGCAGGTGGAGGCTGACTCCGAGCAGGGGGAGGAACCAGAGGAATATCGCCAGCAGGGCGGAGAGCACGCCCTTGACCAGGCCGGCGGTGATGTAGCCGCGGGTCCAGGCCACGACGATGCCGATGATGACCTGCCTTTCAGCGGTGGGCCGCCAGCGGTCAGTGGTGGCCCGCCACCGGCACGAAGACGAGCAGGAGCAGCCACACCACGGGCGCGGCGAGCGCCAGGGAGTCGATCCGGTCGAGGACGCCACCATGGCCGGGCAGGACCGTGCCCATATCCTTGATCTCCAGGTCCCGCTTGATCATCGATTCGGTGAGATCCCCGAGTGTGGCCGCCAGGAGCGCGCCGATGCCCACCAGGAGCCCCTGCCAGGCCGCTCCGTGCAGCAGGAGCGGCAGCATGATGGCACCGGCCGCCGCGCAGGCCAGCGCCGAGCCCGCGAACCCCTCCCAGGTCTTCTTCGGGCTGATCACCGGGACCATCAGGTGGCGCCCGATGAGGACGCCGGTGGCGTAGCCGCCGACGTCGCTGCACACGACCAGGATGAGGAAGACCAGGACGCGCCGTGATCCGTCGGGCGCGGCGAGCATGAGCGCGACGAAGCTGGCCATCAGCGACAGGTAACCGAGCGCGAAGGCACCGGCGGTCACGTCCCGCAGGTAGCCGGCCGTGCCGCCCGGCAGGCGCCAGGCCAGGATCGCGATCATGGTCAGGGCCAGGCCCGCCACCAGGGCGCGGCCGCTCCACCAGTACGCCAGCGCGATCGCCGCGGCGCTGCCCGCGGCCAGCGGGACCAGCGGCAGGTGGATGTCCCGCGTCCCGAGGGCCCGGGACAGCTCCCACAGCGCGATCCCGACCGCGGCGGCCACGTACACGAGGAAGGTGGCCTTCAGCGTGAACAGGGTGACGATGGCGAGACCGCCGAGCAGCAGCCCGACCGCCACCGCGGCCGGGAGGTTCCGGCCGGCCCGGGCCGGGGAGCGGGCGCCCGTGGTGCCGTCCTTCCCCGCCTCCGCCGGGTCGGCAGCTCCGTCCGCTGGCACCTCAGACCTCGAGGAGCTCGGCTTCCTTGTGCTTGAGCAGCTCGTCCACCTGCCCCACGTAGGTGTGGGTGAGATCGTCGAGTTCCCGCTCCGCCCGGTGGACCTCGTCCTCACCCGCGTCGCCGCTCTTGACCAGCTTGTCCAGTGAGTCCTTGGTATTCCTGCGGATGTTACGGATCGCCACCCGGCCGTCCTCCGCCTTGTGCCGCGCGATCTTGATGTACTCCCGCCTGCGCTCCTCGGAGAGCTCGGGGAAGACCACCCGGATGATCGCGCCGTCGTTCGACGGGTTCACCCCGAGGTCACTGTTGCGGATCGCCTTCTCGATCGCGGCCAGCGACGACTTGTCGAATGGCTGGATCACGACCATCCGCGGCTCGGGGATGTGGAACGACGCCAGCTGGTTGACCGGGGTCTGGGTGCCGTAGTACTCGGCCGTGATCTTGCCGAACATGGCCGGGTGGGCGCGGCCGGTCCGGATGACACTGAACTCCTCCTTGGCGACCGCGACGGCCTTCTCCATCTTCTCCTCGGCCCCGAAGAGGATCTCCTCTATCACTGTGGCTCCCGTGGGTTCCTGCCCGCCCAGCCCGGCCCTCGCAGGACCGGCGGGCTGGCTTGCGCCTGCTTTTCATGCGCCGTCCGCACGACGTTACCCCTCTCCGCCTCGGCGAAGACACCAACAGGCAAGCCATCTGCCCCCCGTGGGGCGCCTCAGCCGGCCTGGCCCACCTGGAACCGGGCGAACGCCTGTACGGTGACGCCCTGCTCCGACAGCAGCTGCTTGATGGTCTTCTTCGGGTCCTTCACGAACGCCTGCTCGGTGAGCACCACGTCCTTGAAGAACGCGCCCAGCCTGCCCTCGACAATCTTGCCGATCGCCTGCTCGGGCTTGCCTTCCTCGCGAGTGATCTGCTCCGCGATGCGCCGCTCGTGCTCGACCACGTCGGCGGGCACCTGGTCGCGGGTCACATACTGCGGGCGCATCGCCGCCACCTGCTGCGCGACATCCTTGCCCGTCTCCTCGGCCGGAGCGTCGAGCTGGACGAGCACGCCCAGGGTCGGCGGCAGGGAACGGTCGGAACGGTGCAGGTAGCTGGCCACATAGCCGCCCTCGAGCAGGGCATACCGGCCGAGCTCCAGCTTCTCCTTCAGCGAGGCACCCGCCTCGTCGATGAGCTGCTGGGCCGTCGCGCCGGGGCGGACCTCCACGCCCAGCAGCGCCAGCCGGTCAGCGGGCCGGTGCGCCAGCGCGGCGGCGGCGATGTCGGCCGCCACCTGCTGGAAGAGCTCGGTCTTGGCCACGAAGTCGGTCTCGCAGTTCAGCTCGACGAGGACCCCTGCGCTGGTGCCATCCAGCACCGCGGTGACAAGCCCGTTGCTCGCGGTCCGGCCGGCCCGCTTCCCGACGTCCTTGACGCCCTTCACGCGCAGGAGCTCGACCGCGGCGTCGAAGTCGCCACCGGCCTCCTCAAGCGCGTTCTTGCAGTCGAGCATCCCCGCGGCCGTCGCGTCGCGTAGCCGCTTCACATCCGCGGCGGTGAAGTTCGCCATTTCCTCTTCTCTCGCTTCTGGTCAGTCAGCGCGTCTGTGCGCAAGCGGCCTGGAGCCGGGCGGCTCCCTGGCGGGCCGCCGGCCACGGCCTGCTATGCGCGGTCACCGGCTTCCCCGGCCCTGGCCCCGGCCTCGGTCCCCGCCTCTGCCGCGGTCTCATCTGCGGCGGCCTCCGGGCTGGCCCCGTCGGCCTCAGCGGCCGCCCCGTTGGCCTCTGGGCCGGCCCCGGCACCTGCCTCAGCGGTGACCCCGCCGGCCTCCGCACCGGCCCCGGCCGCCTCAGCGATGGCATCGGCCCCGGCACCTGCCTCAGCGGTGACCCCGCCGGCCTCCGCGCCGGCCCCGGCCGCCTCAGCGGTGGCATCGGCCCCGGCACCTGCCTCGGCGGCGGTGGCGTCAGGGGCCGGACCGGCCGCTCGGGCGGCGCTGTCGGCATGCTGGAGCAGCTCGCGCTCCCATTCCGCCAGCGGTTCCTCGGTGCCGAGCTCGCCGGGGCCCGCCGAGGCGGCCGGCTTGTCCTCGCCGTCCGCGGACGCGGCCCGTGCCATCAGGCCGTCCGCGACGGCGTCGGCCACGACGCGCGTGAGCAGGGAAACGCTGCGGATCGCGTCGTCGTTGCCGGGGATCGGGTAGGTGACCTCGTCCGGGTCGCAGTTGGTGTCGAGGATGGCGATCACCGGGATACCGAGCTTGCGTGCCTCGCTGACGGCGATGTGCTCCTTCTTGGTGTCCACCACCCACAGGGCGCTCGGGGTGCGTGCCATGTCCTTGATGCCACCGAGGGAACGGTCGAGCTTGTCCCGCTCGCGGCGCAGGTGCAGGAGTTCCTTCTTGGTCATGCCGGAGCTCGCCACGTCTTCGAAGTCGAGCTCGTCGAGCTCCTTGAGACGCTGCAGCCGCTTGTAGACGGTGGCGAAGTTGGTCAGCATGCCGCCCAGCCAGCGCTGGTTGACGAACGGCATCCCCACCCGGCGCGCCTGCTCGGCGATCGCCTCCTGGGCCTGCTTCTTGGTGCCGACGTAGAGAACGGTCCCGCCGTGGGCGACCGTCTCCCTGATGAACTCATAGGCGCGGTCGATGAAGTCCAGCGACTGCTGCAGGTCGATGATGTAGATGCCGTTGCGCTCGGCGAAGATGAACCGCTTCATCTTCGGGTTCCAGCGACGGGTCTGGTGCCCGAAGTGGACGCCGCTCTCAAGAAGCTGCCGCATGGTGACGACCGGTGTCATGCCGGTGTCCCCTTCCTGTTGTGCGCCATGCCCTCGGGGCACGAGCGCGCTCGGTTGGTCCTGGCGCCCGTGCGCACCCTCACTGCGGTAAAGGACCCGCAGACCGATGAGGTGCGCCCACCGGAAGTCCGGCCGGATCTGCCTTGCGGCAGGCGGACGCGCGAATTTGGCCGGAGGCCGCGCGCTGCGGCGCACGGACCTTCCCGACCGTGCCCCAGTCTACCCGTTCCCGGCGGCCGGGCCGTCAGCCCAGCGCCGGCTACGCCCGGGGGTGGGCCTGGCGGTAGGCGGCTGTGAGCCGCTCGACCGAAACGTGGGTGTAGATCTGCGTGCTCGCCAGGGAGGCATGACCGAGGATCTCCTGGACACTCCGCAGATCGGCGCCACCTTCCAGCAGGTGGGTAGCGGCGGCATGCCGCAGCCCGTGCGGCCCGGATTCGGGCACACCGGACACTGCCGCCAGACGGGCGTGCACGACCCGCCGGGCGGTCCGGGGATCGAGGCGGCCGCCCCGCGCCCCGAGGAACAGGGCGGGGCCGCTGCCCGGCACGGCCAGCACCGGCCGGCCAGCCCGCCGCCAGGCGGCCACCGCCCGGATCGCCGGCAGCCCGACGGGCACCGTGCGTTCCCGGCCGCCCTTGCCGAACACCCGGACCGTGTTCCGCCCCTCGTCCAGATCGTCGATGTCGAGGCCACAGAGTTCGCTCACCCGGATGCCGGTCGCATAGAGCAGTTCCATGATCGCGGCGTCACGCAGGGCCAGTTCCGCCCCCGGCCCGCGCCCGCCGCCCGGGCCGCCGCTGCCGTTGGCACCGCCGTCCCTGCCATCGCCGCCGCGGTCACCGCCGCTGCGGTCACCGCTGGCTGGCACGGCCCCGGCCGCGGCCAGGACGGCGGCCATCTGATCCTGGCGCGGCACCTGGGGCAGGCGGCGGCGGATCCTCGCCGTCCCGAGCAGCGGGCCGGGATCGCGGCTGAGCCAGCCACCGGTACAGGCCCACGCCGTGAACGTGCGGGCGGCGGCGGCCCGGCGGGCCAGCGTGGCGCGGGCGCGGCCAGTGCCATGCTGGCTGGCCAGCCAGCGCCGCAAGACGGTGATGTCGAGCCCGTCCGGCGTGGTGACGCCGCCGCGCGCCGCGTGCGCCAGCAGGGACCGGACGTCGCCGAGATAGGCGCGGACCGTGTGCGGGGACAGCCCGCGTTCCGCTGCGAGGTGGCGCCCGAATCCATCCAGGGCTGCCTGCATCCGCTCCGGCAGCGGCTCGGCCGGGTCGCGCTCTGTCAGCGGCTGGCCCGGCCCCCGCTCCGGCCGCTGCTTGCCCGGGTCGCGCTCTGTCAGCGGCTGGCCCGGCCCGCGCTCCGGCGGCTGCTTGCCCGGCCCGCGTTCGGGCCTCACCCGGCCCGGCCCGCGCTCTGGCACCTCCATGGACCCAGTTTGCGGCACCGGAAGGTGCGGTCACGGCAAGGCGGGCCCGCGCGCCAGCGTGTCCTGCGAGACCCCGCCGGGCAGGAGAGCCCGCGGGCCTGCGGGCAGCCGTGCGGGCAACCAGCGGTCACGGCTGTGCCGCGTCCCCGCCCGGCCGCCGCACCTGGCCAGCCGGGCCACCGCGGCGCAGCCGCCAGCCACGGTCACAGCGCTCGACGAAGCCCGCGGCCGCGAGGGCACCAAGGCAGCGCATGACCGTGTCAAAACCGACGCCCGCCATCACCGCGACCCTGGCCGGGCCGCGCCCGGCCCGGCCAGGGACCGCTTCCAGCACCCGGCGTGTCACCGGGTCGAGCGCGTCACGCGGCAGCACCGGTCCGCGGGCACGGCCTGGCGGCTCATCACCGGGGAACGCGATGACCTCCATCACGTCCTGGGCGCCGGTCACGCAGACGGCACCCCAGTCACGGATGATCTCGTGGCAGCCCGCCGACACCGCCGAGGTCACAGGCCCCGGCACCGCCATCAGCGGCCGTCCCTGGTCACAGGCGTGGCGGGCGGTGTTCAGCGCGCCGCTACGCAGCGCCGCCTCCACCACGACGGTGCCACGGCTGAGCGCGGCGATCACCCGGTTGCGGACCAGGAAACCGGGACGGGTGGGCATCCGGCCGGGCGGCCACTCGCTGATGGTCGTTCCCTTCACGCGGATCTCGCAGAAGAGCCCGTGGTGGCCCTCCGGGTAGTCACGATCGACGCCGCAGGCGAAGACGGCGACCGTCACCCCGCCGGCCCTCATCGCAGCACGGTGTGCGCAGCCGTCGACGCCGAACGCCCCACCGGAGACGACCGTCCACCCCCGCTCGGCCAGGGTCATCGTCATCTCGGTACACACGTGCGACCCGTAGGCGGTCACCGACCTGGTGCCCACGATCGACACCGAGCGCAGGCACGCGTAACGCAGGTCCCCGCTTCCCCGCACCCACAGCCCCCACGGGCGGGCATCGCCCAGCACGTCGAGCTGGCTCGGCCACTCGGGGTCCCCCGGGCAGATCAGCCTGATCCCCTCCCGCCGCCAGGCGTCCAGGGTGGTCTCCGCCGGGGCCTCACCCAGCCGCCCGGCCCACCTGGCCAGCGCCCGCCCCAGTCGCGGCAGGCCTTCCCCGCCCGGTTCCGGCAGGCAGTCCCGGCCCAGCCCCGGCAGGTAGTCGAGGTCCGGCCCGGCGGCCGCGGGCCGGCCGGCAGCTGCTACCGGCATCCGTCCCCGGACGAGCGCGGCCACGATCTCGGCCGCTGTGCAGGCGCGCAGCAGGCCGCCCATGACCGGATCACCGGGCTCGGCCACGCAGGTGAGAGCGGCCCGGGCCAGCCGCTCCTCCCCGCTGACCTCGCTCACCGCCCCACCCCCAGCCACAGGCCCAGCGCGTAGCTGGTCTCCTCGACGGTGGGCCTGGTAACACCTGCGAGATCGGCCAGCGTCCAGGCGACCCGGATCACCCTGTCCACCCCGCGGGCGCTGATCTCACCGAGGTCCATGGCCCGTTCCAGCGGGGCCAACGCCCCTGGTCCTGGCGCGAAGCTGCGGCGTAGCTCGCTACCTGGAATCCCCGCGTTGAGCCGCCATGGAGTGTGCCTGAGCCGGGCGGCGGCCCGGCCTCGCGCGGCCTCCACCCGTTTCACCACCACCGAACTCGGCTCGGCGAAGCCCCGGTCACTGAGCAGCTCGGCGCGGCTCACCGGCAGGAACTCGACCTTGACGTCCACGCGATCCAGCAGCGGCCCGGACAGCCGCGCCTGATAGCGCCGCCGTTCTGTCGAAGAGCAGGTACAGCCCATCGCCGAACCCGGGCCCTTGGCGCAGGGGCAAGGATTGGCCGCGAGCACCAGTGTGAACCGGGCCGGGAAGCGAGCGGTCAGCCCCAGCCGGGCGACCACCACCTCCCCCGACTCCAGCGGCTGCCGCAGGGCATCCAGTACATCGCGCCCGAATTCGGGCGCTTCGTCAAGGAACAGGCAGCCACGGTGGGCGAGGGACGCCGCCCCGGGGCGGATGATGCCGCTGCCGCCGCCGACAATCGCCGCCTTGGTCGCTGTGTGATGGGGCGCGCAGTAAGGGGGCTGGGCGATCAGCGGGCTGCCCGGCGGCAAGGTCCCCGCCACGGAGTGGATCGCGGTGACTTCGAGCGCGGCCGGGCGGTCCAGGCCAGGCATGATGGTCGGGATCCGCTCGGCCAGCATGGTCTTGCCGACGCCCGGTGGCCCGAGCAGCGAGAGATGGTGCCCGCCGGCCGCGCAGATTTCGGCTGCGCGGCGAGCGGCGGGCTGCCCGAGCACATCGGCCAGGTCAGGACGACTGCTCACCTGGCCCGAGGGACTGGGCGGCCCCGCTGTCCGCGACGGGCCGACGGCGGCCGGGCTGGCTGGCTGCCCCGTCTGAACCCCAGCGCCATTGCCCGACATCCGCACCGTGACCTCTTGCCCCGTCTCACGCTCCCCCCGCAGCCAGGCGAGCAGGGCACCGAGGGTCGGCGAGCCCAGCACCGCCAGCCCCGGCACCAGGGCCGCCTCCGGCGCGCTCGCCTCCGGGACGGCGACCTTGCGGAAACCGGCAGCCGCCGCGCCTGCCACGGCTGGAAGAACCCCACAGACTGGCCGCAGACGCCCGTCCAGCCCTAGCTCACCCAGGAAGGTGACCCCCTCGATGGCGGCGACCGGAACCGTGCCGGCGGCGGCAAGGACTGAAACAGCTATACCGAGGTCGAAGCCGCTGCCGCGTTTCGGGAGGCTGGCCGGGGAGAGCCCGACCGTGATCCGCCGCTGCGGCCACTGCTCACCGCTGTTGACGATGGCGGCCCGGATCCGGTCGCGCGCCTCGCGCAGCGCGGTGTCGGGCAGGCCGACGAGCAGCAGCCCGGGCAGCCCGTTCTCGATGTCGCTCTCGATCTCGACCGGATGGCCCTCCACGCCGACCAGGGCGATGGAATGGGTACGCGCGACCGGCACCTAGCCCACCCCCCGCACATGCTCGAGCTGGTAATGACCGGACTCGTCCCGGACCAGTCCGATCACGTCGATGCGCACTTCGTCGAAGAGCACCCCGTGCGCGACCAGCCACCGGATCGCCAGCCGCCGCAGCCGGGCGCGCTTGCTCCGGGTGATCGCCTCGAGCGGGCTGCCGTAGCCGGTGCCGGAACGGGTCTTGACCTCGCAGATCACCAGCACCCGGCCCTCGGCGGCCACGATGTCGATCTCGCCTTCCGCGCACCGCCAGTTGCGGTCGAGGATCCGTAACCCGGCACTTTCCAGGTACTCCACCGCCGCCTGCTCGCCCCGCCGTCCCAAGTCGTCCTTGGCGTTCACGGATCACCACCTCCACCAACGACGCTGCCCGGATGACGGCAGGGCCGCGCGGCCAGTTGTCCCGCTGTGGAAGGCCGGACCCCGATGTGGACGGCGGGAGCCGTTTGTCCCTGCCGCTTGCTTTGATGGGACGGGGGTCTGCGGCTATCGATGGACGGGGTCTGCGGCCTGGCAGCGGCGGGGGCAGCGCGCGGGACCCCCAGCGGGCGCGCACGAGGCGTGGGATCGCGCGCAGCAGGCCTGGGGGATCAGCAGATGCGCGCAGCCGCGTCCAGTGCGGTCCCGGCCACGGCAGGCCAGCCAGCTGCCACCGGGCAGGTCGCCGGCATACCGGGACGACGCCCGCAGATCCGGCCAGCGGCTACGGAGCCGACGCAGCGCCCGCGGATCTGGAGCGGTTCCCGCAACTCCGGCGCTGCGCCGCCGCCTACTGGGGGTCGGGCAGCTCCAGATCGCTCTGGGCCAGCTCCTCCACGTTGACGTCCTTGAACGTGACGACCCTGACGTTCTTCACAAAACGGGCGGGGCGGTACATGTCCCACACCCATGCGTCCTGCATCGTGACCTCGAAGAAGACCTCGCCGTTGTCGGCGGTGCGGACGTTCAGCTCGACGTTATTGGTCAGGTAGAACCGCCGCTCGGTCTCCACCACATGGGTGAAGAGCTTGACCACGTCCCGGTACTCGCGATAGAGCTGCAGCTCCATCTCGGTTTCGTACTTCTCGAGGTCCTCCGCGCTCATGCACAACTCCGATCAGGCAGCGACGGGAGCTACGGCCCGGATGAGATCAACCATAGGTCAATTCTCCAGGTCCGTAAGGTCACCGGTCTCCAGGCGCACGGGATCGCTGTCCTCCAGGCCCACCGGATCGCCAGTCCCCAGGCTCACCGGCTCCCCAGCCTCCGGGCCCATCAGATCGCCGGTCTCCGGGTCTACCAGTTCGCCGGCCTCCGGGCTCACGGGCTCCCCGGCCTCCGGGCCCGCCAGATCACGAGCCAGGCCACCGACGTTAGCGAAGGAGCGCCGGTGCTCGGGGCACGGCCCGTGGGCGGTGAGCGCCCGCATGTGACTTGGTGTGGAATATCCCTTGTGCCGGGCGAACCCGTACACCGGGTAGCGCACGTGCAGGTCGCGCATGAGCCGGTCCCTGGTGACCTTGGCAACGACCGAGGCCGCGGCCACGCACGCGGCCACCTCGTCCCCCTTCCACATGGCCAGCGCTGGCACGCCCAGCCCGCGCACCGGGAAACCGTCGGTGAGCACGTACTGCGGCTGCGGGCACAGGCCGGCCAGCGCCCGGCGCATTCCGGCGATGTTGCACACGTGCAGGCCTGTCCGGTCGATCTCCCCCGGCGGTATGACAACGACGTGCCAGGCCTGGGCCAGCGCCATCACCTGTTCGTACGCTTCCTCCCGGGCGGCCGCCGTCAGCGACTTGGAGTCCGCGATATCGCCGATGACGGACCTCCGGCGGGGATCCAGCATGACGGCCGCTACCACCAGGGGGCCGGCGCAGGCACCGCGGCCCGCCTCGTCGATCCCCGCTACCTGCACGAAGCCGGCCCGGGCGAGCACCCGCTCGTACCCGGTCAGGCCCGCCGCACGCCGCGGGGTATAGCCAGGATGCCGCACCGGGGGGACCAGCATGACGTCACCCGCTCCCGCGCCGCCGGGAGCCCCGCAGCGACCTGGCGACCCGCCGCCGCACCCTCACTTGGAACCAGGTGAGCGGGAACGCGCCCGCCAGCCCCAGCCCCAGCGGCACGGCCGCGGCCGCCGGGCCGGACATGACGGGCAGCGCGGCCGGGCCGGCCGCCGCTGGCGGGCCGGCCGCGGCCAGCCGGGGCTGGTCGAAGGTGGCCGGGACCGACAGCACCCGCCACCTGCTGACCGGGGCGACGATCACGAATGCGCGCCCCACGACCCGGTCCTCCGGGATGGTGCCGTCGCCCGGATCGGCCATGTGCCCGCGGGAGTCATACGACACGCTGCGGTGATCGCCCATCACCCACAGGCGGCCGGGCGGCACCGTGATGCTGAACCTGACCGTGGACGGAGCGTTGCCCGGATAGAGGTAGGACCTCTCGTTCAGCGGCACGCCGTTGACCGTCACCCGGCCCTGCGCATCACAGCACGCCACATGATCGCCGGGTACCCCGATCACGCGCTTGATGTAGTCGTGCACCCCCGGGGCGGTGCCGAACAGGCCGATGATCGCGTGCCACAGCCGCACCGGCGGGCTCGCGGTCTGGGACGTCACCGGGTCCCAGGAGCCCTCCCCGTTGAAGACCACGATGTCGCCCCGGTGGATGGGGCGGAAGTCGTAGACCATCTTGTTGACGAGCACCTTGTCGCCGATGTCGAGGGTGTTCTCCATCGACGATGAGGGGATGAAGAACGCCTGGACCACGAACGTCTTGATGACCAGGGCCAGCACCAGTGCGAACGCCAGCAGGACCGGCAGCTCGATCCACCATGACCTGCTCTTCGCACGCTTTTTCGCGGGCCGCTGGCCGGGCGGGGCGGCCCTGCCGATCCCCCCGGCACCGTCCCGGCCGCCGGCGCCCGGCTGGCTGCCGGATCCCGCCAGTCCGGGGGCGCCGCCACCGTGCCCCAGAGCCGGGCCGGCCTGGTGTCCACCGGGAGCGCCCAGGCCGGTGCCCTGATCGGCCTGGGCACGGTGGTCGTCGCGCGTGCCCCGCTCCTCGTTCATCGGAACGAGCCTATCTCCGGGCACGCAGCGCTGCGACGCGGACGCGGCCCGGTGCCGGCGCCGGGCTCCGGTGCGCCAGGGCCGGCTGGGAGAAGGTGCCGGGAATGGGGAGGGTGCCCAGCTGGGAGGGTGGCCAGAGGACCAGGAAGGCCCGGCCCACCACCGCGCTCTCAGGCACGGTCCCGTCCCCGGGGTCCTGCGGGTGGTCGCGCGAGTCCTCCGAGTCCGCCCGGTGGTCGCCCATCACCCAGAGCCGGCCAGGCGGCACGGTTACCTGGAAGGGCAGGCTGGACGGCCGCTCGCCGGGGAACAGGTAATCCCCCTCGCGCAGCGGGATCCCGTTGACGGTGATGAGCCCGCGTGCGTTGCAGCAGGCCACATGGTCACCCGGGAGGCCGATGACCCGCTTGATGTAGTCGGTCCCGCTGCTCGCCAGGCCAGCCGCCGTCAGCGTGTCACGGAACCAGCGGTCCAGCGGGCTGCCCATCCGCGCTGGCGACGGCCCCCAGGACCCGGTGCCGCTGAACACGATGATGTCCCCCCGGTGGATGCCCCTGAGGTGATACACGAGCCTGCTGACCAGCACCCGGTCGCCGGGGCGCAGCGTGTTGGCCATGGACCCGGTGGGGACCCGGAACGCCTGTGCCACGAACGCCCTGGTCGGGACCGTGAACAGGATCGCCAGGGCGGTGAGCAGGAGCAGATTGAGCAGCAGCCGGCGCCCGGGCCGGACGCGCGCCACCCCGCTGTCCTGGTCCCGGGCAGCGGTATCTGTCGCGTCGTGGCCGGGCATCCGCGACCTCCCGCCGTGGCCGGGCATCCGCGACCGCCGCTGCACCCTGCGGTTGCTGGTGCGCTGGCGTCTCGCGTGCTAGCGCGCTGGCGTCTCGCGCCGCTCCCTGATCCGGGCCCGCTTGCCGCGCAGGGAACGCAGGTAGTAGAGCTTGGCCCGGCGCACCCGGCCGCGGCTGACCACCTCGATCTTGTCGATCGACGGGCTGTGGACGGGGAAGGTGCGCTCCACGCCCACGCCGTAGCTGATCTTGCGGACGGTGAAGGTCTCCCTCGCCCCGCCGCCCTGGCGCCGGATGACCACACCCTGGAAGACCTGGATCCTGGACCGGCTGCCCTCGACCACCCGGACGTGCACCTTGATTGTGTCTCCCGGCCGGAAGTCCGGGATATCGGAGCGGATCTGGGCCTGCTCCAAGTCGGTGATCACGGTGTGCATGACTGGCGTTCCTCAATTGATCTTCACGCGCGCACGGGCGGGCGCGTGCAGTCCGGTCTGAGCTGTCTTTCGGTAATCCTGAAGCCCTGGCCCTGCAGCGCCGGGAAGCGCTCCGCTCGGTGAGCTTGCGCTCGGTGAGCTAGCACGGGGCGGGTTTCAGTGTGCCATATCTTCGCCCCAAACCGGAAAGCCAGCCTCCGCCAGCACCTGCCGGTCGCGTGTGTCCAGGGCGCCGGGGTCGATTCCCGCCACCAGATCGGGGCGGTAGGCGGCCGTGCGGCGCAGCGCCTCGTCCCTCCGCCAGCGCGCGATGGCCCCGTGATCCCCGGACAGCAAGACGTCCGGGATCCCGCGCCCGCGCCAGACCCGCGGCCTGGTGAAGACGGGGCCTTCCAGCAGGCCGGCCATGGGCCCGGCGCCGGCCCCGAAGGAGTCGTCGGCCGCGGACCCGCTGTTCCCGAGCACGCCGGGCAGCAGCCTCGCCACCGCGTCGATCATGACCAGGGCGGCGGGCTCGCCGCCGGAGAGCACGTAGTCGCCCACGCTGACCTCGTCGACGGCCAGCCGGCTCCGGGCATCCTCGATGACCCGGGCGTCGATCCCCTCGTACCGGCCACATGCGAAGACGAGATGGTCCTGCCCCGCGTACGCGGTGGCCATCTCCTGCCGGAAGGGGACGCCGGCCGGAGTGGGCACCACCAGCCGGGCTCCTGGCGACGCGCCGGTCACCGCATCGAGCGCCTCACCCCAGGGGCCGGGCATCATGACCATCCCAGGCCCGCCGCCAAAGGGCGTGTCGTCCACGGTCCGGTGGATGTCGTGCGCCCATGTGCGCAGGTCGTGCACGGTGAGCTGGACGATCCCGCGCTCCGCCGCCTTGCCGAGCAGCGAGACCCGCAGCGGGCCGAAGTACTCGGGGAAGATCGTGATGATATCGATGCGCACCGCAGGTCACCCCCTGCCGCGGCCGGGGCGGGCGCTCCCGCCAGGGGAACCCTCGCGGGAGGCGCGGCCATCCGGGCCAGCGGGGCCAGCCGGGTCAGCCAGGGCAGCCCTGCCAGCGGGGGCAGCAGGGTCAGCGGGGTCAGCGGGGGCAGTCAGGTCAGCGGGGGCAGCCGGGCCAGCCACCGCCAGATCCAGCAGGCCCGCTGGCGGATCGATCACCAGCCGGCCGCCGGCCACGTCCACGTCCACTGCGATCGCGGCCACGAAGGGGACCAGTATCTCGCCGCTGCGGCGCGAGCCGGGCTCCGGCTCGATCACCAGCAGGTCCTGGCCGTGATGGCGCACGTCGGTGACGACGCCGACCGGTTCCCCGGCAGCGGTGACCACGGTGAGCCCGACCAGCTGGTGATCGTGGAACTCGTCGGGATCCTCCGGAGCGGTGACCTGCGCGGCGTCCACCGTTAGCCAGACGCCGCGCAGCGGCTCAGCCATGGTCCGGTCGGCGATCCCAGCGAAGGTGACCAGCAGGCGCCCGCTGTGCCAGCGCGCGGACACGACCGTCAGCGGCCCGGCCGCCGGGGGATCGGTGCCCAGTACCGAGCCCGCGGCGAAACGCCGGTCCGGATCGTCGGTCCGGACCTCGACCGAGACCTCGCCGCGGATGCCGTGCGGCCGGCCCACCCGGCCGACATCCAGTTGCCTGCTCAGCTAACGGACCTCGTCCACATCCAGCAGGTCGACACGGACATAACGCCCGCCCGCCAGCGATCCGATGACCGTCCGCAGGGCTCGGGCCGTCCGGCCGCCGCGGCCGATGACCTTACCGAGATCGTCCGGGTGCACCCGCACCTCCAGGACCCGGCCCCGGCGCAGGCCGTGGCTGTTCACCTGGACATCGTCGGGATGATCGACGATGCCCTTCACCAGGTGCTCAAGAGCCTCCTCGAGCACCTCTCACGCCTCGCTGTCCTGCTTGCCACCGGCGGCCGCTGCCGCCGCGGCTGGGGCGGCGTCCTCGGCTGGAGCGGCATCCTCGGCTGGAGCGGCATCCTTAGCCGGAGCAGCGTCCTTGGCGGAGGCGGCGTCCTCGGCTGGAGCGGCATCCTTGGCGGAGGTGCTGGCATCGGAGGCTGTGGCATCCGCGTCGGCCGCCGCGCTGTCCTTGGCCGCGGCATCCGCGCCGGCCGCACCGTCGTCAGCTGAGGCGGCACGGGCCTGGGCGCCCTTAGCGGACTTGCCCGCGCCCGCGCGCTTGCCGTCCGCCTGCTTGCCGTCCGCCTTGGCCGCCTTGCCTGATGCCGCCTTGGTGTCCTTGGCCTTCGCGGTGTCCGCCCCGGCCGCGGGCTTGCGCGCCTTGCCCTTGTCCGGCTTGGCCTCGGCAGCCTTCAGCGTCTCGGCAACGGCCGCGGCGAAGGCTTGCTTCTTGTCCGGCTTGGCCTCGGCGGTCCGCAGCGTGCCCTCGGCACCGGGCAGGCCCTTGAACTTCTGCCAGTCACCGGTGATCTCAAGGATCCGCCGGACCGGATCGGTGGGCTGTGCGCCCACCGAGAGCCAATGCTGCGCCCGGTCCGAGTTGACCTCGATGAACGAGGGGTCTGCCTTGGGGTGGTACTTGCCGATCTCCTCGATCGCCCGCCCGTCTCTCTTGGTACGGGCGTCAGCGACGATGATCCGGTAGAACGGCGCACGGATTTTCCCCATGCGCTTGAGCTTGATCTTGACAGCCACGGCTGCGGTCTTCTCCCATGAAAGCTCGGCTGCGGGCGGTGAACACGCCAGGTGAGGACCGGCGGCATGGCCCGGACGGACCAGGGCCGACGAGCGTGAGAGGGCGTCGCCGACCCAGGAATGTGTAACAACCCTGTCATTGTGCCAGAGGAGTCGACCGCAGGTGTAATCGCTTGCGGCTTGGCCGCCGGTCGCCCCGCGCCCAGAGAACCGGCCGGGGCACGGGAAAGTGTGCGCTAAAGGCTGTGGCCCTATCGGCTGGTGTGCATGGCAGGGCAGCGAGCGGGGAGGCAGGCAGAGCGTGCCGGGAGTGCGGGATCTCACGGTGCTGTGCTAGCTGGCGTTGGTGTGCTCGGTGGTGTGGCCGTGGCCTTGGCCTGACCAGTAGCGGGGGTGAACAGGCCGCCGGGGGTGCTGAGCAGATACATGGAAGAGCTTTTGTCGTGAGGTGCCTGTGTCGTGGCAGGGGGGCTGGATCCTGGGCGGAGTTCCAGGACGAGGTTGTCCCGGACTTGTGAGAGGCCGTAGACGCCTGCGGCGACAATGGCCATGGCGCCGATGACGGCGGCCATGGGCCGCCACGAAGTAGCGGCGGCGCGGCTGGTGGCCAGAACTGGGCGGAGAGGAGATCTCCTGGTCGCTCTGCCGGAGAGAGCGGGCACCGAGGGCTTGGTTGCTGCTTTGGGCAGGCGGCGGGTGCTTCTTATGTGGCCGGCCGCGTACAAGAGCGCGAAGGTTGACCGGCGGAGCCTGGACGGCACGTCGGAGTCGTGGAGGATAGCGAATAGTTCACCGGTGCACTCGCGGTAGTACTCCTCGCGGTTGTCATCGGGCAGGTGACGGACGGCGCGGCAGATGAGGTGCTCGGCGAGGCGCTGAGCAAGGGGGCATCTGGTCAACGTGCGCTCCCGCACGCGGGCCGTGTGGTGCTCTGCCGGTTAGGTGAGGCGGCGAGGGATGCTTGCGCAAGTTCGAGACGGGCGACCCGGGTGCCCTCGCCGGTGAGCTGGTAGTACTTGCGGGGTGGCCGTCCGCTGGCGTCGTCGGGCTGCGGTTCCCATTCGGAGGTGACCAGGCCCTCGGCTTGCAGGCGGGCGAGCATGGGGTACAGCGTGCCGCTGGGGAGCTTGGTGGCCTTCATGAGGTCGTAGCCGTACTGGCGGGCGGACAGGTCGCCCAGGAACACTCGTAGCACCCGCTCCAGGGGCCCGGTCAGCTTCATGCGCTCACTCTACACATATAGCCTACATATGTAGCAGATCTGCCGAGGTTAGCTTTGGCTTACGGGGCTGGCGCAGACTGGCCACGGTCCCTGGCCGGGTTGCTTCCTCCTGACCGGGCCGCGTAGGTAGTGGTGCTCGGCCACACGGGCTTGGCCGGCTGGCCCTTGTCCCTAGCCTTGGATGCGGCCGTGCAAGCGACGAACCTGTCACAGGCTGGCTGTCGACTCGATGACCAGTTTGCGGCTGGTGACTGGCCGCGCCTGTTCAGACTTGGCGTGGTTCCCTGCGGTATACGTGATCTGAACCGTGAGCGGCTGGCCCGCCGGCCGGGCCCGGCGCCTGATCATCGAGTGGACCGGCAACTGTGACAAGCGATCCGTGCCCTTCGATATCGCGAAGGTCAGCGCCGTCAACACCGTCTGGGTGAAGGCCCGACCGGGGGGGTGCCCCGGTCAGGGCGGCGAAGCGATGAGGCCCCACTGATCAATGACCGCGCCTCTGCGGGGCCGACCAGGAGATCGTGAAGATCGCCGCCCACCTCGAGCCGACCCGATTGCTCGATCCCGCCGACCTTCGCCGGCTCGAAGCCGGCCGTTCGGATCAACCGCTCGACTTCCTCGCTGGCACGGTCATCGTCGGTCGCGTAGAACAGGACCGCCGGCTCCGGTGACCGGTTGCTAGCGGACTCGAAGAGATCGGCCGACATGCTCCCAAACGCCATGGCCAGGCGCGCCCCCGCCGGCAACCACCCGGCTACAACCTCGCCGGAGGACTGCCCTTCCGGCAGGAGACGTGAGACCTTACCTTGTGCGTCCGTGCTGAGCGGGTTGCTCGGAACGACCACCACCTTGCCGGTCAGCGGATCGGCGATCTCGTCTATGACGCCCTTCAGCACGGTGAAACGCAGCGCGAGGATGACGGCATCGGCGTCCCGCAGCGCGTCGCGGTTGTCGACGGCGACCGCGGCGCGACCGATCTCTGCAGCCAGCGTTCGCGCCGACTTAATGCCGGCGCTCGAGAGCCGCAGGGTCTCACCGCCCGAGGCGAGCTGGCGGGCGATGACCGATCCGATCCCACCGGTGCCGATGATCGCAGTGGTCATGACCGAACCTCCTCAGCGTCACACGGTGGATCGGGGCTCAGCGCCCGGAGGACCGGCCACCGTCGACTCGCGGGCGTTGCCGGTGACCTCGGCATTCACCCGGAATCGCCAGCGCGCGTACTCGGCGGCCAGTGAGCGGGCGACCAGTCCCCCGCTGGGTCCGTGGTTTGCCCCACTTCGATCAGATGACCGTCGGGATCGCGGATGTAGCAACGGATCTCGTACTGGTGCTGTTTGGGCGGCGTCAGGAACTGAGCACCGCGAGCGCTCCATTCGGCGTACACGGCGTGGATGTCTTTGACCCGGATATTGAGGAAGCTGCTGACCCGGTTGGGATCGCGTGGCGCCTCCAGGGTGACCGCCGGCTTGTCGTCGGTCGGGCCTCCCCCGACATTGATGATGATCCAGCTGTTGGCCAGTGCGACGTAGGTCAGCCCTCCGGGGCCGGAGTAGGCCACCCTGCCACCCAGTACCTCGGTGTAGAAGCGCCGGGACCGCTCGACATCGTCAGAGACGATGAAGTGGGCCAGGACAATTCCCTCCGGAGGGGGTGGGAGCTCGGCCATCTGGCACCTCCACTGGTTGGTCTCACACCCCGCTTACGGGGTCTGCAGGCGACGTTGCGATGATCGGGATTCAGCGCCGGTGGTAGCGTGCCCATCGAAGCAGCAAGTCATTCACCGGCATCACACTCCGGGCACAAGTACGCGCCGCCGCCGCGAGTCACCGAGCACCAGCACCAGCACCGGCCGGGCGCCGCTCGGCCATGATCGCGTTGTGCAGCGCCCGCAGACCAGCGGCGTAGACCCTGGAGAAGGCGGGGAACGGCTGGATGACCTCGCGCAGCGTTACGAGCGGGAGGTCGCCCCGGTGGCATGGCGCTTGAGGCTTCCTGGCGAGGCGGAAGTGTGGGTAGAAGCGCCGACGGGCAGGCCTACCGGCAGGCACACACGTGCCTTCAGATATAGCCAGGTCCCTACAGCGCACAGACATGTGCACCGTCCAGGTCGCACCCGCGGCACCGGAGGAGAGGCGGTTATCCCGTGCGTTCCGACATCGTCCCCGGTGGGACCTTCCCTGACTATGCGCTGCCCGACCATACCGGCACCGTCCGCACGCTGAGCGAGATCCAGGGCCGGGACCCGCTGGTCCTCACGCTCGCGCGCGGCAACTACTGCCCGAAAGAGCACCGGCAGCACCTGGAGCTGGCCGAGAACTACGCGAAGATCGCGGTGGCTTATACCCAGATGGCCACGATCGCCACCGACGACCATCACACGCTGCAGGAGTTCCGCAGCTCGGTCGGCGCGCAGTGGCCTTTCCTGTCCGACCCCGGGCGGATTGTCCAAAAGGATCTGGACATCCAGGAGTACACCGACCCCGAGCACAACCCGATGATCCCGCACACGCTTGTGCTCAAGCCGGGCCTGGTCATCCACAGCGTCTACAACGGCTACTGGTTCTGGGGGCGCCCGTCGTTCTACGACCTGTGGCGCGACCTGCGCGCGGCCACTGCCGAGATCCGCCCGGACTGGGACCTAAGCACCCCGGGACTGCGCGAGGCCTGGGACGCGGACGACTACTCGAAGTTTCACGGATGGGACCGGCGGTCCCCCGGGTCGATGCCGACCTCGTATGTCGAGCCAAGCAAGGCGTGAACGCGATGCGCACACCGGTGTGCGAGCTGCTTGGGATTGAACAGCCGATCGTCCTGGCGCCCATGGTTGCCGTTCCCCAACTGGCTGCGGCTGTTTCGAATGCCGGCGCGCTCGGCATGCTGACGCTGACATGGTCAGAAGACGTCGGAGCCGTGGTTCGGGAGACAGCGGCGCTGACAGCGCGGCCGTTTTGCGGCAACCTCGTGCTTACCGAAGATCGTCACCGTCGCCTTGACCAGGCCCTTGAGGCCGGCTTGCGGATCGTGTCGTTTTTCTTGGGTGATCCCAGCGGCTACATCGAGCAGGTCCACGACGCCGGGGGGATTGTCATGCACACGGTCGGCACTGCCGAGGAGGCACGGCGGGCAGTCGTGTCCGGCGTGGACATGGTCGTCGCGCAGGGCTGGGAGGCCGGCGGGCACGTGTGGGGCCGCGTCGCGACGCTGCCGCTGGTGCCAGCGGTCGTGGACGCCGTGGCGCCGGTGCCGGTGATCGCGGCTGGCGGGATCGGTGACGCCCGCGGGGTCGCCGCAGTGCTCGCGCTGGGTGCCCAGGCCGCGTGGGTCGGTACGCGGTTCCTGCTGGCCGAGGAGATGCCGATCCACGAGGACTACCGGCGCCGGCTGGTAGCCGCGGCCGAGACCGATGCGCAGTGGTACCCCAACCTGTACTCGGTCGGGTGGCCCGATTCTCCCCACCGCGCGCTCCGCAACTCGACCGCCGACGCATGGGAGGCCGCGGGCCGCCCCCCGCTCGCGCAGCGGCCAGGAGCGGGCGACGTGATCGCGCACTTCGCCTCCGGCGAACCAATCGTGCGCTACGAGCCAGCACCGCCGATGTCCGGGACCACGGGTGACATCGAAGCGCTCTCGATGTGGGCCGGACAGGGCGTCGCGCTCGCGAAGAAGTCACAGCCAGCGGCGGACATCGTGACCGAGCTCACCTCTCACCTGTAACCCGGGCCGGAGGCGCTCGCGCCGCGACCGCCGCCGCTCGTTCTCGGCCGGCAACAGGCTCGTCAAACGATGGTCCCTCCTGTGCCGCGGAAACCCGCCGTCGGCTCGACGGTAACCCTGGGGGCGCGGACAGGACCGCCGCTGCAGCGACCCTTTTCGCACACGAACTAGCTGGCGGACACGCGCCGGATGGGGAGTACGCGCCGAATGGAGAGCCGGCGCGGGATACACCTGGGCAGAGTCCTAGCGGTCGCCCCGCTTGCCGCGGCGGAAACGGCCGAACCCGGCCGGCAGGTCCGTGGGGGCGGCCCCGGGCGGGTCTTCTCCTGGCATTGCCGGGAAGCCACCAGGGTTTCCCCTGGCCAGGGCGTCCAGGCTGGCCGCCAGGTCGTCGCCCGCGCCCGGCTTGGCCAGCCCGGCAGGCAGCCCGCCTGGCAGTCCTCCCGGCAGCCCACCCAGGGCCGGGGCACCCTTTCCGCCGCCGCGCAGGCCATCGGGCACGCCGCCAGCCTGACCACCGCCACCGCCGCCAGCCGGGCGCGCGGGCGCACCGGGGCGCCCGCCCTTGGGCTTCTTCTTCGCCGGCGCCTTCCGGCCCTTGGCGGCCTTCTTGGTCGCGCGCCGCATCCCCGGGATCGGCGGCATGCCGGGCACGCCACCGCCGCTGAGCATCTGGCGCATCATCTTCTGGCCTTCGGCGAACCGGATGACCAGGTTGTTGACCTCGCCCACGCTGGTGCCCGAGCCGCGGGCAATGCGTGCGCGGCGGGATCCGTTGAGAATCTTGGGGTTGCGCCGTTCGGCCGGGGTCATCGAGTTGACGATGGCCTCCGCCCGGTCCAGGTCCTTGTCGCTGACCTGGCTGAGCAGCTCCCGGTTCTGGGCGGCGCCAGGGAGCATGCCGAGCAGGTTCCCGATCGGGCCCAGCTTGCGCACCATGGCCAGCTGCTCGACGAAGTCCTCCAGGGTGAACCCCTCGCCGGAGGCGAGCTTGCCGGCCATGGCCGTGGCCTGCTCTTCGTCGAACGTCCGCTCCGCCTGCTCGATCAGCGTGAGCATGTCGCCCATGTCGAGGATGCGCGAGGCCATCCGGTCGGGATGGAAGACGTCGAAGTCCTCGAGTTTCTCCCCGGTGGAGGCGAACATCACCGGGCGGTCGGTGAGCTGGACGATGGACAGCGCGGCACCGCCGCGGGCGTCGCCGTCCAGCTTGGTCAGCACGACCCCGTCGTAGCCGACCCCGTCGAGGAAGGCCTGGGCGGTGGCGACCGCGTCCTGGCCGATCATGGCGTCCACCACGAACAGGATCTCGTCCGGGTCGGTCGCGTCCCTGATCGCCGCGGCCTGGCGCATCATCTCCTCGTCGATGCCCAGCCGCCCGGCGGTGTCGATGATGACGACGTTGTGCAGGCGGTGCCGCGCCTCCTCCAGCGACCGGCGCGC
>DATIXO010000207.1:0-6743 GCA_035518495.1 Streptosporangiaceae bacterium
TCGCCCGCTTCACGGCCATCTTCCGGGTACCCGGCCTGGACATCCCGTGGGTGTGGGTGGGACCGCCCACCACCACCAGATCCGCGCCGTCGAGAATGTGCGCATCGGCCGAAGTGACCGCCACCACCGAGACCTCTGCGCAATCGGCCAGCCCCTCGGCGATGGCCTCCGCCACCTTCTTGGTGCTCCCGAACATCGATTCGTAGACGATGACTGCTCGCATGACAGCACCTCCTGCCCCCATGCCCCCAAGTCCAGGGTCTCCCCAACCTCGCACCCAGGGCAGGGCCGAAAGACCCCTCGGCCGCTTCGGCGCCGGCTTTAGCGCCCGGCCGGGACCGCCGCAGTGTGTGCGTGCCCAGTCCAGGGCGGACGTGCAGGGTGGCCGGCGGGTAGGTGATCGGCTCGGGCATCATGGGAGATCGGCCGCCGCCTACCGGCTGGTCTGTTCCCGGACGGCCACCCGGCGGCCAGCTACGGCAGGAGAGGGTATGCCGGAGACGGGCGATGCCGAGCAGGTGATGCGCCGGTTCGGGCTCGGCGATGAGGATGTCGCGGCGTGGCACGATAGCGGCCTGTCCGAGGACACGTTTACCGGCTGGCTCACCGACCGGGTGGCCCGGCGGCCAAGTGGGCGGCGGGCGCGTGAGGTCTACGGTGCCGAGGATGTGCACGACTTCGCCCGGCGGGCGATCCTGGGCGCGCTCACGCCCGGGCCCGGCGATCACGTGCTGGAAGTGGGGTGTGGCGGCGGCCTGTTGCTGCGCGATGCCCTGGCCGCGGGCGCCAGGGCGACCGGGATCGACCATAGCGTGGAGATGACCCGGCTGGCCCGGCAGCGGGCTCCCGGCGCGGGCGTGGTCTGCGCTGCCGCCGAGCACCTGCCTTTTGCCGCGGATACGTTCAGCGCGCTGGCGATGTCGGTGGTGTTCTTCTTCCTCGCCGACCCGGTGCGGGTGCTGCGCGAGTGCCGGCGGGTGCTGCGTCCCGGCGCGGCCATGGCCATCTACACGACCGGTCCCGAATTGCGCGGGACCCCGGCAGCGCCGGAGCCGCTAGCCAGCCAGGGGCACTTCTACCCCGACGCCGAGCTCGCCGCGCTGGCCAGCCAGGCGGGGCCGCATGATGTCCAGGTCCGCAACGATGGCGGCGGCCAGCTGCTCACCGCCCGCGCCTAGCGCCACCGCCATGCCGACTCCGGAGGGCGGCTGAGCTTGGCGGCGCCAGGCACCGGTGATCAGCTCCGCGAGCAAGCGGGACGATCGCCGGGAGCCGGACAAGGCCGCCGGGAAACCTTGTAGAGCAGCTCAGCGCCTGCTCGCCGTAACCAAGCATCACCGCCGACCTGAGAGCGAATGTGCGATATCCGCCGTTATGGGTGGCTTGGCGCACGGATTTTGTGTGGTCGTGGCCGCGCATATAGGGACGCTCTGAGGTGATCTCAGAGAAAATCTCAGAGAAATAGGCTGGGGCAGATGGTGCTACCGGTGGCTGGTTCCTTCCCCATTGGTGCGCCGCGCCAGCCATTCGGCGGCGAGCAGGCCGTAGGCGGCTTCGTCGCGCCGCCCGTCGGGGAAGCTGATGGCCTGGCGGTGCACGCCTTCTTCGGTGAAGCCCAGCCGGGTGGCCAGCGCGCGGCTGCGCTGGTTCGCGACCGCGGTGTGCACGGTGACCCGGGCGAGGCCGAGGGGCCCGAATGCCTGGTCGAGCAGCGCGGTCATGGCGCGGGTGACCAGGCCGCGGCCCTCGAATGCGGCCCCGATCCAGTAGCCGGCCTCGGCCGACTGGCTATAGGCGCTGATGCGCAGGCCCGCCGACCCTGTGAGTTGCCAGCGGTCACCTGCTGGCACCGCGATCGCGACCGGGAGCTCAGTTCCCTCCAGCCAGGCCCGCCCGCTCGCCTCCAGGTATGACCGGGTGCTGTCGGGTGTGGGCGGCTGGGCGGCCCACGGCTCCCAGCGGGCCAGCCGCTGCTGGCTGGCGGCCAGCAGCTCGTGGTAGGCGTCGGTGAGCGCGGCGGTCCGCGGCAGCAAGGCGGCATCTTCGCCGAGCGGGAACGTGAACATCGCGGTGACCAATATCGGCATGTGCGCCTCCTGCGCATCGGCGGCCCAGCCTCCGGCCGGTCAGGAATGGGACGTCCGGCGGCTGCCGGGATAGGTTCAGGCCGCCGGTGTTTCCGGCCCAGGCGGGGACATCTGGGCAGACACGCGGACGAACCGGGCTGGCCGCAGATGGGCGTGGAGCCCCAGGAGAAGAGGTCTCACCACAAGATCACCTTCTACGGAAGGCCCCACGTGATCGCCTATCGTGCCACGCTTGACGTCCCCAGGGAACTGGTGCAATTCACCGCGAAGCTGCTGGCTGCTGAGTGGCGCCGCCGCGGCACCCCGCGCGGCAGCCGGGCGCTGACCTGCTTCTGGGAGGCGGTGCTGGCGCTGCGGTGGTTCCGCGGCCGCACCGCCCCGGACGCACTGGCCCGTGATCACGGCATCTCCCGGGCCACCGCCTACCGGTACCTGGATGAGGTCATCGCGGTGCTCGCCGAACAGGCCCCTGACCTGCACCAAGCGCTGGAGCGGGCCCACGCCGGGGGCCTGCCCCATGTGATCTTGGACGGGAAGATCATCCCCTGCGACCGGTGCAAAGAGCCGGCCGTCAGCGTGAAAGGCGAAGTCATCGACCTGTGGTACTCCGGCAAGGCGCACACCCACGGCGGCAACATCCAGGCCGTGTGCGCCCCAGACGGGTTCCCGCTGTGGGTCTCGGAGGCCGAGCCCGGCCCGGTGCATGACATCAACGCCGCCCGCGCCCACGCCTTCCCGGCGCTCTACCCCGCGGCCGCGGCCGGGCTGCCCACGCTCGCCGATCCCGGATATGACGGCGCGGGCATTGGCACCCTGATTCCCGTCAAACAGCCCCAAGGCGGCCGGGAACTGGACGTCAACACCCGCACCCGCAACGCCATCCAGCGGTCCCTGCGCTGCCTGGGCGAACGCGGGTTCGCCCTGCTCACCGGCCGCTGGCGCGCCCTCCAGTACATCACCGCCAGCCCCAGCAAATCGGCGACATCGTCCGCGCCGCCCTCGTCCTCACCCATTTCGAGCACGGCTACATCACATGAAATTCGGTGAGATCACTTCTCTGCCTGCGCGGAGACTCCTGCGGCGCAGGAGCTGCTGACCAGGCTCGCCGCGTTCGCCACGGCGCCTCGGTCCCGCATGGCTAGCGAAGAGTGCCCGGCAGCGGCTGATGGTGGCCGCGCCGCGGTGGTCAAGACGCGATCACGAGCGCAAACGGCTCCTTCCCGGCCTTGATCGGCTTCCCGGGTGTGTTGGTCGCCGTGGTGATCGGCGTCACCGTGCCCGCGGTAAAGCTGACGACGTAGGCCGTCTTCCCGTCCCGGGTGACCACGATCGCAAACGGCTGCCCGCCGACCCTGATGGGCTTGCCCGCCGTGTTGGTCGCGGTGGTGACCGGCGTCACCGTGCCCCAGCCGGGGTAATCCGCCCCGCTGGCAACGTAGGCCGTCTTCCCATCCGGCGTGATCGCGATCGCCCCCGGCCCCCTGCCGACCCTGATCGGCGTACCCGCCGTGTTGGTCGCCGTCGTGATCGGCGTCACCGTGCCCGAGTCGGGGTTGGCGACGTACAGAGTCTTCCCGTCCGGCGTGATTGCGTTCGCCCCCCGGACCGAAAGATCTTGGACGCCGCCGACCTCGATCGGCTTACCAGGCGTGCCGGTCGCTGTCGTGATCGGCGTTACCGTGCTCCCGCCGATGACGTAGGCGGTCTTCCCATCTGGCGTCATCGCGATCGTCTGGGGCGACCCCCCGACTTTGATCGGCTTGCCCGCCGTGTTGGTCGCGATGGTGATCGGCGTCACCGTGCCCCAGCCGGGCTGATCCACCCCGTCGACAACGTAGGCCGTCTTCCCATCCGGCGTGATCGCGATCCCGCTGGGGCGGGGCCCGACCTTGATCGGCTTGCCCGCCGTGCTGGTCGCGGTGGTGATCGGCGTCACCGTGTTCGATTCGTAATTGGTGACGTAGGCGGTCTGCCCGTTCGGCGTGATAGCGATCCGGTAGGGAGCCTTCCCGACCCTGATCGGCTTCCCGGGCGTGTTGGTCGCCGTCGTGATCGGCGTCACCGTATCCGAGTACGCGTTGACGACGTAGACGGTCTTCCCGTCCGGCGTGACCGCGATCGCAATCGGCCCACTGCCGACCCTGATCGGCTTACCCGCCACGTTGGTGATCGTCGAGACCGGCGTCACGCTACGTGCGCTTTGGTGGACGATGTAGACGGTCTCCGCCTGTGTGCCGCTAAGTGCCCCGGTGACCACCGGGACGGCGACGGCGATGATGACAATGACGATCGCGATCAGAGCAGACCAGATGGGACGCCGCCGGACCCAGGCGCTCATCCTTGCTGACCGGGTGGGCTGGACTGGCCCGCGCTGACCGCCGGAGGGTCCAGGTGGCTGGCCGGATGGCATGGACATGAATCCCTCCGCGTTTGCATCAGACCCCGTGGCGCCGCGCGAGCTGTGGCCCCGTTGCCATGCCGGATCACTTACCAGACGCACGACCTAGCCGGATGGGTGACGTGATCATCTGATCCCCGGATCAAGGCCCGGGCTCGGGCAGTCTCGGCTGTTCAGGGAGAACCCGCATCGAGCCGCCGTTCTGCTGGCCTGTCGGTTGGCCGACGCGATCGGTCGCTCCGCGCCAGATCGGGATGATCTGCGCACATGCGTCTTGGGCGAGATCCGCGGCAGTCGGCCCATCCTTGCGGACAAGCCTCGCATCGTCGGCTACCCGGTGGATACCGGGCGCGGCGCGGCCGGCTACCGGCTCGGGAGTGATCGCGGTAGCCCGAACCACGGCAGTACGCTGGCCTCGAAGCGGGTCATGGCGCAGATCCGGTCGCCGGCCAGGGTGAGCACGTAGAAGCCGGCCGCGTGGCGGATTTCGGCTGGGACGCGCAGGTAGGCCGCGAACGCGGGCTGGCCGTTGGCTCGGGTCGGCACGAGGTCGAACCTGCGGCCCGCGCCGAACTGGCGGGCCCAGTAGCGGGCCACGTTGTCACGGCCCTCGTATCCGAATGGCTCCGGAGGCATAGCGATGAAGACGTCGTCGGTCAGCAGGGCTACCAGCGCCTCCAGATCGGCCGACTCCCAGGCGCGGGCGAACATGGCCACGATCGCGTCCTCGGCGGGCGAGCCTGCGGCGGGCGGCGGCTGGTGGCCGGCGGCGGGCTGCCGGCGCTGCAGGCTAGCGCGGGCTCGTTTCAGGGCGCTGTTGACCGACTGGACGGTCACCTCCAGCATCTCGGCCACCTCGCTGGCGTGGAAGCCAAGGACGTCGCGCAAGATAAGGACGGCGAGCTGGCGCGGCGGAAGCAGCTGCAGGGCGGTCACGAAGGCCAGCGAGATCGCTTCGCTCTGCTCGTAGCGGGCCTCCGGCCCGAGCGGCCGGTCGATGGCGCCCTCGAGGAGTTGGTCAGGAAACGGCTGCAGCCAGACGGCCTCGTCGCGCGGCGTCGGCACGGGCGCTTCGAACTGCGACATGTCCCGCTCCCTGGCCGGGCGCCGACTCGCCGCGCGGCGCGCGTTGAGGCACCGGTTGGTGGCGATCTTGTACAGCCAGGTGCGCAGCGAGGCGCGTTCCTCGGTGAATCCGCCGATGCCCTGCCAGGCGGCCAGCATCGTCTCCTGGATGACGTCCTCGGCGTCGGCGAAGGATCCGAGCATCCGGTAGCAGTGCACCTGCAGCTCCCGGCGGTGCGGCTCGGCCAGCTCCCGGAACGCCTCGCCGTCCCCGGCCCGCGCCCGTGCGAGCATGTCGGCTGTCCCCATCCTCGGCACCTTCCTTCCGCATCGCCTGGCACCTCCGCTCCGTATTTACACCGTCCGGAGGGCGAACTGGGCGGCTCGCGGGCGCCCAGTTTCCCGGCGCCGCGGTGTATTCATCACCGACCGCCCGGACGATCCGAGCGCCGGATCGCGCCGCGGCAGCTGGAACGACCCTGGAGCGAGATGATCCCGATGCATCCCCACCTGATCAGCCAGCTCATCGCCGCACGCCAGGCCGACCTGATGGCCAGCGCCCGGCAGCAGCGCCTGGCCCGGCAGACCCGCGCCGCCCGCCAGGCCCGGCCCGCCCAGCGCGGCCGCGCCGCGCCCATGCTGGCGGCCCTGGGCCGCCTGGCGCGGCGCAGGTCGTCACCTCGCACCATTCAGACGCCAGCGGCCGGCCCCGACCAGGCCGCGCCGACGCTGACGCCCCGCTAGATCGTTGACCGGGGATTGGGTGCAGGTTGCGGGGGCAGGCGAAGAGTGTCCAAGATCGGCGTGTTCACACACGTCTGACCTTGGGAGATCATCGTGATCGCCGACCTGGACACTCTCCTGATCGCACTCTATGTGGAACTGACCGACCGCATCATCGCCTCGCTTGGCCTGGCCCGGTCTGGGCCGGGCCAGCGGCCGGAGGTGCCCGACGCGGAGCTGGTCTGCCTGGCGGTGGCGCAGGTGCTGCTGCGTTATGACGACGAGCGGCACTGGCTGCGCGCCGCAGCCTCCCGGGTCGGGCACCTGTTCCCCCGGCTGCTGGCCCAAAGTGAGTACAACCAGCGGCTCAAGAGCGCGGCGCCGCTGATGGAGGCCGCGCTGCGGTGGCTGGCTGAGGCGACACCGGCCAGTGCGGACAGGCTGCGGCTGATGGACGCCACCCCCATCGC
>DATIXO010000208.1:0-10344 GCA_035518495.1 Streptosporangiaceae bacterium
GCATCAGCGGGCGAGATCTTCACCGTGCTCACCGATCCCCGGGGGCATGTTGCCATCGACAGCTCCGGCATGCTGATGGAGGCCAGCGGGGACATCGTCGCCAAGGTAGGCGACACCTTCGTCGTGCACATGGACCGGGAAGCGCTCAACGACTATCCCCTGGGGCTGTACGACGTCACCGTCGAGATCGTCACGTTCGAGCCAGACCAGGAGATTGCCTGGACCGTGCGCGGCCAGCTGAACCTCGGCCACGTGTATGGCTACCGGCTGGAGCCCATCGAGGAGGGCACGCTCGTGACGTCCTACTACGACTGGTCAGAAGCCGAGCAGGCATGGAAGGACGCCGCCATCTTCCCGGTGATCCCAGAAAGCGCACTGCGGGCCACGCTGGGGATCCTGGCCCGCACCGTCGCTCCCGGCAAGCCCCGCCCCGCGCCCTCAACCCGATGACGCGTCCGGGCTCAGCCGCAGCGCCCCGTGCCGGGCTGCCAGTTCCTCGGCCCGGGTGGTCTCCCCCGCACCCGGCAGGCCGGCCATTAGGAACAACGTGGCCACCTGCTGATTCTGGCCCGCCAGGGCTGTGAGTCAGCGGCCGGGCGTGGGCTGGGGTGATGTGGGCATCGGTCCCGGCGCTGTGGTCAGGAAATGCTGCGCACGGCCGTGGCGACCGGGCTGTCTCCGCTGGTCAGCTCGAGGGTCTGGTGGCTGGTGCCCGGCTCGTCGAGCAGGGCAGCGATGACCGCGGCGACGTCGGCGCGGGGGACCGCGCCAGCGGGGACCGGCGGGGCCGCGAGCCGGATCTTGCCGGTGGCAGGAGCGTCGGTGAGGCGGCCAGGCCGCACGATTGTCCAGTCCAGGTCCTGGGAGCGCAGGTCGTCCTCGGCGGCGGTCTTGGCCGTGATGTAGGCAGCCCAGACCTCATCGGTGCCGGGCCGCGGCGGCTGGCCGGCTCCCATGGAGGAGATCTGCACGAACCTGCGCACCCCGGCCCGCCCGGCGGCGCCGGCCATCAGCACGGAGGCGGCCCGGTCGACAGAGTCCTTGCGCGGGGCGCCACTGCCCGGGCCGGCGCCGGCCGCGAATACCACCGCATCTGCCCCGGACAGCAGCACCGCGACATCATCGGCCGACGCTGCCTCCAGATCGCAGACCACAGCCTCGGCGCCGGTCTGCTGCACATCGGCGGCCTGGGCCGGATTCCTGATCAGCCCGACGGCCTGGTCACCGCGATTGGCGAGGAGGCGCTCCAGCAGGAGCGCGATCTTCCCGTGCCCGCCCGCGATCACTACACGCATGCCGCCACCCTACTTACCGGGATCACCGGCAGGCGTCACAAGGGCCCGTGGGGCTGGGCTGCGATCGGCAGGGAATGTTGGCCCACCGAAGCGGTGGCCGCCGGGCAGACTTGCGGGCACATCACCGTGTCACTGTCGGCGGTCGAAAAGGCCGAGGCGGTGCACGGCGAGGTGCCGGTTCCGCGGACAGCCGTGGTGTCCGCGGAGGTCGCGCCAGCCGGCACCGATGCGCACTCCCGACGCGGCAATTGAGGGCAATTGCGTGCGTAACTTCCGGCTGGCCGGCCTGGCCATGCCAGGTGTGGCCCCTTTGCCAGAAGGGCCAGGTAAATAGGCGCGAGCTGGATGTTGCCGGGATCCTGGCAACAACGGATGTCCGCGATACTGGTGACCACGGATAGTTGTGCAACCTGACCGGCGTCTTGGGCTGCTTCATGCGGCGGCCGGTTGAGCCGCTGTCGCGCCCGTCACCAGCGCGAAGGCGCGACAGCGGCGGGCCCGGTCAGGTGAAGCCGACGTTCAGCTCGAAGTGCCCGAGGCGCAGGTTGAGTACTCCGCCGCCGGCCCAGTGCACGATGAATGCCAGCAGGATGATGGCCAGGATTACCACGACCACCCAGAAGAAGAACACGACGATGCCGGGGAAGGCATACCCCGCTACAGTTCTCGCTCTAGCCACGGCCCCCAGCTACCCACCGCCGCACGGATTATTCAGCTTATTCGGCGGGTTTAGCGGGCGGGGCAGCCGTGCTACTTCGCCCTGCTAGTTCTCTGGCGAGCTCTTGGCGAGTTCGGCGATCTGGGCGCGGGCGGCGCTGACGAGTTCGGCGTTGGTGTGCGCGTGGCCGCTGAGGCCCCACCCGCCCTCGGGTGCCTCGGTGAGCAGCACCCAGGTGCGGTCGGCCAGGGTGGGGTCGCCAGCTGCTGCGGCGATGATGTCGGTGAGCTGGCGCACGACCGCGAGCTGCTTGCCGCGGTCCAGCGCGCCGGAGTTGGTCAGTACCTGCACCCGGACATAGGTGCTGTCGCCGTCGACATTGGACAGGCAGTCCGCCGGAAGCTCGTGCACGAACGCCGCCGTGTTCTTGCGGAACATGGGGATGTCGGGAACTTGCTCGATCGTCATGACGGCGGTCGCGAGGTCCACGGCCAGCTGGTGCTTGTCGGGGAAGGTGCCGGCGGCGGCGTAGGCGTCGATCATGGGCATGGGAGTCTCCCGCGGCGTTTTATGATAACCGTCATAGCGACGGCCTCCAGCCTGCACTATGCCGGCCGTCATAGTCAACAGGTGAGGTGCATGAGCAGCAACAGCCGATCGAGCATGATCCGCAGCGCCGCCAGGCTGTTCGGCTCGCGCGGGCTGAGCGGGACCTCGTTCTCCGACGTGCTGGCCGACAGCGGAGCTCCCCGCGGCTCGATCTACCACCATTTCCCGGGCGGCAAGAGACAGCTCGCCGAGGACGCCATCGGGTGGACCTCCGAGCAGGTGCTCGGGCATCTTCGCGCCTGCCCCGCCAGCACCGCTCCTGGGGTGCTGGCCTGGTTCATCGATCTGTGGCGCCAGTCGGTGCTGGCCTCGGGCGGCTCATCCGGCTGCCCGGTGGCCGGCGTCGCGATCGACACCGCCGCCGCCGCCGACGACCTGATCGACACCGCACGTGCCGCGTTCTCATCCTGGACCGCCCTGCTGGCCGGCCAGCTCGAGGTGGCGGGCGTGCCCGCGCACCGGGCCGGGCCGATAGCCACCGCCAGCCTGGCCGCCATGGAAGGCGCGCTCATCTTGTGCCGCGCCGAGCGCAGCAGCCAGCCGCTGGAGGCCACCGCCCAGGAACTGATGAACCTGCTGCCCGCCCAGGCATGACCCGCACGGCCCACGGTTCGGCAGGCCCCGCCGCCGCGGGCCACCCGGCACCGGGTTCGCCGTGTGCGCCGTGTGCGCCGGTGCAGCGCTACTCGGCGACCAGGTCGACGCTGAACTCGTCGACGCCTGTGTTCTCCCAGGCCCGGCGCTTCACCAGCCGCAGCTGCGCCGGGCCGGGCCGCAGGACCTTGAAGGTCAGCCGGCGGGTGCCGGCCGCCCCGCGCGGCTCGGCCGGCCCTTCGTAGCGGTCGTCGGTCTGCTGAAGCGCGCTGGTGTCGATCTCGGGCTGCCAGCGGTAGCCGGTGGTCGGGTTTTCCGGCAGCACCACGCTTAGTTCCTCGCCGACCCGGGCGGTGCGGCGCCCGCCGGAATCCTCTTGCCTCAGCTCCATGCCCACCTCACCCGGGTGTCCCTGCACAGGAGGCTACCGGCGGCCGGCTGGCGCATGGCCACCAGCCGGCCAGGCCAGAACAGATGAGAACGCGCCCGTGTGCGAGAAGAGAGCCTGGGGTATTAATGACCAAATCCAGGGGGAGATTTTAGGGGCACCAGGGGGAAGGGGGCAGATCCATGTTCAGCGGTCTGCTGGAATCCGGTCAGCTGTACCTGACGTTCGATGAGGAACCGCACGAGGGCATGCGGCTGGGCCGGAACATGTGGCTCGACGGCCGCAGCCTGTCGTACATGGTCGAGAACGACGTCCAGGAGATGGGGAAGTCCCTCAGATCCTGCCAGTGGGAACGTGTCCTGACCGTGCTCGATCAGGGACAGCTCGGCTCGTGCACCGGCAACGCCGGCACCGGCGCACTTGGCACCCAGCCGTTCTACGACGCGGTCGGCAGCAAAGTCCTGCCCGCGCCCGGCGACGAGGCGGCCGCCGAGGCGTTCGCCGTCCAGCTCTACTCCGACGCCACGGTCGTGGACGGCTCTCCGGGCACGTACCCGCCCGATGACACCGGCTCGTCCGGGCTCGCGATCTGCAAGGTCCTCAAGAACCGCGGCACGATCAGCGGCTACGGCTTCGCCCGGACCGCGTACGGCTTCTTGCGGCTGCTGCAGAACGGTCCCGTGCTGCAGGGCATGCCGTGGTACAAGGCTTTCTTCCAGCCGGACGCGCAAGGCTTCATCGACTCGGACCCGAACTGGGCGTCAAGCGGTGTCGCCGGTGGCCACGAAGTGGAGGCGGTGGGCGTCGAACTCGACACCAGCGATGCGTTCAGCAGCGTGATCACCTACTGGAACAGCTGGGGCAGCAACTGGGGGGACTCCGGCCAGTTCCGCATGCGGCTGCGGACCTACGAGCAGCTCAACGGGGTCGACCTCAAGCAGTACCGCGTGTAGCGCGGGCACCGCACGCGCGGACCAGAGCCGACACCACATCCGCGGGCCAGAGCCGGCACCACATCCGCGGGCCAGAACGGCCCGCGGCGCCCTGGCGGGGTCGCCCCCGGGAGGCCGGGCCAGGAGAATACCGGCATGGTCACCGCCGACGATGTCCGGGAGATCGCCCTGTCCCTGCCGCGCGCCTACGAGGCCCTCGTCCGCGACCGCGTCAAGTTCCGGGTCGGGCGGATCGTGTTCCTCTCCCTGTCCCCCGACGAGACGGAGCTGGGTTTCGGCTACCCCAGGGAAGAACGGGCGGCGCTCATCGCCTCCGAACCGGGCAAGTTCCACCTGCCGCTGGCGTCGGACATGCGCTACAACTGGGTCCGGGTCTGGCTGTCGGCGATCGACCGCGACGAGCTGCGCGACCTTGTCGTGGGCTCCTGGCGGATGACCGTCCCGAAGAAGGTCTGGAAAGAGTACCTGGCCAGCCAGCAGCCGCCCGCCAGCTCCGCTGGCTGAGGCTTGATCACGCCGGCCGGAATCCGGCTAGTTTGGACAAGCCGCATTGGCGGAATCGGGCGCGCATCCCGCACGCGCCCTGACACCTGCCAGCGCACCGAAGGAGCATGCCATGCACGACCAGCCGGGCGAGCCGGGCATCGCGATCGTGGGGGCGGGTCCCGCCGGGCTCGTGCTCGCCCATCTGCTGCAGCGCGCGGCCATCCCGTTCGTGGTCTTCGAGCGGAAGGCTCACGCCGACCTGTGCCGCCTCCCGAAGGCCGGGCTGATCGAGTACCGCACCGTGCGGCTGCTGGAGCGCGAGGGCATCGCCGGGCCCATCCTGCGGTTCACCGCCGAGAACCACCGCTGCGAGTTCCGCACCCCGGGCGAGACGGTGCTGCTGGACTACGCCGCGCTGACCGGCGGCCGCCCGCACTACATCTACCCGCAGCACCAGCTGGTGCAGCGGGTGTGCGAGTCGCTGATCGCGGCGGGCGGCGAGATCAGGTTCTCCCATGCCGTCCGGGCGGTGCGGCAGGACTCCGGCGGGGTGGTGCTGACGGTCGACGGGCCCGGCGGCAGCCGGCCGCAGGAGGCCAGATACGCGGTCGCGGTCGGCTGCGAGGGCTCCAGGAGCCCGGTCGCGGCGGCCATGGACCAGGTCCGGGTCAACGAGCAGTCGCTGCCGGTGCGGTGGCTGGTCATCCTCGGGGCGGCGCCGCCGCTGGAGAACCACACCATCTATGCCGCCCATCCGCGGGGGTTCGCCGGCCAGATGCGGCGCGGCCCGTCCCACACCCGGTACATGCTGGAGATCCCCGCTGCCGACACCACCGACGGCTGGTCCGAGCAGCGGATCCGCGACGAGCTGGCCACCCGGCTGGGAGCCGGCGGCCGGCTGGATGACGTCCCGCTGAGCGAGATAGGAGTCCTCGACCTACGGATGCGGGTGACCGAGCCGATGCAGCAGGGGCCGCTGTTCCTCGCGGGCGACGCCGCCCACCTGATCACCCCTGTGGGCGGCAAGGGAATGAACCTGGCCATCCAGGACGCCGTGGAGCTGGCCCACGGGCTCATCGAGCGCTTCGGGCCGGAACAGGACGGCACCCGGCTCGCGGCCTACTCAGCCACCCGGCTGCCGCCGATCTGGCGGACCGAGGCGTTCTCGAGCTGGTTCCTGCATGTCATCCTCACCAGCCTGCGGGACGGGCGGGAACCGCCCGCCGCCGTTCCCGGGGGGTTCTCCGATGGGCTGCGGCAGGGCTGGATCGCCGCCCTGCAGGACGACCCGCTGTTCGCGCGCTGGTTCGCCCATGCATACGCGGGCGTGGACACCCCCTGACGGTAGCCACCCGATACGCCTAACGGGCCACCCGATACGCCTAACGGAAGGACGTGGCTGGCCCGCGTGCGCCCGCCCGGGCAGGCGGTCCCGGCCGCGCCGGCCCGGCGCGGCCGGCGGCCCAGGAACCGAGCCCGGGCGGCAGCGGAATGCCGCGGCGGGCGAACCGGTTAGCCGGGCATGAGCGTGTTCACCGACCAAGAGCTCGACTACCTCGCCGGGCAGCGCCTGGGCCGGATCGCGACCGTCGGCCCGGACGGGCAGCCGCACGTGGTGCCCACCTCGTTCCGCTACAACGCCGAGCACGACGCCATCGACGTGGGCGGCCTGCGGATGAGCCAGACCAAGAAACTCCGCGACGTGCGGCGCACCGGCCGGGCGAGCATCGTGATCGACGATGTGCTCCCGCCGTGGCAGCCGCGCATGATCGAGGTCCGCGGGAACGCGGCCGTGGTCGAGTCGGGCGGCAAGGCGTTCGGCGAGCGGTTCGAGGACACCATCGTCCGGATCCAGCCCACCCGGATCATCTCCTTCGGCATCGACCCCGGCGACACCAACGCGCGGTCGGTCGGCGCCGCCTGAACCGATCGCCGCCTGAACCGATCGCCGCCTGAGCCGGTCGCCGCCTCGCGGGGTCCCGGGCGGGCACGGGCGGGGACGTCAGCCCTGGCCCGGGCGGCCGCCGGCCGCCGCGCCGTCGAGCAGGGCCTGCAGGCCGCGTTCGAACCGCTGGTCCAGCCGGGCGGGATCGGCGATGGCCTGCGCCGACTGGTCGCGCGCCAGCTCGCCCAGGTGCGGGTAGCGCCCGGTGCTGAGCTGGCCGCCGATGTAGTCGCTGATCGCGGCCGCGTGGCCGGGGTCGGCGGCGGCCCTCGCCTGCTGCTCGCCCGCGCGCAGCACGTGGCCGAAGACGTAGTCGTCGACGACGGCGAGCAGGTCGAGCTTGGCCGCGGTGTCCAGCGGCGCGCTGGTGAGCGCGGCCAGGCACTGCTCGAAGTGGCGCAGCCCGTTGGGCCCGAACGGCCCGTCCTGAGCCGCGGCGCCGCGCCCCTGCAGCGCCTGCACGGCCCACGGGTGGCGGAGCAGCGCCTGCCTGGTGCGGCGGGCGATCATGGCGAGCGCCTCGCGCCAGCCGGCCGGCAGCTGGCCGTCGGGGACCAGCGATTCGCCCATGATCGCGTCGTCCATGAGCGCGACCAGGTCGCTCTTGGCGCTGATGTAGCGGTACAGGCTCATGGTCCCGGCGCCGAGCTCGACGGCGACGCGGCGGATCGAGACCGCCTCGAAGCCCTCCGCGTCGGCGATCGCGAGCGCCGCGGCGGCGATCTGCTCACGGCTGAAGCGGGGCTTGCGGGCCCCGGGCTCGGGCCGCGCCCAGATGGGCTGGCGAACGGGCGGCGCTGACACGCGAATAGCGTAACGCCACACTATGAGTACGATGTACTCTCATAACGTATGGTGTACTCACAGGATGGAGGCCAACCCGTGAACGCTATCCGGCTGCTCCACCGCATCGCGGTGGACTGGACCGCCGACACCTTCGGCCTGCGCGGCCACGGCTCCGCCAGGTCCCGCCACGATGACGCCCGCGACCGCGCGTACGCGCGGGCCCGGCGCCTGCCCGCCGCGCTGCACCGGGCCCGCGAGCCGCGGGTCCTGCGGTCGTGGCAGGAGCGGATCGGGCGGCTCGCGGCCAAGGGCGGGGCCCGTCCATGAAGGCCGCCGTGCTGCACGCCTTCGGGGAGGTCCCGCGCTGGGAGGAGTTCCCGCAGCCGGTCCCCGGCGACGGCGAGGAGCTGATCGAGGTGACGGCGGCGCCGCTGAACAACATCGACCGGGTCCGCGCGGACGGCTCCCACTACTCGGTCCGCTCCGGCGAGTACGCGTCCGGTGGGCTGCCAGCGGTGCCCGGGGTGGTCGGCGCCGGGCGGCTGCCGGGCGGGCGGCGGGTGCTGTTCGGCTCCCGCTGCGGCACCATGGCCCGGTACTCGGTGGCCAGCCCGCAGATGACCTTCCCCATCCCCGAGGGCCTGGACGACGCGGTGGCCGCGGCGGCCTGGAACCCCGGGATGTCGGCGTGGCTGGCGCTCGGCTGGCGGGCCAGGCTGCAGCCCGGCCAGACGGTGCTGGTACTCGGCGCCACCGGGGTCACCGGCAAGCTGGCGGTCCAGGCCGCCCGGCACTTCGGCGCCGGCCGGGTCATCGCGGCCGGGCGCAACCAGCAGGTGCTGGACACGCTGCCGCAGCTGGGCGCGGACGCCACGATCCAGCTCGGCCAGCCGCCGGACGCGCTGGCCGCCGCGTTCGCCGCCCAGGCCGGGGAGCACGGTTATGACCTGGTGCTCGACTACCTGTGGGGCCAGCCGACCGAGATCTTCCTGCGCTCGACCGGGCACGACGACGCGCAGCCGCGGTCCGGGCGCACCCGCCTGCTGCAGGCCGGCGACATGGCCGGGCCGGACATCACGCTGCCCGCGGCGGTCCTGCGCAGCGCGGGCCTGGAGATCCTGGGCCTCGGCACCGGCACCATGCCGCCCCTGGACGTGATCACCGCCATGCTGGGCGAGCTGCTGGACCTGCTCGCGGCGGGCAAACTCCGCATCGACACCGACCAGGTGCCGCTATCGGCCGTGGCTGAGGTGTGGAACCGCGACCAGCAGGGCCGCCGCCCGGTCTTCATCCCCTCATAGCCCGCACCCGCCCGGGCCACGAGGCGGCCTGGTCCTGCCGGGCGGCAGGTGATCACTGGGTGGTGGTGTGCTGCGGCCGGATCGCCACCGCGATGCGGTCGGCGGCATCGGGCGGCAGCCCCTGTGGCCGGCTATGCGTTTGTCCCCGGCGGCTCCGGCTGCGCGATCCGGTATACCCGGCGGGCGGTCTGATCGAAGACCGCGTCCTGCTCGGCGGCGCTGAGCTGCGCCGTCAGCTCCCGGTACAGATCGCACACCTGGCCGTAGGGCGCGGCCAGCGTGCACACCGGCCAGTCGGAGCCGAACAGCAGGCGATCGGGCCCGAAGGCGGCCAGCACCGTCTCGTAGTAGGGGCGCAGGCCGCGGGCGCTGGCCACGGGCGTGTGCATGCCGGACAGCTTGCAGTTCACGTTCGGCAGCGCCGCCAGGCTGGCGATCGCCGAGGCCCACGGGCCGGCCCGGGCTCCCTGGCCCGTGCCAGCGGGCGGTCCGGCCAGATGGTCGAGGACGAACGCCAGCTCCGGCACCGCACGCGCCGCGGTGACCGCGGCCGACAGCTGGTGCGGCAGCGCCGCGACGTCGAAGGCCAGGCCCGCCGCGGCCAGCGCGCGCAGGCCGCGGAGCACCGCCGGGCGGGCCAGCCAGGCCGGATCCGGCTCGGTCAGGAGCGGGTGCCGGATGCCGCACAGGAACGAGCCGCCCGGCAGCGCCCGCAGGCTGGCCAGCGCCTCCGCGGCAGCGGCGGCCTCCAGGTCGATCCAGCCCACCACCCCCATCAGCAGGCCGCCGGCCCCAGCGGGCCTGCCCCCGCCGCCGGCCACGGGCTCACCGCTGTCCACGGGCTCACCGCCGTCCACGGGCCCGGCGCCGTCCACGGGCCCACCGCCGTCCGCAGGCCCGGTCACCCGGGCCTGGCCTTCTCTGGCGTACGGGTCGCGGCCGGTGGCCAGCGCGAGCAGGTCGGGCGTCTCCCAGGGCTCGGTCACCGTCTGGATGACCACGGTGCCGGTCACCCCGGACGCCGCCGCCAGCGGGGCCAGGTCCGCGAGCCGGAACGACCGGCGCAGCCTGGCGAGCTCCGCATCGGTGGCCCACGGCTGGCCGCCCATGAGCCAGCGATGCTCCCGGGCGGCGAGGTCCCACAGATGGTGGTGCGCGTCGATCACCAGCGGCACGCTACGCCCGCCAGACCCGGACCGAAAGCCACGGCCACCGTCCGGTGAGACCGTGCTCGCCACCGTCCGGTGAGATCGTGCTCGCCACCGGCTGGCGCTGCCGGGTGTGGTTGGCTTGGCCCATGGCAGCGGCTTCGGCGTTCGGCGCACGGCT
>DATIXO010000209.1:0-4398 GCA_035518495.1 Streptosporangiaceae bacterium
AGCCAGCCCCGGCCCGGTCAGATCCGAAACCCGGGCACGCCAGGCACCAGCCGTAGCAAGAACCCCACTTCACAAGCCATTCGCAATGGCACCAGAAACTCTCCTGCACCGCTTGACAACCTCTTCTTACGCTGGTTTGAGCTGGGTGTCCAGGTAGGAGAAGTTCCTGCCCTGCAGCAGCGGGTCATTGCTGAAGTCGACGCCGGGGACGATGTTCTGGGTGCAGAAGGCCACCTGCTCGGTGTCGGCGAAGAAGTTCTCGGGCATCCGGTCGAGCACCAGGCGGCCGACCCGCCGGACCCTTCGGCGATGTCGAGGACACCTTCGGCATGTTCAAGCTGCTGTTCTGTGTCCGGCCCCACCCCGACGCCAGCAGGTCCCGCAGGAAAACCGACACCGGTTCCACGACCTCCTGCTGTACTGCGGCATCTCCGAGCGGCGGATGCAAGGCCACTGGGCCAATAAGGCCCCCTACTACCGGTGCCGCTTCCCCAGCGAGTACGCGCTCGCCAACCGCGTCGCCCACCCGCTCAACGTCACCCTCCGCCAAGATGCAGTGCTCGATCGGCTCGACACCTGGCTCGCGCAGAAGTTCGCGCCCCGCAACCTCCCCACCACGATCGACGAACTCGCCACCTCTGCCACCATCGACATGTCCCACGACAGACGCCACGACGTCGCGGCGAAGATCGCCGAATGCGACCGCAGACTCACCCAGTACCGGGCCGCACTCGACGCAGGCGGCGACCCGACGATCGTCGCCTGCTGGATCACCGAAACCGAAGCTCAGCGCGCCAAATACCAAGCTCTAAAACGCCCAGCCGCACCACGGCAGACGATGAGCAGACAGGAGATAGCAACAATCGTGAACGTGCTAGCTGACCTTCTGGGCGTGCTCAGAGACGCCGACCCTGCCGACAAGGCCGAGATCTACGTTCGACTTGGCCTCAAGCTGACCTACCAGCCAGGCAACCGCACCGTCCGCGCCGAAGCACGTCTGGACGGCTCCCCTCATTGGCATTTCGAGAGTGTCCGAGGGGGGACTTGAACACCTGTTCGAGGGAAATTTCCCCGGATCGGGGAAATCATACCGGCCACGTTACACCGGGCAAGCCTCCGCCGCCGGGATTCACCGCAACGCGCCGCTGTCATGGGCGCAACCCCGGCGGGAACCAGACCCCTTGGGTCACTTTCCGTGACGTCGCCCAGCACGAGACAGGCGCCAGATCCGCCGCTCGGTCTGGGCTTTACTCCAAGCGCGATGTGAGCGTTGTCCACTGCGATGAGATGATCTGCATCTTGAGGGCCTTCGCGGCCACAAGGACCAACGACCCTGGTTGCACGCCCAGGGTCGTTGTGTATATGGGCTTTGTGGAAGCATCACAAAAGGACTGGCTCGGGGGCCGTCAATTCGACGTGGACAGGTACCTGCACGGCGCCACACTCGAGGAAACCGTCGCCACAGGGGTCTACAGCCTGGTCACCGGGAAACGCCGGGACTCAAACGTCTACTTTGTGCAGTCGGGCGGAACCTGGGTTTTGGTCGACACCGCATGGCGGGGCCGGGCCGAGTTGATCAGGAGCGCAGCGGAGACCCTGTTCGGAGTTGGCGCCCGCCCGCGGGCGATCGTGCTGACGCACGTGCACCCGGACCACGCTGGCTCCGCTGCCGAACTGGCCCACATGTGGGACGTCACCGTGTACGTGCACCCCGACGAACTGCCATTGCCCCCCTCCGGCCGCATCATCGGCGCCTTGGCCGGTGTCGAGCGGCGCTGGATGTTCCCCTCCGGGCAGGACGGGCTGAGCCCTATCGACCCGGACGTAGGCGTTCCCGGCCTGCCGGACTGGCAGGTCATCCCCACGCCCGGCCACACCCCTGGCCACCTGGCGCTGTTTCGGGAGGCAGACCGTGCCCTCATCCCGGGCGACGCCGTCCTGACCGTCAACCTCAATTCGCTTAGCGACGCCCTGTCGCTTAGGCACACCCTCGGCGGGCCCCCGCGCTTTGCCACTTGGAACTGGCGGGCAGCAACCGGGTCTGTGTCTGAACTGGCCCGGCTGGAGCCGAGCGTGCTGGCGCCGGGTCACGGAAGACCGATGGCCGGCCCGGTGCTTGCTCCGGCTTTGAGGGCTCTGGGCGAGCAACTCAACAACCCTGCCAGCGCTGGCAGCGCGGGCTCATCCGCGGGCCACAAGCTGGCGGAGTGGTTCCTGAACTTCTTCGACTACAGTCGCCGGGCCCGCTGACGGCTCCACGGTGTTCCCGCGCCGTCGCGCTGTTGACAGCGAACGGCGTCAGGAGGCCTGGCGGCGCCCCGGCGACGCCTTGGAGGCAGTCACTCCACTCAGGCGCTCGCCCCAGGCGCGGGCCCGCCCCAGTTCGCCCTCGGCCAAGGCCCCGGTCATGCCCTCGACGAGGAAGCTCTCGGGTGACGCCGCGATGCGCGCCCCGTGGTGGGCGAGGAGTCGGCGGAGGGACTTCGACGCCCGGCCAGTGAACGCCGGCAGTCCCTGGAGCCGGGTATCGAAAGCGGCGCCGGCGACCTCCAGCCGGCCGAGCGATGTGAGCCATTCGCGCACTCCCGGGCCGCTGACGCGCCCGGTGCCAGCTCAACCTCGCTCCCCGGCTTCCTTGCCAGCTTCCCGGCCATCTTCCGGGTACCCGGCCTGGACATCCCGTGGGTGTGGGTGGGACCGCCTACCACAACGAGATCCGCGCCGTCGAGGATGTGCGCATCGGCCGAAGTGACCGGCACCACCGAGACCTCTGCGCAATCGGCCAGCCCCTCGGCGATGGCCTCCGCCACCTTCTTGGTGCTTCCGAACATCGATTCGTAGACGATGACTGCTCGCATGACAGCACCTCCTGCTCCCATGCCTCCAAGTCCAGGGTTCTCCCCAACTTCGCACCCAGGGCAGGGCCGAAAGACCCCCCGGCCGCTTCTCAACCACCTTTGGTTCCTGGCCCGACGGGGCGAGGCGGTGCCAGGCGGCGTGCTCAGAATCGGCGTGCCGCCACCGGATGCCTGCCCACTATCGTCGTGCTCGCTTTGGGCAGCCATGTGATCTGCCGGGGGCGAGCGCTGCTGGCCGCCGCGCGCGGCGCGTTCACGCCCGCCGCTGGGCACACAGCACGGCTGGCCCTCCGGCGGCAGCCGCGCGAAGACCCGCCGGTCTGCGCGCCAGTCTCGATCTGCCGGGGACATCGGTGTCGTGCCGGACGGGACGTGTGTGCGTATCGGTTGGCAGCACCCGTGTTCCGGTTCGGGGTTGTCCCTTTGGTCACGGTGCCGGCCAGGGGTGGCTGTCTTCTCGGTGACCGGTGACGAAGGCCCCTACCGTTGCGGCGCGCGGGAGAGAGACTTGCGGGGTGGGCACGGTGGAGAGCCTTCCGGGCTGTGCGGTGTGCCCTTTTGGCCTGCGCCACCGGCGGCGAGCAGGGGGCTGGCTGGTGCGGATCGGCCCCGGGCCGGCTGGGTCCTGTGCCGGTTCACGATGGTGGGGCCGGCGCGTGGATTGTTACCCTCTTCGGCTTGCTGGTGAGCGGGACGGTGGCCGATGACCGGGCCGGTGTTGACGTTGCCGCTGGCCGATCGGGGGGCGGTGCTGGAGGTTGCTGGCGGTAAGGGCGCGTGGCTGGCGCGGCTGGCGGCTGCGGGTTTGCCGGTGCCGGAGGGGTTTCACCTGACGGTTGCGGCGTACCGGCGGTTCGTGGCGGCCAACGGGTTGCGGCCGGTGATTGAGTCTGCCCTGGCGGGGGCAGAGGCCGCGGACCTGGCCGGCGTGGAGGCGGCGTCGCAGGCCATCCGGGCGCGGTTTTTGGCCGGCCGGGTGCCGGCAGCGGTGGGCGAGGCGATTTCGCGCGGGTATGCGGGGCTTGGCGGCGGGCCGGTGGCGGTGCGGTCGTCGGCCACCTTGGAGGATCTGCCCGGGGCGTCGTTCGCCGGGCAGCAGGACTCGTTCTTGAATGTGACCGGCGCCGATGCGGTGCTGGCGGCGGTCCGGGGGTGCTGGGCCTCGCTGTGAAATGCGCGGGCGATCGGCTACCGGCTGGGCGCGCACCTGGACCAGCGGGCCGCAGCGGTGGCCGTCGTGATTCAGCGGCTGGTGCCCGCCGAGGCATCGGGGGTGCTGTTCACCGCCGACCCGGCCAGCGGCCGCCGGGACCGGATCGTGGTCAACGCCGGGTGGGGGCTGGGGGAGGCGGTGGCCGGCGGGCTGGTGACAGCGGATGTGCTGGTGGCCGATGCCGTCACCGGGCGGGTGGTGACCCGCCGGATCGCGGACAAGCAGGTCATGACGGTGCCGGCCGGCGGCGGCACCGCTCAGGTGCCGGTGCCGCGGTCCCGCCGCCGGGCACCGGTGCTGGGCGACCGGGCGGTCACCGGACTGGTG
>DATIXO010000210.1:0-22047 GCA_035518495.1 Streptosporangiaceae bacterium
GTTCTGCCCAGACTTGGCGAGGAGGGCGTGCAGATCTGCACCCTGCGGGACCTGCTCTCCGAGGGAGCCGCGGCGGCGATCGAGACCGACCCGGACGTGGCCCGGCTGAAGTCCTCCGCGGACATGGTGAAGGCGATCGAACCTGCCGTCAGGTTCTACGAGAATCCGCCCACCGAGGGGATGACGGTCGAGACCAGCTGGTCCGACATATGGCTCAGCGCCGGCGACTGGGCCGAGGCGCTCGACGCAGCAGATCCCGGCACTGCGCACAACGAGGCGCGCGACCAGATCCTGGAGCGGCTGATCGCGATCCTGATGGACTCCCACGACGGCGACGTCTCGGCTGCCCTGCTCCGCAAGTCGCTGCTGCGGAACAGGGAGCTGCTGGCGGCACTTAACCGCGCGTGGCCGCTGATCGATGCGGCTGACCTCGTCGGAGACCTGTGGACGGTACCCGCCTACCTGCGCCTGTGCGCTCCCTGGCTCAGCCCCGATGAGGCAGCGAAGCTGCAGCGGCCGGACGCCCAGGCCTGGACGGTGTCCGACCTGCCGCTCCTGGACGTGGCGCGGCAGCGGCTCGGCGACCCGGAGGCGTCACGGCGTAAGCGCCAGCATGACGCCGCCGCCGCCGCCGAACGCGAGCGCATGGCCAGGGTCGTGGACGACCTCATCGAGGCGGCCGACGACGAGTACGGCTTCGGCCTGGTGACGATGCTGCGCGGCGAGGACTTCCAGGACGCCCTGGTCGACCAGGCCGCGCTGCCCAGCACCGACCCGGACCTGCTCGCTGGCCCGTTCGCGCACATCATCGTGGACGAGGCTCAGGAACTGACCGACGCCGAGTGGCAGATGCTGCTGCTGCGCTGCCCGTCGCGGAGCTTCACCATCGTCGGGGACCGCGCCCAGGCCAGGCACGGCTTCACTGAGTCCTGGCAGGAACGGCTCGAGCGGATCGGGCTCGCCCAGATCAACCTGGCCTCCCTGAGCATCAACTACCGGACGCCGGAAGAGGTCATGGCCGAAGCCGAGCCGGTCATCCGGGCCGTGCTCCCGGACGCCAACGTGCCGACCTCCATCCGCAGCACCGGCGTCCCGGTGGTACTCGGGCCTGCTTCGGATCTGGGCCCGATCCTCGACACCTGGCTCGCCGCGCACGCCGACGGGATCGCCTGCGTCATCGGCGATCCCACGTTCCGGGCGACATCCCGCGTACGGTCGCTGGCCCCGGAGCTGTCGAAGGGGCTCGAGTTCGACCTGGTCGTCCTCATCGACCCGGAGACGTTTGGCAACGGCATCGAAGGAGCGGTCGACCGCTATGTCGCGATGACCCGGGCAACCCAGCAACTCGTCATCCTCACGAGCTCCTGACGTAGCTGGCGGATCATGGCATCCGGGCTGGCGGGCGCGAGCGCGGAAGCGGCCATCCCTGCCTCCCAGCGCCCGCATCTTCCGGCCGGGCTGAGCGGGGTCCGGGTGCCCTGGAGCCGGGCATAAAGCGCGGGATGCCAGCGCACCCTATGCCGTAGCCTCTGCATGTGGCGCGCGATGAACGCGGAGTGACCCCGCAGAGCGAGGATTTCTCCGCCTGGTACAACGAACTCGTCTTCAAGGCCGAACTCGTCGACCGGGGACCGGTCCGGGGCACGATGGTGATCCGCCCCTACGGTTACCGCATCTGGGAGCTGCTGCAGGCCGACATCGACCGGCGGATCAAGGAGACCGGTCACGTCAACGCCTACTTCCCGCTGCTGATCCCGGAAAGCTACCTGCAGCGCGAGGCCGAGCACGTGGAGGGCTTCGCCCCCGAGCTCGCGGTGGTCACCCACGCGGGTGGCAAGGAACTGGACGAGCCGCTGATCGTGCGCCCCACCTCGGAGACGGTCATCGGCGAGATGATGTCGAAGTGGATCAGCTCACACCGTGACCTGCCGATGCTGCTCAACCAGTGGGCGAACATCGTCCGCTGGGAAATGCGGCCGCGGATGCTGCTGCGCACCACCGAGTTCCTCTGGCAGGAAGGGCACACCGCGCACACCGATGAGGCCGACGCGATGCGGGAGACCATGCTCGCGCTCGGCCTGTACGTCGACGTGGCCAGGGAGATGGCCGCCATGCCGGTGGTGGCGGGTGAGAAGACGGCGGGCGAACGGTTCCCCGGAGCCCGCCAGACGTTCACGGTCGAGGGCATGATGCGCGACGGGCGGGCGCTGCAGTCGGGCACCTCGCACTACCTGGGGACCAACTTCGCCCGGGCGTTCGGCATCCAGTACACCGCCGAGAGCGGCGAGCTTGAGTACTGCCACACCACCTCGTGGGGGATGAGCTCCCGGATGGTAGGCGGCGTGATCATGACGCACGGGGACGACAAGGGCCTCGTGCTGCCGCCGCAGCTTGCTCCCTACCAGGTTGTGATCGTCCCGATCGGCCGCGGCGACCAGGCCGAGCAGGTGCTCCCGCCAGCCCGGGAATTGGCCGAACGGCTCCGCCGCGCGGGTATCCGGGCGCACATCGACGACCGCCCGCAGCTCTCCCCCGGCTTCAAGTTCAATGACTGGGAACTGCGCGGCGTCCCGATCCGGCTGGAACTCGGCCCCCGGGATCTGGCCGGCGGCGCCGCGCTGATGGCTATCCGGCTCGGCGAGGGCAAGACCGCGGTCTCGCTCGACTCGGCGCCCGCCCGGCTGGCATACGAGCTGACCGCGTTCCAGGCCATGCTGTTGCAGCGGGCGACCGATTTCCGCGATTCGCACACCCGCACGGTGGACACGTGGCAGGAGTTTGCCGAGGCGGTGATGACCGGCTGGGCGCTCGCGTTCCACTGCGGGCAGCCCCAGTGCGAGGACGACATCAAGGCCGAGACCGCTGCCACCCCCCGCTGCATTCCGTCCGAAGGCCCGCCGGAGCAAGGCCTGTGCGTCCGGTGCAACCTGCCGTCCGCCTACGGCAAGCGGCTCATCTTCGGCCGGGCGTACTGACCAGCTGGGTGGCCGGTGACCCGGTGGAGTGCTACGTGCCGAGCGGTAACGTTGCCGGAACGATCCGGTCGTAGCGTCTGCCCCGTGGGGGAGGCACGCCCAGCGGCTGCGCGGGAACCAGCGGCGAAGGGTGTTCGCCGCGTCCGGGTGACGTCTCCCGCGATCGCGGTCCTGCTGGGCGCGCTGGCGCTCGTGCTGGCCGTCCTGTACGTGCCCCTCGCCTGGCCGGCCCGCGACTTCTCCGATGGGTGGCAGGTTCTCCTTGGCTTCCTGGCGTTCGCCCTGCCGGGAGTCGTCGTCGCCCGCCGCCAGCCGGCCAATCCCATCGGGTGGATCCTGATCGGCCTCGGGGTGGATGCCGGAGCCATTACCGACGTGGGGCGCTATGCGGTGTTCGACTATCACTTCCACCACGGGAACCTGCCGTTCGGCCCGGCCGCGGTCCTGGCGGCCACGGGGCTGTGGACCGTGACGTTCCTGGTGCTCCCGCTGGTCATCTTGCTGTTCCCCGATGGCCGCCTGCCGCGGCGCTGGCGGCTGGTGCTCTGGGCCTACCTGGCCGACGTCGGCCTGGTGGCCGCGTACTTCCTTGGCGCCGCCGCGTGGGCGATGAGCCGTCAGCCGGTCGCGGTCGATGGGGCTGGCCAGCTGGTCAAGGCGCCGAACCCGCCGGTGGTGTCCGCAGTGGTGGTCGTCCTGATAGCCGCCTTGCCGCTGTTCTGGGTCTCGTTCGTGGCCCGGCAGGTCCTCAGCTGGCGGCAGGCCAGCGGCGAGCGCAGGCAGCAGCTCAAATGGCTGATGAGCGGGGCCGCCATCACCGTTGCCGGCCTTGCCGGGATTTTCGGGTTCAGCTCCGACCCGTCCGCGATCAGCCTGGAGATCGTCTCGTTCTTCGCGAGTTTCGCCCTGCCGGCCGCCATCAGCGTCGGGATCTTGAAGTACCGGCTGTATGAGATCGACCGGATCATCTCCCGCACGCTGGCCTACGCGATCGTGACCGGGCTGCTGGTAGGGGTGTACGCGGGCCTGGTGCTGCTGGCCACCCGGGTGCTGTCGTTCCATACCCCGGTCGCGGTGGCCGCCTCCACGCTGGTAGCGGCGGCGCTGTTCAGCCCGCTGCGGCGGCGGGTGCAGCGAGCGGTGGACCGCCGGTTCAACCGGGCCCGCTACGACGCCGACAAGACGGTGGCCGCGTTCGCGGCCCGGCTGAAGGACGCGGTCGAGCTGGACATGGTCCGCGACGACCTGGCCGGTGTGATCCGCCAGGCCCTCGAGCCCGCCCACGTATCGGTGTGGATCAGGCCGCATCCGGAGGTGACCGGGGGGTCCGTGGATGCCGAACGAGCCTGCGGCGGCGCTCACCGCGCAGGAAACACCCGGGCGGCGGCCGGCTCAGGTGGCGTGATGTCGACGGTGTGGCCCGGATCCTTGCCGCCGCAGTAACCCACCAGAACGTCCAGAGTGGCGCGTTCACCAGGCTCGCCGTGATCTCCGGGGCGGTGCGGCAGGCGACGCCACGGATCCCGGCGTGTCCGGCGGGATCCTGACGCAGCGGCCGCCGCTATCAGCCCGGGCGATCACCCAAGATTTCGCTTGGGTGTTGAGCCGGTCACTTAGCCTGGCGCCGGGATGAGCCCGGCCCGTGGCCGGCCTCATCGGCGGCGAGCCGGGTGTACCAGCAGCTAGCCGGGCTGCTGCGTGGCCGGTCACTGTCCGCGATGATCACAGCCGGAACACCACTGTGTGTAGCGGCCCGGTCATCGACTGCAAACCGTTGCATCTGATGTTGCTTTGGATGCACCATGTAACGCGACATATGTCACATCTCGCCCGGCCCGCGATGTGACCAGCGGGCCTCCCTACCCATCTCCGACGCATGGAAGAGGCCGCGATGGCGCAGCACCGCGCCCCCCGCCGGCACGTCGGCACCTGGATTGTGATCACAGGCCTATTAGCTGCCTCCCTGATCGCGACGCTCTGGGTGCCGTTCTACAACTACATCAGCCCAGTGCTGGGGGGATTCCCGCTCTTCTACTGGTACCAGCTCATGTGGGTGCCGATCGTCGCGATCCTGTCCGCCGTCGCCTACCTGCTCAGCAAGCTGGCGCGGCGGGGCGACGGGCGCGCCAGCGCGCAGTCCATGGACAGGAACCAAGGGGGGGCGGGCTGGCATGAGCGGTAACGCCGTCGCGTTCACCATCGTCATCATCATGTTCGTAGTCGTCACCCTGGTCGGCTTCGCCGCCGCCCGGTGGCGCCAGGCCGAGGACCGGCTGCACCTGAACGAGTGGGGGCTGGGCGGGCGCGGCTTCGGCATGTTCATCACCTGGTTCCTGCTCGGCGGTGACATCTACACCGCCTACACCTTCATCGCCGTGCCAGCGCTGGTGTTCGGGGTCGGGGCGGTCGGCTTCTTCGCCGTGCCCTACACGATCATCGTGTTCCCGATCGTGTTCGTGTTCGCTCCCCGGCTGTGGTCGGTGTCCCGCGTGCACAACTACGTCACCCCGGCGGACTTCGTCCGCGGCCGGTACGGGTCGCGGGGCCTGGCGCTGGCCGTGGCGGCGACCGGGATCCTTGCCACCATGCCCTACATCGCGCTGCAGCTGGTCGGCATCCAGGCCGTGCTCACCGTGCTCGGGGTGCACGGTGACTGGCCGCTGGTCATCGCCTTCGTGGTGCTCGCCGGCTACACCTTCCTGTCTGGCCTTCGCGCCCCCGCGCTGATCGCCTTCATCAAGGACACCCTCATCTACATCATGATCATCGTGGCGATCGTCTACATCCCCGGCAGGCTGGGCGGCTGGGGGCACATCTTCTCCAACGCCGCGGCGCATCTGGCCAAGACCAACCCCAAGACCGGCAAGCCGTTCGGCTCACTGACCGTCGGGCCCACCGCCGTCTGGGCCTACTCCTCACTGGCGCTGGGCTCGGCGCTGGCGCTGTTCATGTACCCGCACGCGGTGACCGGCGTGCTGGCGTCCCGCCGCCGCAACGTCATCCGCTTCAACACCGCGATCCTGCCCGCCTACACGCTGATGCTCGGGTTCGTCGCCTTGCTGGGCTACATGGCCCTGGCCGCGCCCGACGTGCCGGCCGAGGTCAAGGCGAACGGCGCCAACGCCCAGCTGGCGGTGCCGTTCCTGTTCCAGAAGATGTTCCCGCCCTGGTTCGCGGGCATCGCCTACTCGGCCATCGTGATCGGCGCGCTGGTCCCGGCGGCGATCATGTCGATCGCGGCCGCCAACCTGTTCACCCGCAACATCTTCAAGGAGTACTTCAAGCCCGACGCCACGCCTGCCCAGGAGACCAGGGTCGCCCAGACCGTCTCGCTGGTCGTCAAGCTGGGCGCGCTGCTGTTTGTGCTCGCACTCAGCAAGACGTTCTCGATCAATCTGCAGCTGCTGGGCGGGATCTGGATCCTGCAGACCTTCCCGGCGATCGTGGTGGGCCTGTACACCCGCTGGTTCCACCGCTGGGCGCTGGTCACCGGCTGGGCGGTGGCGATGATCTACGGCACCCTCACCGCCTACCGCACGCCCGCGGCGGGGGTGCCGGGCTCGCACTTCGGCGCCTCGACCGCGAACGTGCCGGTCTTCAACCACACCGTGTACATCGCGCTCACCGCGCTGGTCATCAACCTGGTCGTGACGACGGTGCTGACCATCGTGTTCCGGCAGGCGAAGCTGCCCGCGGGCACGGATGAGACCCTGCGCGCCCACTACCACGCCGACCCGCCGGGAGTAGTCAGGGCCAGGGTCCCGATCACCAGGCTGACGGTCGGCGGGCCCGGCGCTGGCGTCCAGCCAGGCGGCCGCCAGCCGCAGCGTGAGCCCGTCAGCAGCGACAGCAGCGAGCACGTATCGATCTGGGAGAGAAGGGTTTAGCGGCCGGCGGCCAGGGCCTCCTCCGCGCCCCGGGCGACATCGAGCACGGTGCTGCGCTCGGTGTCCTCCCCGCCTGCCTGGCCTCGGCGAGCAGCCCGCTGGCCTGCCGTCAGATCTCGCTGGCGACCCGCTCGGCCAGGAAGTCTTCCCAGGTCCGGTGGCCCACCGCCGGGCCGGGAGCCAGGTTGGCGCCGCCCCGGACCGCGCGGGCCGCCTTCCCCGGCAGCCGGACCGCCACCATCGGCCGGCGCTTGCCGCGGGCCCGCAGGTATCCGCGGAGCAGATCGGCCACGCCGTACACCTGCGGCCCGGCCATGTCGGGCACCAGCCCGGCCGGGGCACCGAGTGCCAGTTCCGCGAGCCGGGCCGCGACCTCGCCGGAATCGACCGGCTGGAACCGGAAACCGGCCGGGACCGGGATCACCGGCAGCTTCGCCATCGCCTGGGCGACCATCAGGATCAGGTCGTGGAACTGGGCGGCGCGCAGCGTCGTCCACGGCAGGCCGGAACCGGCGACCACGCGCTCGGCGGCCAGCTTGGACGCGAAGTAGCCGAACATGGCCCGGTCGGTCCCGCTGACGACAGGGACCCGGTCGGCGCCGACGACCGAGATGTACACCAGGTGCCGTGCCCCGGCCCGCGACGCGGCCCGGACCAGGTGCCGGGTCTTGTCCTCGTCGCCCTTGCTGCTGCCCGCGCAGTGCACGATGATCCCGGCGCCGTCCACCGCGGCCCCGGCCCCCTCGCCGGTGGCGAGGTCACCGGTCACGTACTCGATGCCGTCCGCGGCCTCGCGGCTGCGCCTGCTGAGCACCCGTACCTGGCTGCCGCTGCCCTGCAGCATCGGGACGAGGTGACGCCCGAGCGTGCCCGTGCCGCCGGTGACCAGAATGCGTGACGTCATCGCTCCTCCATTCCGGTGGGCGCGGCCCGCATGTCACGTCCGCGGGGAACCGGGTGTCAGTGTGGTGACACACGGCGATGAGGGAACGTGACAGATGGCCGACAGTGACATGCTGGCAGCCGCCTTCGAGGAGCATCGCGACCACCTGCGGGCGGTGGCCTACCGGCTGCTCGGCTCGATGACCGACGCCGAGGACGCGGTCCAGGACACCTGGCTGCGGCTGTCCGGCGCGGATACCAGCGAGGTGGAGAACCTCGGCGGCTGGCTGACGACAGTCGTCGCGCGGGTGTCGCTCAACCTGCTCCGGTCGCGCCGCTACCGGCATGAGGAACCGGTCGGTGATTCCTGGCCGGGAGCGGCGGAAGCCGCCGCCAGGGCCGGCCCGGCGGCCGGGCCCACGGGGGCTGGCCCGGCGGCCCGGGCCGGCGATCCGGAGGGCGAGGCCGTGCTCGCGGACTCGGTCGGGCTCGCCCTGCTGGTCGTGCTCGACACCCTCACGCCGGCCGAGCGGCTCGCGTTCGTGCTGCACGACATGTTCGCCATGCCGTTCACCGAGGTAGCGGCGGTGCTCGGGCGCTCGGCCGACGCGACGCGGCAGCTCGCCAGCCGGGCCCGGCGCCGGGTGCGGGGTTCGCCCAGCCCGGATCGCGCAGCCGATCTCGCCCGCCAGCGGGAGGTGGCCGCCGCGTTCCTCGCCGCAGCCCGCGGCGGCGACCTGTCGGCCCTCGTCGCGCTGCTGGACTCCGATGTCACGCTGACAGCCGACGCCGTCGCCGTCCCGTCCGGCCGGCCGGCGCGGCTCCGGGGAGCGGACCTGGTCGCCCGGGGCGCGGTCCTGTCCTCCGGGCGGGCCGGGGATTCCCGGCTGGCCCTGGTGAACGGGACAGTGGGCATCGTCTTCGCCCCCGCTGGCCGGCTGCAGGTCGTGCTGGCCCTGACGGTCGGCGCGCAGCGCCGGATCACCGCCATCGACGTGATAGCCGATCCGGGCCAGTTGCGGCGGCTGCGGCTGGCACTGCTGCCGGGCTAGCCCATCAGCGACCTCATCGAGAACGGCTGGCATCTCCTGGCCGCGCCGGCCCGCGGGTAAAGGACCGGTCATGGGTGGGTCGATCCCCGGCCTTCCCTGTGATCAGATCCGGCCGTACAGTGAGAGAGCACTGCTCCATCGACCCGGGGAGTCACCGTGATCGGAGCGCTCTTACTCGGCCTGTTCTGCGGGGTCGTGGCCCGTATGCTCGTTCCCGGCGATGCCTTCCGGAACATGAGCGGGCCGAAGTCCTGGCTCGTTTCGATCGGGCTCGGCCTGCTCGGGGCCCTGCTCGGCTACCTCATCTTCACCGTCGGCCTGGGCATCGGTGATACCGACATCTTCGACTGGGGCGGCGTGCTGAGCGCCCTGATCGGGACGGTCATCGTCCTGGTGATCGCGACCTGGCTACTGCGGCGCAGCGCCGCGCGCCACCAGAGCTGACACGCGCCGCGGCAGCGCGGTCATCACCGGGGCCGGCCGGCTTGCGGCGCATCACGGTTCGCCGCCCAGCGGCAGCTGCGATGATGGCCGTATGCCAGGGGCAGCGATCATTGTCGGGCTGGTAAGCGGCCTGGTCGGCGCCCTGATCGGGACGCTCTTAACGATCTCTCACGAGCGGGCCGCCGAGTTCCGCAGCCGGATGTTCGTGGCGGCAGAAGACTTCCTGCGGCGCGCGGAGACGGTGCGGCGCAGGGCCCGGCGCCCGCCGGAAGGGATGCCGCAGTACCAGGCGCTGGAGCTCCTGCTGACCGCCTGGGACCAGCTCGTGTCGGCCGCCATCGTGATCGAGCTGCTCTTCGGCAAGAACTCCGAAGCGGCCCACTGGGCCAGGGAAGTCACCAGCGAGCTGTCAGCGGGCGAGGACAGCCTCCGGGCCGCGGCCGGGGCGCGCCCGGATCCGCAGGCCGCCGGTGGCGGGAACCCGCAGGGCACCGGCGACGCGCTGGAGAGATTCGCGGAAGCGGCAGCCGCGCAGGTGCGGCGGCACCGCAGCTGAGGGGCTGCTCACAGCGAGAACCCCGGCGGGTCAGGGAGCTGCGGGTGGTCCTTCCCGAAGGCCAGCGCGGCCTCCAGGGTGCGGATCCAGTCGTAGCAGACGCTGCCAGCACCGCTTCACCGGTCGGCCCGTTGCCCTAGGGTTGGGCCGTGACAGCCCCGCCGCGCCCGACGCGGGCCGGCCTCGAGGCGGCCAGGGACCGGACGATTCCCGACGTCATCGCGCCCGGCCTGCGCGTGGTCTTCGCTGGCATCAACCCCGGCCTGTACTCGGCGGCCACCGGGTACCACTTCGCCCGCCCCGGGAACCGCTTCTGGCCGGCCCTGTACCGCTCCGGCTTCACCGGGCGCGTCTTCCGGCCGGATGAGCAGCAGCAACTGCTCGGCCTCGGGCTCGGCATCACCAACATCGTCGCGCGCGCCACCGCCCGCGCGGATGAGCTTCACCCCGGAGAGCTCCGCACGGGCGCCCGGATACTGAACGAGAAGATCCGCCGGCTCCAGCCGCGCTGGCTCGCGGTCGTGGGGGTCACGGCCTACCGGGCCGGGTACGGCCACCGCCACGCGACGGTGGGGCCGCAGGGGGAGGCCATCGGGGTGACCCGGGTGTGGGTGCTGCCCAACCCCAGCGGGCTCAACGCCCACTGGACCGCGGACTCCCTCGCGGGAGAGTTCGCCCGGCTGCGCGCCGCGGCGCTGGAGTGAAGCGGCTCGTCCTGGGCAGCGCCCCGGCAGCAATCCCCGGCGGCCTGGCGGCGGTTCCTGCCCCGCCCGCACCTCCCGGCGGCTCGTCCGCGGCCGCCGGGTGGGTGTAGCGGCCCCCGCGCAGCAGCGACGCCACGGCGGCGGCCACCGCCAGCGCGGCGGCCACGGCGAACACCACGGACAGGCCGTGGTGGAACGGCCCCGATATCAGCTCCGGGAAGAACCGCCGGCCGGTGAGGATCCGCTGGCTCGCCGCTGGCAGCGAGGAGAGTGTGCCGCTGGCCGCCAGCAGGTGCCGCAGCGGGTTCACGCCCAGGACCGCCGCGAACAGCGACGACACCGGCGGCAGCGCACCGAGCCGATGGGCGGTGCCGGGCGGCACGCCGAGCTGCTGCAGGCCCCTTGCCAGCGTGCCGGGCAGGCTGTTCGCCAGCCCGGCGATCATCAGCGAGAAGAACACCCCGATCGACAGCGCGGTGCCGGAGTTCTGGTAGGTCGAGCGCATTCCCGATGCCACGCCGCGGTACCTGGCGGGGACGCTGCCCATGATCGACGACGAGTTGGGCGCGGCGAACATCCCGCCGCCGATCCCGTTCGCGCCGGTGAGCAGGGCAAAGGCCCAGTAGGGGAAGTCGACCGGCAGCAGCATCAGGCCGATGAAGCTGGCGCCGAACACGGCCATGCCAGCGGTGGCGAAGCCGCGGGCGCCGAACCGGTCGGACAGGGCACCTGACAGCGGGCCCGCGATGAGGATGCCCGCGGTCACCGGCAGCAGGAAGATGCCGGCCCAGAAGGGCGTCCGGCTGTAGTCGTAACCGTGCAGCGGCAGCCAGATCCCCTGCAGCCAGATGATGAGCATGAACTGCAGCCCGCCCCGGGCGATGGCCACGGCGAGCCCCGCGATGTTCCCGGCGGTGAAGGCCCTGATCCGGAAAAGGCTGAGCTGGAACATCGGCTCGCTGACCTTGCTCTCGATCACGACGAACGCCGCCAGCAGCAGGGTGCCGAGCGCGAGCAGGCCGTAGACCCCGGGGTTCGTCCAGCCCATGGTGTGGTGCCCATGCGGCTGGAGCCCGCCGGTGATGCCGATCAGGATGGCGCTCAGCCCGCCGGCGAAGGTGATGTTGCCCCACCAGTCGATGCGGCCGGGGTGCCGCTCGCCGTTGTCGCGGAGCTTGCGGTAGGCCCACACCGTCCCGAAGACCCCGACCGGCACGTTGACCCAGAACACCGCCCGCCAGTCCACGGCCGCCAGCAGGCCCCCGGCGACCAGGCCGATGAACTGGCCGGCGATGGCGGCGACCTGATTGGTGCCCAGCGCGAACCCACGCTGGTCGGAGGGGAACGCATCGGTCAGGATCGCGGCCGAGTTGGCGGTGAGCATGGCCCCGCCGACCGCCTGCGGCACCCGCCAGCCGATCAGCCACAGCGCCCCGTGGGCGCCGGAGAACGGGTCGACCGACAGCAGCACCGAGGCGGCGGTGAACACCGCGAAGCCGGCGTTGTAGATCCTGACCCGGCCGAACATGTCGCCCAGGCGGCCGAGGGTGACAACGAGCACGGCCTGCACCAGCCGGTACCCCATGATCATCCACAGCAGGTAGCTGATGTTGCCCGGCGCCAGCGGGTCCAGGCCGATGCCGCGGAAGATCGCTGGCAGCGCGATGATGACGATCGACCCATCGAGCGCGGACATGAACACGGCGGTGGTCGTGTTCGACAGTGCCACCCACTTGTAGCGGTCGCCCGCCTCGGGCCGGGCGCCTTTGTCGCGGCCGTCCCCGTCCCGGCCGCCCGTTCCCGCCCGCGTGGTGCCTGCCAGGCAGCCCCCCGGTTCTCCGGCCGCCGGCATAAGATGCTCTGGGCCAGTCGCTCGAGCAGCGGCGCGGCCGCCCGCAGCTGGCCCAGCTCCGTGGGCGTGAACCCGGCCGAGAGCGCCTGCGCCATCAGCTGCGTCCGCGCGTTGCGCTTGTCGCGCAGGGCCTGCAGGCCGGCCCCGGTCAGCGAGATGACGGCCCGCCTGCCGTCCTGCGGGTCGGCCCTCCGCTCGACGAGGCCACGCGCCTCGAGCGCGCCGAGCGTGGCCCCCATCGACTGCGGGCTGATCCGCTCCAGCCGGGCGAGCGCGGTCGCGGTGGCCGGGCCGCCGCGGTCCAGCCGCGCGAGGGCCGAGCTCTCGGGCAGGGTGAGCTCGCCCTCGGCCGGTACCTGACGCAGCCGCCGCAGCAGCAGGCCGATGCTCACCCGGAGCGCCGCGGCGATGTCGCCCGCATCGGGGTCGCTGGTCATTTCTTAAGTCTAGACTGATAAGTCTGACCTTAGCAAGTTGCCGGCGGCCGGCCATGTGGTGCGGTGCCGGGCACGGGCGGCTGCCCGGGGGACGGGATGGAGAGGCACCACCCATACTGGTAACCCAGAGCACCGGCCGGGCGGCCAGCAGGTCGGGCGAGGGCGGGCCTCGACCCTTGCGAGCAGGGAGTCCTGCAGGTGGAAGACCAGGAGACGCCGAAGCCGTCAGAGGCGACCGGGACGGCGGCGGCCGTGGCCGGATGGTCGCACGGGCACCGCGACGTGTCCGGCGGCTGGCTGCGCCCGACCGTGTTCGGCGCGGTCGATGGGCTGGTGACCAACGCCTCGCTGATCGCCGGGCTCGGCGGGGGCGGTGCGCCGCCGCACGCGGTGGTGCTGACGGGTGTGGCCGCGCTGGTGGCCGGCGCGTTCTCCATGGGCACGGGGGAGTACGTCTCGGTGACCAACCAGAACGAGCTGGTGCACGCCGAGGTTGCCCTCGAGCGCAGGATGCTCGCGCAGTTCCCGGCGGCGGAGAAAGAGGAGCTGGCCGGCTATTTCCGCGCCTACGGCGCCGACCCGGAAACGGCGGCCCGGATGGCCACCGCGGTGTCGCAGGACCCCGGCACGGCCCTGCGCCTGCATACCCGGGAGGAACTGGGCGTCGACCCGAACGAGCTGCCATCCCCGATCCTGGCGGGCCTGGCGTCGCTGCTGGCGTTCTCCCTCGGCGCCCTGGTGCCGCTGCTGCCTTATCTCGTCGGCCTGCCCAAGCTCACCGCGACGCTGGGCATCACGGCGGTGGCCCTGGTCACCGGCGGGATGATCGTCGGCCGGCTGACCGGCAGGCCGATGCTGCGCTCGGGCCTGCGCCAGCTTGCCCTCGGCGCGCTGGCCATCGGGGTCACCTTCACGGTCGGCAGCCTGATCGGCAGCCACGTCAGCTGAGCATCCGGGCCGGGCCCTTATCAGCTGAGTTCAGGGCAGCGCTCGCCAACCGCCGATGATCATGGCGGTGACCGGCGGGAGTGCCGTCGGCGTGGGCTAGGGTCCCTCGCCGCCCGCGCCTTCACTGGCCGGGTTTTCCCCCGACTGCCGGGACCCCGGCAGCGGGCGCCGGGCCGGCGTGTAGGCGTTGATGACCTTGGCCACGGCGATCACCAGGAACAGCTGGCCGATGAGCATCTCGGCCACCGCGAAGGTCTGGCCCGGGTTGCCAGCCGGGACGTAGTTCCCGTACCCGGTGGTGGTGAGCGTGGTGAAGGAGAAGAACAGGTCCTGCGGGACCTTCCCGTCCCCGCTGGCCCCGAAGAACAAGCTGGGCTGGACAACGCCGAGGAAGCGGTAGATGAAGGCGAACAGCATCCCGACCAGCAGGTAGATGTCGATCGCCCCCAGCACCGTCTGCAGGTCCACCTCACGGCGGAACAGCAGGCTGCGGGTGATCGAGAACGGCGCTATCAGGTAGAGCACCGCGCTCATGAAGGCCACGGCGCCCTCGCCGGTGGTCTCCTTGCCGACGAACAGGTTGACCAGGGCCGCGATCGCGGAGATCAGCAGCAGCACGCCCGCGACCCGGCGCACCGGGCGGCGGGCGCGGGACACATGGAGCACCGCCCAGACCGTCCCGATCTGGACGGTGATCACCAGCGAGGAGGCCCACGGCGCGGTGACGCCCACCGAGAACCCGTATGTGAACAGGATCAGCAGCAGGACCGAGCCGTAGCTGTCGGGCGAGACCATCGCGTGGACCAGCCGCCGGACGGGGCGGCGACGTGCCGGTGCCGACGGGCCCGGGCCAGCCGGGTCAGCCGGGCTGGCCGGCCCGTTCTGGGAATCCGTCATAGATCAATCTTCCTCCTGCACCCGGGCCGTCGCAGGTCAGCGCGCCGAGCCCGGCCTGTGCGGCTGGCACAACAGCCTGGCGGACCATGGTGCCCCCGGTGCGGCGAGCAGTCACCACCCTGCCTGGGTGACACCGCACCGGGCGTGGCAGGACCCTCGGTCCATGGGCGGGCGGGCCGGCGGCACCCGTGCATGGCCCGGCCCGGAGGCGCCATGGCCCCGTGGCAGCGCAGCCGTCTCTATGGTGAGATCCGGCGCGGGCTGGCGGCGCGGCCCGGCGGCCGGCTGCGACGGCACTGGGCGCCATCCTGCACGTCACCCGCAGGCGCGCAGCCACGCGCCGCGAGAACATGCCCTAGGCCTGGGGCGGCATCCGGCCGGACAGCCGCTGCTGGCGCCGCCGCCAGAGGATCCGCTGTGTGGACAGGCCGCCGGCGCCGACCACGATCAGCAGGAACACGTTCAGCAGCAGCTGCAGCAGCGAGCCCCAGGCCTCGTGCCAGCTGCGGTATGCGACGGACACGCCCACGTCGGCGGCGGCGGGGATGGTGGTGACGGAGATGAACACACCGATGAGCGCGTTGGCCCGGGACTCGGTCAGGGATATCACGCCGACGAGGCCGGCCAGGATGGCGACGACGACGGAGAACACGTTGGGGGTGTTGATGAGGTCGGAGACCGGCCTGGCCCCCTGCAGGAACTGGGCTGGCGTGTGGCCCGACCACTTGACCGCCAGCCCGAACAGCAGCGTCATCACGATCGCCGCGAGGAACCCCCACAGCAGCGCGAGCAGGCCGTCGCGCACCGGCGGGCGGTCCCGGGTGCTGAGGCCGAGCGCCGCCGCGATGATCGCGTTGTACTCGGGGCCGACCACCATCGCGCCCACGATCAGGATCTGGGAGTTGGTCAGGATGCCGACGGCGCCGATCAGCCCGGCGATCGTCAGCAGGCCGTAGAAGCTCGGAGCGTAGACCGCGCCACCCCGGATGGTGGCTTCCACCATCTCCCACACCGGGGCGGTCTCCTGCCGGAACGCGCCGGTTTCCCCGGCCGGGCGGGCCGGGTCCGCGGTGCGGGCGGTCAGCGTGGCGTCCACCCGCTCCACCGAGATCGAGCCCAGGCGGGCGAGGCCAAGATCCCGCAGCTCCCGGAACACCGGGTTGGCGGCGCCGTCGCTCAGGTCGAAGTGGACGGCATCGCCCCCGGGCCGCTGGACGGCCTCGCGCAGCACCACCAGGTTCCGGACGCCGGGCGCCGACGACAGCCGCTCAAGCAGCGGGCCGGTCAGGCCGGCCGGGCTCACCACCCGGACCCGCAGCATCACGGGCCTGCCGTTCCCCGGCGTGAGACCGTGATGCCCGGCGCCTGTCCCGGCCGGCGGGGGGCCGTGATGCCCGGCGCCTGTCCAGACTGACCTGCACCGGCTGCTGGCCGGGCGCGGGCCCCGCGGGTGATCTGGTGTGTTGTCATCGCCTACCCGCCGTTCCTGCGCGGTACTGGGGACCCTCCGCCAGGCACTGGCGCCGGGCCACGCCCGCCGCACCCGGGGCGCTGCCCGGCGCGGGCTGTCTGCATACACCATTCAGCCCGCGCCGGGCAGCCGCGACACCCGTGCCGGGTGAAGGAGGCGGGCTCCTCCCGCGGTGGCCTCAGCCCTGGCCTGGCTCCGCAGGCTCATCCGCCCACAGGGCGCGGACCGCGTCGATCGTGTCCGCCTCCGATGCCGGCTTGTCCGGCCGGTGGCGCAGCACCCGGGCGAAGCGGAGCGCCAGCCCACCCGGGTACCGCGGGCTGGCCTGGACCCCGTCGAAGGCGACCTCCACGACAAGCTCCGGCCTGACCCGCAGCACGCCGTAGGCGTCCCGCGGGTCCCCTGCCGGGCGCCGGGCTGGCTCCTCGGCCAGCTCCAGCAGCCGGGCGGTCTGCCAGGTGAGCATCTCGTCGGTCAGGCCCTTGAAGGTCTTGCCCAGCATGACCAGGCCGCCGGAAGCGGGATCGCGGGCCCCCAGGTGAAGATTGGACAGCCAGCCGCGTCGGCGCCCGTGACCCCACTCGGCCGCGAGCACCACAAGGTCCAGGGTGTGCCGGGGCTTCACCTTGATCCACTCGCTGCCGCGCCGCCCGGCGGCGTAGAGCCCAGGCAGGGACTTGACCACCACCCCCTCGTGGCCCCGCGCCACCGCGTCGGCGAGGAACGCCTCCGCGGCCGCGACATCCGCCGTCACCACGCGCGGGATGAGCAGGTCCGCCGGCACGACGCGCGTGAGCAGGGCATGCCGGTCGCTGGCGGGCTCGTCGATCAGGTCGGTCCCGTCCAGGTGGAGAAGGTCGAAGAAGAAGGCGGTGAGCGGCACGTCCGCACGCTGCCGCCCCACATCGGTGTGGCTGCCGGTCCGGCCCGCGGTGACCTGGAACGGCCGCGGCCGCCCGCCGGGGCGCAGCGCCACCGCCTCACCGTCCAGCACGGCCTGCCGGACATCCAGCGCGAGTGCCGCCTCGGCGATCTCCGGAACCCGGGCGGTGATGTTGTCCAGCGTCCGGGTGAAGACGGCGACCCCTGCGTCATCCCGGTGGACCTGGATCCGGATCCCGTCGATCTTCCACTCCACCGCGGCGGGTGAGACACGCGCGAAGGCGGCCGCGATGCTGCTCGCCGACGAGGCCAGCATCGGCCGCAGCGGCCGCCCGACCTGCAGGCCAAACGATCGCAGCGCCGCTGACGCGGCGCTGATGGCGGGCGCGGGAATGGTGGCGGGTGCGGCGCCGGGGCTGGCGGGGACGGGCGCGGGAGCGGGCGCGCCGAGCGCAGCCGCGGCCACCGCCTGCAGCGATCCGCCCAGCAGGTGCGCCCGCCTGACCTCACTGGCCGGCACCCCGGCAGCGCGCGCGACCGCCTCGGTCATCACCCCTTCGAGCGCGCCCTGGTGCAGTTCCCCGGCGATCAGCCGGATGAGGAAGTCACGCTCACCGGCGGTGGCCCGGCCGAAGAGCCCGGCCAGCAGCCGCTTGCGCGCTGCCTGAGCGCCGGGCCCGGTCACCGCGCCCACCTCCGCGAACACGGCGTCCACCTCGCTCACGGTCAGGGTAGGCGCCGTCCCGCCCGCTGCCCCGTCGCCGGTGAGCAGCCCGCCGAGGGCCGCGTAGCCGACGCCGATCTGGCGCTGGCGCAGCTCGCCGGACAGAAAGGCGACCACGACCGGCACCTCTGCCGGGCCGGCCTCCCGGAGCAGCCCGGCGATCTTGTCGATCTTGACGCTGCGCCGCGGGGTCGCCGCCACGGCCTGTGATGTGAGCACGAGCTCGGTCAGCAGCACAACCGCATTGTGCCCGAGCGGCAGGACGCTCCACCTGCCCGGCCGACGGCAGGACGCCTCACCCCCCGGCCGGCGGGCAGCTGTTGATCACCCCGGCCGGGGTCAGGGCGCCGGTGGCTGCCCGTTGACGTCCGCGCCGACGGCGTCTGGCGGCGCCATCTCCCGCGGCTCCTCCGGTGAACCGGCGGCGGTCTCCCCGGGCTCCTCCGGCTCCGTGACCTGGCTCGACGTCCGCCGGCTCAAGATGATCACGGCGGCGGCGCCGCCCGCGATCACGACTACCGCGGCGGCGATCGCCGGCCAGCGGCGCCGGGGCGGCTTGGCGGGGACGGGCTCGATCCGGCGGGCGGCGGCGGTCAGCGCCGCAGCCACCTGGGGCGCGACCTGCTCCTCCACCGCCTGGCTCATCACGTCGAGCCGCGGTGCGGTCCACGCGCGGGCGCCAAGGAGGCGCTGCGCCGCGGACACCCGGGCGCTCGCCATTAACGGGGCGAGCTGGGCCTGCGTGGCCAGCTGGCGGGCACGCAGATACTGGCCTGCCTGGCGGGCCCATTCCTGTGCGGCCTCCCGCGAGGACCCGTTGGCCTCGCTGGCCTGCTTCGTCGTCATGAGGGACACGTGTTACCTCCCTGTGCTCCCGCCTGTCTCACTTCCCCGCGGCGGCTGGCTCAACCATTGATCGCTGGCTTCACCAGTGTCCAGGCCGTGGCAGGATGGCCATGACGGCGCCGTGCGCACATGCGCCGGCAGGGCCCGGGGACCGGCCACCACCCCGCCGTGCGAGGATGCCAGCCATGACCACAACTCTCACTGCCACACTGCACACCAGCCAGGGCCCGATCGTGATCCGCCTGCTTCCCGATCACGCGCCCAAGACGGTGCGCAACTTCACCGACCTGGCCCAGGGCGGCCGGGAGTGGACGGATCCGCGCACCGGTAACGCCACCACCGGCAAGCTCTACGACGGGACGGTCTTCCACCGGGTGATCCCGAACTTCATGATCCAGGGCGGGGACCCGCTGGGGAACGGCACCGGCGGCCCGGGCTACCGGTTCGCCGATGAGTTCCACCCGGACCTGGCCTTCAACCGGCCCTACCTGCTCGCCATGGCCAACGCTGGCCCCGGCACGAACGGCTCGCAGTTCTTCATCACGACCGTCCCCACCCCCCACCTGAACCGCAAGCACACCATCTTCGGTGAGGTCATCGCGGGCCAGGATGTCGTGGACAAGATCAGTCACATCCAGACCGACCGCAGGGACCGGCCGGTGCAGGACGTCGTGCTGGAGTCCGTCGTGATCGAGGAATCCGACGGCGGGCCGGAAGCCGCAGGTTAGGCCCAGCCATGGATCCCCGGCCGGCGCCAGAGGGCGGGAGCGAGGCGGATGCCCCCACGCCAGCACCCGGCAACGGCGGCGAGGCCGCCGTTCCCACCTGCTTCCGGCACCCCGGGCGGGAGACCTACCTGTCCTGCGTCCGGTGCGGGCGCCCCGCGTGCCCGGAGTGCCTGCGCTCGGCACCGGTCGGCCAGCAATGCGTGGAATGCATCAGGGAGGGCAACCGGGGCACCCGCACACCCGCCGGCGTCTTCGGCGGGCGTGCGGTCTCCGGGGCACTGGTCACCTACACGCTCATCGGCCTGAACGTCGCCTTCTACCTGGTCGAGTGGGTGTACCCGCGGATCGTCGACTACTTCGACATGATCGGGGCAGCCCGCGATCCCGCCCTGCACTACCAGCTGATCGGCGTCGCGACGGGCCAGGAGTACCGGCTCCTCACCTCGGCGTTCCTGCACGAGCCGGGGCTGTCCGGGTTCGGCCCGGCCCACATCATCTTCAACATGTGGGCGCTGCTGCTGGTGGGCCCGGGGCTGGAACGGCTGCTCGGGCGCCTCCGTTTCCTCGCCGTGTACCTGCTCAGCGCGCTGGGCGGCTCGGTTCTCTTCTATGTCCTGGCCCCGCCGAACCAGCAGGCGCTGGGCGCCTCCGGCGCGGTCTTCGGCTTGTTCGGTGCCTGGTTCGTGGTATCGAAGCGGCTGCAGGTGGATAGCCGGGCGATCGTCTTCCTGATCGTCCTCAACCTGGTGATCAGTTTCGTGGTGGCCGGCATCGCCTGGCAGGACCATGTGGGCGGGCTGGTCACCGGCGGGCTGCTCACCGCGGCCTACGCATACGCGCCGCGCCAGCACCGGGCGCTCATCCAGGCCGGGGCGACCCTGGCGGTCGTGGTGCTGCTGGTGGTGGCCGTCGTGGTCCGCAACGGCCAGCTCATGGCCTGAGCGCTACCGCCACCTGGTGGCGAGGCCGAGGCCCGCTATGATGAAGCCGAACCCGACCGCGAGATTCCACGGGCCCAGCGCGGGCACCGGCAGGTTCTGGCCGGTGACGTAGAACAGCGCGATCCAGGCCAGGCCGATCAGCAGGCAGCCGATCATGGTGGGCACCAGCCAGCGGGGGCTGACCTTCGCCTTGGCGGACCGTGGCGGCGGGGTGTAGACCGCCTTGGCCCGGCTGCGGGACTTGGGCACGTTGCTCTCCTGGTCGGGTGCGGCGCGGGGCAGGGGCGCCCGGGAAACCCACCGGTCCCGGCGGCGGCGCGGATGGTGTCAGGGCCAGCGTAGTGGCTTGCCCTCCGCCGCGCGAAACAGCGCCCGGCAAGGCCCAGACAGCCCGTGTAACGCGTGGGCCGGGCGCGCCGACTTACCGCATGAGGGCTCGCGTCGATGCCCCCGAACGGTGCGAGCCCTCCCGGCCAGGGCGTGCGCTAGCCGTGCTTGGTCCCTGACGACGGCACCGGGCCGGCCGTCGCGCTCGTGGTGGGGGTCGGGGTCGGGGTCGTCGGCGTGGGCGTGGGCGTGGGCTGGTTCTTCACCACCTGAAGTGTGATCTGCGTGCTGGTCGGGACGAGCTGGCCGGCCGCCGGGTCCTGGTTGGTGACGATCCCGTCCTGCAGGCCGGGGCTGGACACCTCCTCGACATTGATGTCGCTGAACCCGGCGTTGTGCAGCTGCCCCACGGCGAGATCGACCTGCTCGTTCACCACGTTGGGGATCTGCGCGCCGCCGGGCGAGACCGACAGGGTGACCGTCGCGCCCTTGCTGACCATCGTGCCGGCCGGCGGATTCTGGCCGACCACGGTGTTCGGTGGGGCGGTCGAATTCTGGTCGGTCACCTCTTTGACCTGGAATCCCTGGTTCACCAGCAGGTTCCGGGCGTCCGGCTCGGACTGGTGCAGGACATTGGGCACCTTGACCTTGGGGGGGCCGTTGGAGACGTCGAGCGTCACTGTCGTGCCGCGGGCCACCAGGTTGCCGTTGGCCGGGTTGGTGCTGATCACGATCCCCTTCTGCACGGTGGCAGAGGGCTCGTGGACGACCTTGGGCACCAGCCCGGCCTTTTGCACCTGCGCCGTGGCCTGCTGGACCGGCAGGCCGCTGACCTGGGGCACCGCCACGCCCCCGCTGCCGCCGAAGAACGCGTAGGCGACCCCGCCGAGCACCGCGAGCACCAGCAGGGCACCCGCCGCCCACCAGATCCACATCCGGCGCCGTGAGCCGCCACCGCCGCCGCCCTCGGTGTAGCCATCCTCCTCCGGGCCGTACTCATAGCCGGACATGGCCCGGGTCGGGCCGGCGGCGGTGGCGCCGCCGGGGCCCATCCGCTGGGTCGTGGCGTAGCCCATGCCGCGCGGCGCGGCGACCGGCACCCCGGACAGGGCGCGCTGGATGTCGGTCCGCATGTCCGCGGCCGACTGGTAGCGCTGCGCGGGATTCTTGGCCATCGCCCGCAGCACGATCGAGTCGGCCCAGGTGGGGATCTCCGGGTCCAGCTGCGAGGGCGGGACCGGGTTCTCCCGCACGTGCTGGTAGGCGATCGCCACCGGGGAGTCACCCAGGAACGGCGGCCGGCCGACCAGCAGCTCATACAGCAGGCACCCGGTCGAGTACAGGTCGCTGCGCGCGTCCACCCGCTCACCGCGGGCCTGCTCGGGCGACAGGTACTGCGCGGTGCCGATCACCTGCGCGGTCTGGGTCATGGTGGCCTGCGCGTCGCTGACCGCCCGGGCGATGCCGAAGTCCATCACCTTGACCTCGCCGGTG
>DATIXO010000211.1:0-2681 GCA_035518495.1 Streptosporangiaceae bacterium
TCCTGCCAGCTCAGCACGCCGGGGTTCAGGTGCGGCAGCAGGCCGGTCTCCTCCAGCACCCGGATGGCCATAGCCCGGACGTAGGACAGGGTGTCGTCGTAGCCGCGGGCGTCCAGCCACGCGCGGGCCTGCGGCCAGCGCTCCTCAGGCCGGTCGCCGAGCGTGAACAAGGCCTCCTTGCAGCCGAGCGCGGCGCCGCCGGCGGCGATCTTCAGCACCTCGTCCGGCGACAGGTAGGAACTGTCCAGCCGACCGGGCACGGTGACGAACGTGCAGTACCCGCAGCGGTCCCGGCAGAGGCGGGTCAGCGGGATGAACACTTTCCTGGAGTAGGTGATGACGCCCGGCCTGCCCGCCGCGGCCAGGCCGACGTCCCTGGTCCTGGCGGCGTGCCCGGCCAGCTCGGCGAGCTGCTCGCCACGGGCGTGCAGCAAGATGGCGGCCTCGTCCTGGTCCAGCGACTTGCCGTCCCTCGCGCGGGCCAGCGCGCGCCGCAGCGCGCTCGGCGCCGGCCCTGGCTCGGTGAGCACCGGGCGCACCGGCTGGCTAGGCACGTCAGAGTTCATAGCACAACCCTAGGCGGCGGCCGCTGCCAGCCCGTTGACCGGCTGGCCCTTGGCTGCCAGGTCGCGCCGACGCCGTGCCGCCGTTCAGCGGAGGCACCGAGGGATCGCTCGAAAGCTTCGAGGTGGCGAGGGATCCGCGGTCACAGGCCACGTTCCCCCAGCCACCCAGCGAGCTTTCCGGCGCGGCTCACCGCGCGCAGCCGCCGCTCGGCCTGCTCCCGCGTTCCTGCGGCGGCGACGATGAGCAGCCGGTCACCGGTTTGCAGCGTGGTGGTGGGCACTGGGACGAATCCGCGCCCGGCACGGACGATCAGCGCCACGTTCGCCTGGGCAGGCAGCCGGAGTTCGAAGATCTCCACGCCGTGCAGCCGTGAGCCGGGCGGGATCTGGGCCTGGAGCAGGTCGGCGTGCAGCGCTTCCAGCGGCGCCGCCTCGACATCGATCTCGAGGGGCTCTGCTGGTGTGATCACCCGCAGCCGCCGGGCGGCCCACGGGAGGGTCGGGCCCTGCAGCAGGACATTGACTCCCACGACAATGAACACCAGGTCGAACAGGCGGGTGGCGCCCGGCACGCGAGCGCCCAGCGGGATTGTCGCCAGCACGATCGGCACCGCCCCGCGCAGCCCGGCCCACGACAGGAACGCCTGGTGACGCCAGGGCACCCGCAGCGGCAGGGTCGAGACGATCACAGCCGCGGGCCGGGCGAGCAGCACAAGCGCCGAGCCAGCCACCAACGCCGGCAGGATCTGCGCGGGCAGCCTGGCTGGGGAGGCGAGCAGGCCGAGCATGACGAACAGCCCGATCTGGGCGAGCCAGGCGATTCCCTCGGCGAAGCCGCGGGTGGCCGGGCCGTGCGGGAGCCGGACGTTGCCCAGCACGAGCGCGGACAGGTAGACAGCGAGGAAGCCGCTCGCGTGTGCCAGCGACGCCGCCCCGTAGCTGGCCACGATGAGCGCGAGCACCGCGATCGGGTACAGGCCGGAGGCAGGCAGTGCCACCCGCCGCAGCGCGAACGCGCCGAGCAGCCCCGCCACCAGCCCGATCGCAGCACCCGCGGCCAGCTCGTACGCGGCCACCCCGGCGATCAGCGCGGGCGAGGGCGCATGCGAGCCGAGGTCGCTGAGCACCGTCACCGCGAGCACCGCGGGCGGGTCGTTCAGCCCCGACTCCCCCCTCCAGCACCCCGGACAGCCAGGGCGGCAGCGGCAGCTTGCGCAGCACCGAGAACACCGCCGCCGCGTCGGTCGGCGCGAGCACCGCGCCGAGCAGCACGGCCTCCCGCCACGTGAAGTGCAGCAGCCAGCGGGTGAACACGGCGACGACCACAATGCTCACCACCACACCCACGGTCGCCAGCATGACCGCCGCAGGCGCCGCGGCCCGCGCGTGCGCCCAGTTGGTCGTCAGGCCGCCCTCGGCCAGGATCAGCACCAGCGCGCTGAGCCCAAGAGCCTGCGCCAGCCCGGCATTGCCGAACCGCACGCCCAGTCCCGCTTCGCCGAGAACAAGGCCGAGGCCAAGAAAGACCAGCAGTACGGGCAGCCCGATCCCGTGGGCGATCCTGGCCGCCACGATCGCCGCGATGACCACGGCCGCGCCGACAAGCAGGATCAGACCCAGGTCACCTGCCCTCACAGCCGTCTCCGCATTTGCCCGCCCCAGGTCCGGCCTCACTGGGCAACAGTCTGCCGGATCAGCACCAGCAGCCGGGTGAGCAGCCGCGGGCGCCGGGCCTCAGCGATCCCGGCTTTCCCTGTGGCCGCGAACAATCCGTCAAGTGCGGCCTACCCGGCGACGCGGCCGCGCAGCCGACACGGAGGCGGGCGATCTCATCACTCCGCCCGGGACGGCGTCAGGCGGGATTGCAGTCTTCCCTCATGTCAGCAAGCTCGTCGCGGCAGCAAGCGGCAGAGCGAGGCGGTCCCGCCGCGACATGGCGGCAACGGGAAGCGGCCACGAGATGCCCAGTTCGGAATCATCGAAGGCAATCGACACGTCCTCGGCAGGGTCATGCGCCCGGTCGATGCGATAGGACACATCCGCCGCGCTGGTGAGGGCCTGAAACCCGTGCGCGCACCCGGCCGGCACGTACAGCGACACCTGCTCATCGCCACG
>DATIXO010000212.1:0-2953 GCA_035518495.1 Streptosporangiaceae bacterium
GTCGCCGACGAGCTGACCCGGGACGGCCTGGTGCTGCGCTACCAGGTGGACGAGACCGACGACGGCCTCTCCGGCGAGGAGGGCACGTTCACCATCTGCTCGTTCTGGCTGGTCTCGGCGCTGACCGAGATCGGCGAGCACCAGCGCGCGCGGGACATCTGCGAGAAGGTCCTGTCCTACGCCAGCCCGCTGCTGCTCTACGGCGAGGAGATCGACCCGCGCTCCGGCCGTCACCTGGGCAACTTCCCGCAGGCCTTCACGCACCTGGCCCTGATCAACGCCGTCATGCACGTCATCCGCCAGGAACAGGCCGCCCAGCGGATGGCCATGGGCCGCGAGGTCCCGGAAACCCCGGCCTAGCCCGTCGCGACCGGCACCGCCAAATGATCGCGGGTCAAAAACCTCGCTCCGACGATGACAGCGACACACGACAATGGACCCGCCCGAATTGCCCGGTTTATCCCGCCCGCTTTCCCCCGGGCCGCATTATCGTGGATCGCTACCCCCTGTTTTGTAAGCATTCCGTATTTACCTGAGTTGGCGGCGTGTCGCGTGCCAGGATCGCGGTATGGGAGCGGATGCGGGGCTGGTGCAGGCGATGGGGCCGCAGCTGGGGCTGCTGCTGCCGGAGCTGGATGAGAGGGCGCGGCGGCTGACGCTGGGGGCGGTGGCGCTGGCGGCGGGGGACGGCGGGATCGGCGCGGTGGCGAGGGTGACCGGGGCGTCCTGGCAGACGGTCGCGAACGGGGCGGAGGAGCTGGCCTCGGGGCGGGTCGCCGCGGAGGGCCGGGTCCGGCGGCCGGGCGCGGGCCGCAAGCGGCTCGCCGAGACCGACCCGGGGCTGGTGCCGGCGCTGCTGGCGCTGGTGGCGGATTCGGCCCGGGGGGATCCGGAGTCGCCGCTGCTGTGGACGACCAGGAGCGCGCAGCACCTGTCGGATGAGCTGACCGCGCAGGGGCACCCGTGCAGCCCGCAGACCGCGTGGCGGCTGCTGCGGGAGCAGGGGTTCTCCACGCAGGCCAACGCCAAGGTGGCCGAGGGCCGGCGGCACCCGGACCGGGACGCCCAGTTCCGGTACATTGCCGGGCAGGCCGCCGGGCACCTGGCCTCGGGGCAGCCGGTGATCAGCGTGGACGCCAAGAAGACCGAGCAGGTCGGGGAGTATGCGCAGGCCGGCCGGGAGTGGCGGCCCGCCGGGGACCCGGTGCGGGTCCGCTCCCATGACTTCCCGGACAAGGACGGGGAGCACGCGATCCCGTACGGCATCTACGACGTCGGCGCGAACGCCGGGTTCGTCAACGTCGGCACCGACCATAACACCGCGGCGTTCGCGGTGGAGTCCGTCCGCCGCTGGTGGGACCTGATGGGCAAGGACGCCTACCCGCACGCGGAACGGCTGCTGGTCTGCTGCGACGCCGGCGGGAACAACAGCTGGCGCAGCCGGGCCTGGAAGGCCGGCCTGGCCGAGCTGGCGGCCCGGACCGGGCTGCAGATCACGGTCTGCCATTTCCCGCCCGGCACCTCCAAATGGAACCAGATCGAGCACCGGCTGTTCTCCCAGATCACCCTGGCCTGGCGCGGCCGCCCGCTGACCAGCCACGACGTCATCATCAACACCATCGCCGCGGTCAGGACCGCCACCGGCCTGACCGTCACCGCCGTGCTGGACGCCGGCCGCTACCCCACCGGGGCCAAGGTCAGCGACGAGCAGATGCACGACCTGGAGACCCGCGCGTTAACCCGCCACGGCTTCCACGGCGAATGGAACTACACCTTCCCGCCCGCCCCGCGGCCCGCCCCGCCCCCGGCACCGCCCCCGCCGGCCCCGGCCGGGCCGGACCTGGCCACCCTGGCCCACCCCGCGCTGACCGGCATGTCCCGCCCCGCCTTCGACGCCCTGGCCGCCAGCCTCGAGCTCCCCTACGCCGCCGCCCGCGAGCAGCGCCTGCACCTGGCCCGCGGCCGCCCCCGCCGCGGCCGCCCCAAGGGCCCCGCCGCCCCCCTCAAGCTCAGCCTCCCCGCCTACCTGCTCGCCACCCTCTACCGCTACCGCCTCGGCATGACCTGCCAGGCCATCGCCGCCCTCCTCGGCGTCGACCACTCCACCATCAGCGTGACCACCCGGCACACCGCCGCCCTGCTCGCCCGGCACGGCACCACCCTGGCCCCCGGCCCGGACCCCATCCGCACCCTGCACGACCTCCGCCAGCACGCCGCCCGCCACGGCATCATCATCACCGCACCCGGCACAGCCGCCACCACCCCAGATGACACGCTAACGACCCCCGCCACACCCCAAACTCACCTAAATCTGGAATGCTTACATAGTCGGCAATTCGGCCCACGATGATGTCGCCGCGTCGAAAACCCCACCCCGCAAAAGGATCGTGTGTACTTACCCCCCGGAAAGCAGAGGTAAGTACACACGATAACCGGGACCGCGCCTGCCGATCCCGGCAAATGTCCGGTTTGCCCCCATTCACTAGCCCTGGCGTCGGCTGGCTGGCGCGGTAAACGCCGTTACGATCACGAGAAATGCGCCAGAGCCGGGAAGCACCCCTCAGTCAGCCTGCGGTGCCAGCTTGAGCGGCCGGGCCCATCCGGCCTTCCAGGCCGCGCCGGGCCTCAGGCCCCAGCCTGCGGCCGCGATCACCGTCAGCACGAACAGCACGAACGTGATGGCGTGCACGCTGGTGCAGTACAGGCAGATGCTCCCGATGATGAACAGCTCGGCGTAGATCAGGTAGAGCACGAAGCCGATGCCGACCACCAGCGACGCTACCCGGGCCAAGTGGATCTCGCGCCTGCGCACCTGCCAGGCCCACGGGCTCATGATCGCCACCGCGAACAGGTAGAAGGCCAGCCCGAGCACAGCCACCGGGATCCCGAACACGTACGACTGCGGGCTGGTGGTCACCTTGGTGCAGTTCACCAGCCCCGACTCCGAGCACCC
>DATIXO010000213.1:0-52789 GCA_035518495.1 Streptosporangiaceae bacterium
GGGTGCTCGCGCTGGGCACCAACGACACCGCCGACGTCTACGTCGGCTCCCAGGTCGGCCTGGCCGCGCGGATCCGCGAGATGATGACGGTGATCGGCCGCCAGCCGGTGATGTGGGTCAACGTCAAGACGCTGGTGGCCAGCGGGCCGTACTCCGAGGCCGACATGCTGGCCTGGAACCGCGCCCTGATCCGCGCCTGCGCCCGCTACCCCAACATGCGCGTCTACGACTGGGCCGCGGTGGCCAGGAACAGCTGGTTCATCCCCGACGGCGTCCACTACACCTCCCGCGGCTATGCCGCCCGCGCCCGCCGGATAGCCCGCGCCCTCGCCGCCGCCTTCCCCCAGCGCGGCCCGGCGGCCAGCAGCCCGGCCACCGGCGCCGGCAGCCAGCGGCCAGCCTGCCTCGTCCACTGACAGCCGTCTCGTCCACTGACAGCCGTCTCGTCCACTGACAGCCGCCTCGTCCACTGACAGCCGCCTCGTCCACTGACGGCCGGAAGTTGTTACTCTTCAGTAATAGGGTGCTGGGCGGCATCACGGCACAGACAGGACGGCGCAGTGAAAGTGCGGATCAACCCCGAACGCTGCCAGGGGCACGGCCGCTGCTACGACCGCTCCCCCGACCTGTTCGGCGACGACGACGAGGGCTACGGGACGGTCCTCGGCGACGGCACCGTGCCGCCGGGCAAGGAGCCCGACGCGCGCCTGGCGGCGGCCAACTGTCCCGAGCGCGCGATCGAGATCCTCGGGGAGGCCCCGGCATGACCGCCGACGACCGCTTCACGCAGGACTTCCGTGAGCGCCGCGCCGACCAGCCCCCCGGCACCCGCAACCAGATCATCACCGGCCCGGTCTCCGACTGGGCGACCGACTTCTCCCATCTCGAGCCGGAGTGGGCCGCCGACCCCTACCCGATCCAGGACGACCTGCGGCAGCGGTGCCCGATCGCGCGCACCGAGCGGTTCGGCGGCGGATGGCTGCCGACCCGCTACGAGGACGTGGCGGCGATCGCCTATGACACCGAGCGCTTCTCCTCGCGGTCGATCATCATGAGCAACTTCCGGCCGCCCCACGAGCTGGCGCCGGCCGGCGGCTCGCCGCCGATCTCCTCCGACCCGCCCTTCCACCACGACGCGCGCAAGCTGCTGCTTCCCGCGTTCACCAGGGCCGCGGTCGGCAAGCAGGAGCCGATGACAAGGGCGCTGTGCCACTCGCTCATCGACGCGTTCGCGGGGCGGGATGTCGTGGACGCCGCCCGGGACTACGCGCAGCACATCCCGATGCGGGTCATCGCCGACATGCTCGGCTTCCCCCCCGAAGACGGGCCGCGGTTCCGTGAGTTCGTCGAGGTCACCCTCGAAGGCGTCAACCTGCCGCCGGAAGAGCGCATCGCGCGGATGGCGGCGCTGTTCGACTACCTGGAAGAACAGATCCACGATCACGCCGGGAACCCGCGTGAGGACCTGACGACCTACCTGCTCAACGCCGAGCTGCACGGTGCCAGGCTCGACCCGTCGCACGTGGCCGGCACGATGGCCCTGCTGCTGATCGCCGGCATCGACACGACCTGGAGCGCGGTCGGCGCGTCCCTGTGGCACCTGGCGAAGACCCCGGGCGACCGCAGGCGCCTCGCCGCCGAGCCGGAACTGCTGCCGACCGCGATGGAGGAGTTCCTCCGCGCCTACGCGCCGGTCACCATGGCGCGGCTGGTGAAGCAGGACATGCACTGGCGCGGCGTGGACATGAAGGCCGACGACTGGATCCTGCTGTCGTTCCCGGCGGCCAACCGCGACCCGGGGCAGTTCGACCGGGCCGGTGAGGTCGTCATCGACCGCGAGGTCAACCGGCACGCCGCGTTCGGCCTCGGCATCCACCGCTGCGTGGGCTCGCACCTGGCGCGGATGGAGCTCCGGGTCGCCCTGGAAGTCTGGCTGAGACGGATCCCGGAGTTCAGCCTCGACGACCCGGCGGCGGTGACCTGGGCGACGGGCCAGATCCGCGGGCCGCGCACGCTGCCGCTGCGCATCGGCTGACCGCCCCTCACCCGCCGCCCGCCAGCCGCGGCCGCCCGGCCACCTCCACCACGTTGCGGAGCTCGCCGAGCCCGGTCGTTGCGACGATCACCTCGTCGCCCGCGGCCAGGGTGAAGGCCGGCGGCGGGACGATCGCGGTGCCGGTGAGCAGCACCACGCCCCGCAGGCCGCCGGAGCCCTCGCCGCAGGCGGCAGCGCCAAGACGGTCACCCTGCCACACCGGGCCTGCGGAGGCACCATCGAGGCAGGAAACACCGGAAACAACTCCTCTATGCATCTCTGGTATACCGGAGAGACCAATGGGCTGACGTGTATAGGCACCGTGCAATATGCGGAATGGTACGACAGCGATGAAAACACGGAGATGAGACTCCGCATCTGGGTACGCAGTGCCCTGGATTATTCGGAGTTTCTTACCGGCCGCAGAGGAAATATTACCCCGCATGGGTCTGGCGATATCTTTGGCCACGCGGTCCGCAGCGAATACGGCGCGGGCAACGTAAAGGTCTGTGTGGCGCAGGTGGTGACCAGTAATCACAACGCCATCTACACAGGCCCGCTGTGCACGACGGTGCCCTGACGCACCGCCCAGGAATCGTTACCGTGCCTGCCGCGGGCTCCGGCGGCGGGTCAGAACAGCACCTGCTGGGCGCCGGGGATGCCAGCCGCGGACGCGGCCTCGATGGCCGCCTCGATCTCGCCCAGGCTGGCGTCCCCGGCCAGCGCGGCCAGGATCGCGTTCCGGATCGCCACCGCCCGGCCGCGCGGGCCGCGGCGGTCGCTGAGCGGCGAGTACGGGTCCGCCCGGCGGGCCAGGTAGTCCTGGACGTTGTCGCCGGGTGACCCGGCGGCCAGGTGCCCCGCGGCCTGGCAGCTCGGCTCGTCGCACCGGTGCCGGATCACCGGCAGGCAGCCGGTGACCGGATCGGGCCCGGGCACTCCCCTGCTGAGCACGTAGCCGTAGATGTGCGCGGGGACGACCAGGCTCCCCGGCCGGTCCGCCGCCGCCCGCCGGGTGCCCGCCCGGAACCGCCCGTGCCCGCCGGACGACAGCGCGCCGAGGAAGTAGGCGCACCGCCCCGGGCCGCGCCAGTAGACCTTGCCGTAGTACCGCGCCCGGGCCTCGCCGTCCGCCGCCAGCGCCTCCCACAGGTCCCGGGGGATCCGGCCGAGCTGGTCCCGCTCCCCCACCCGGCGGCCGCCACCCACCGCCGGTCCCGGCCTCGGTGGCCTGGCAAGAACGGTCATATCTCGCTCCTACGCCAAGCTGCCCGGCCGGGACGGGCGGCGGCTGTCACGGTGCCGGCTCACCGGGCCGGTTGCCGGACAGGCCCGGGGACGTCCGGAGGCCCGCCGCACAGATGGCGGTACCCCCCCTGCCGGGCAGGCCTGCCGGGGTGGCGAGGTTTGAGCACCCCAGCCGGTGGTAGCTGGCGGATCACGATCCGTACCAGATCCCGCACTGGCCGTGCCGGAAGGACCCGGTGCGCCAGTGCCGGGGCCGGGGAGAGACACCACCGGCTGCCCGGTACGGGATCTCCCGGGTAGGGGGGAAGTGAGAGGCCAATGAAGCCGATGCCAGCCCTCGCGCTGATCGCGGTAGGGGCGATCCTCGCCTTCGCGGTGAACGCCCCCGGCGGGGTGATCTCCTGGTCGTCCGCCGGGTGGGTGCTGATCCTGACCGGGATCGCCGGGGTCCTGCTGCCCTACCTGCTTCCGCAGCGTTCCTCCTGGGTCCGGCGGGTGACCCGCAGCAGCGGGGACCGGCGGATGCCGGTGGGGTGGACGTTCCGGCGGCGGCCGGACCGGCGCCTGGTGACTGTCCCCACGCCGCAGGTGGAGGAAGTGATCCCCGCGCCCGGCGCCGCCCCGGCCGGTGCGGCGCCGGCCGAGGAAGTGGTCGAGGAGTACTTCGAGGACTAGCTGGTGGCCGGGCACGTGCCCGGCCCGGCCATGCCCGCTGGCCCGCCGCCGCATCAGACGTCCCCGACGTCGATCAGCAGCTCCCGGCCGTCCGGCAGCATGACACCCAGCGAATAGATGATCCCCTCGGGCAGGTCAAGCTGGCCGAGGATCTCGATGTCGACCACATCCGGGTGGGCGATCAGCAGACGGCAGAGCACGCTGCCCGCGTGATCGACCGGGGCCGCATCAGGCTTGCTGGCGTCATCCAGAGACGTCATGCCACCTTCGATCGGCCGGAATTACGGCCGTGAGTGTGGTCCGCGGCCGCCACCACGGCGTGACCGCGCCGTGGCTGGCCAGCCCGCCGCATGGCGCAGGGCCAGACAATCGCGACAGGCGATGCGGAACTGCCCATCCGAACACATTTTCCTATGGTAACCCAGCGTTAGCAGCAGACCCCGGAATGACGTGCAAGCAGGCGGCACGGCGTGTCGCAACCGCTGATGGGATGATCTGTCACATGCCACGCCATGTGCGCGTCGCCATCATCGGGGCCGGTTTCGGCGGGCTCGGCGCGGGCGCCCGGCTGCGCCAGGCGGGCATGACCGACTTCGTCATCCTGGAGCGGGCGGCGTCGGTCGGCGGCACCTGGCGGGACAACACCTATCCCGGGTGTGCCTGCGACATCCCGTCCCACCTGTACTCGTTCTCGTTCGCGCCGAACCCCGGCTGGACGCGCAGCTTCTCCCGGCAGCCGGAGATCTGGCGCTACCTGGAGCAGGTCACCGACCGCGCTGGCCTGCGCGGCCACCTGCGGCTCGGGGCGGAGGTCACCGCCGCCCGCTGGGACGCGGACCTGGCCCGCTGGCGGCTGCGGGCCGCCGGGGACGACCTGACGTCCAGCGTCCTCATCTCAGCGGCGGGCCCCCTCTCCGAGCCACGCCTGCCCGGCATACCCGGGCTGGCGGAATTCCCCGGCGAGGTGTTCCACTCCGCGCGCTGGAACCACCGCGCCCGGCTGGACGGCAAGCGGGTCGCGGTGGTCGGCACCGGGGCATCGGCGGTCCAGATCGTGCCCGAGATCCAGCCCAGGGTGGCCAGCCTGGTGCTGCTCCAGCGCACCCCGGCCTGGGTGCTGCCACGCCGGGACCGGGCCATCACCCGGGCGGAGAGGTGGCTGTACGGGCACGTCCCGCCCGCCCAGCAGCTGGCCCGCCTGGGAAACTACCTGGCACGGGAACCCGCGTTCGGCGCCTTTGTCGCGCGGCCGGGGGTGCTGAAGGCCGCGCAGCGTCTCGCACTGCGCCACCTGGCCAGGTCCGTGCCCGACCCCGCCCTGCGCGCGAAGCTGACGCCGCGCTACGTGATGGGCTGCAAGCGGATCCTGCTGTCCAGCGACTTCTACCCGGCGCTGGTACGGCCGAACGTGGAGGTGGCCAGCGGCGGCCTCGCCGCGGTGGACGGCCGCACCGTGATCGCTGGCGACGGCACGGCGCGCGAGGTGGACGTGATCATCCTGGCCACCGGGTTCCGGGCGGTGGACGTGCCGATCGCCGGGCGGATCGCCCGGGCCGACGGGGTGACCCTGGCGCAGGCCTGGGACGGCGACATGCGGGCGCTGCGGGGCACCACGGTGCCGGGCTTCCCCAACCTGTGCCTGGTCATCGGGCCCAACACCGGGCTCGGCCACAGCTCGATGGTCCACATCATCGAGTCCCAGCTCCGCTACATCCTGGACTACCTCACGGCGCTGGACCGGACCGGGGCCGCCGCCCTCGACGCGCGGCAGGGCGCACAGGAACACTGGTGCGCCGACATCGAGCGGCGGATGGCGTCCTCGGTCTGGACCACCGGCGGCTGCATGAGCTGGTATCTCAACGCCGCCGGGCGGAACCCGACGCTGTGGCCAGGCTCCACGCTCCGGTTCCGGCGCGCCACCCGCCAGCTGGACATCTCGGAATACCACCTGATCATGCCGTGAACGGCAGGCCGGAGCGCCAGCGGCCGGTGACGGCGAAACGGGAAACGGGCGGCTGCGGCGAGCCCCGGTTAAACTTCCTCGCCCTCGGCCAGCACCGCCACCACCAGCTCCCGCAATCCCCCGTTGAGGTCGTCCTCGGTGACCATGAACGTCTGCTCATCCACGCTGACCTGGTAGACGGTGTCACCTGCGGCCGGCCGGTAGGGCGGCGGGGAGGCCGGGGACTGGCTGAGGAGGTGCTCCCAGCGCCCGGCGTCGATGCGGCCGGTGGTGTCGAGCAGCCGGCGGCGGACTTTCCCGTCCTGCGTGATCCGGGTCACTTCAAGCTTCACCCGCCTAGTTTGTCCCTTTTCGGCCACCTGTGCCAGTGATCGCGGCCACGATGCCCGCCGCGATGCCCGCCGCGATGCCCGCCATGGCCGCGTGCCAGCATGGTGGCTGTGCTGTTCGTGGGCCTTGGCCGGACCGCCAGCGGCCGGGAAACGGTGGCCGCGCGGCTCGCAGAGCTGGGCGCCGTTCGCGGCCGGTTCAGCGCGCCGCCGCCATGGTCTGCCGACGGCCGGTCGGTCATCGTCTTCCGCGAAGCGGACTGGCCTGGCCTGCATCTCGTGCTCGGCGGCAACGGCGCCGACTGCCCGATCGGCCCCGCCACCAGCATCGACCAGATCTGGGCCGACCGCATCATCCCGTTCGAGGCCAACCTCCGCAGTGGCCGCCGTGCCCCGCGGCGGCTGACGCCCGTTCTCGTGCCCCCCGACCCGGCGTGGGCCGGGCAGGCGGAGCGGCTGATCAGCCGGATCCGCTACAGCGCGGCAGGGGAGATCATCCGGATCGACCACATCGGCTCCACGTCGGTCCCGGGGCTCCCGGCCAAGCAGCTGATCGACATCCAGGTCGTCGTGCCCGGCCTGGCGGCCGCGGCAAGGACGGCCGCGGCCGCCCGCCGGGCAGGTTTCGTGCACGTCCCGGGCCGGTGGTCCGGGACCGACAGCAACGGCGCGGATCACCCCGAGGAGGTCGTGGTGGACGCTGACCCGGGGCGGCCGGTGAATGTCAATATCCGCCCGGTGACCGCCCCGGTCTGGCGCGAGACCCTGCTGCTGCGCGACTGGCTCCGCAGCCACGACGACGAGCGCGACGCCTACGCCGCGATGAAGCTCCGGCTGGCCAGCCGGCCCGGCGGGGATGTGGACCGTTACGGCGAGGACAAGCTGCCGTGGATCAGCTCGGCCCTTGGCCGGGCGAGGTCCTGGTCCGCCCGCACCGGCTGGTCGTGCGAATGATCATGCCGGGGGTCCGGCGAACCTCGCCGGTTCCGGGTCCCGGCCGCCCATCCCCGCGCATCCTCACCAGGAAAGCCTGGCACGGCGGGCGTTGCGAATACCATCGCTCCCGGCGACCTACAGGAGGCGGGCATGATCGGCGCGCAGGCCCTCATCCGCACGCTGACCGGCTGCGGGGTGGAGGTGTGCTTCAGCAATCCCGGGACCTCGGAGATGCACTTCGTCGCCGCGCTGGATGCCGTCCCCCAGATGCGCGGGGTGCTGTGCCTGTACGAGGGCACCGCGACCGGGGCGGCGGACGGCTACGGCCGGATGACGGGCCGGCCCGCGGCGGCGCTGCTGCACCTGGGGCCGGGCCTGGCGAACGGGCTGGCCAACCTGCACAACGCCCGGCGGGCCCGCACGCCGGTGCTGGTGGTGGCCGGCGACCACGCCACCTACCACAAGGGGCTCGACTCGCCGCTGGAATCGGACATCGGCGCGCTGGCGGGCTGGATGTCGGCCTGGTCCCAGCGGCCGGCCCGCAGCGCCGATGTGGGCGCCGCCGCGGCCGCCGCGGTGGCGGCGGCGATGACCCCGCCCGGCGGGGTGGCCACGCTCATCCTGCCGGCGGACGTGTCCTGGTCCGAGGGGGCCGAGCCAGCGGAGGCGCTGCCGGTCCCCGGGCCGGCAGCGGTCCCGGACGAGGCGGTCGGCGCCGCGGCGGCGGCGCTGCGCAGCGGTGAGCCCTGCGTGCTGCTGCTCGGCGGCGAGGCCATGCGCGGGCCCGGGCTGGCGGCGGCGAGCCGGGCCGCCCAGGCGGCTGGCGCGCGCCTGCTGGGTGAGACGTTCCCGGCCCGGCACGAGCGCGGGGCCGGCCTGCCCGCGATCGACCGGCTCGCCTACCTGGCCGAGTTCGCGGTCGCGCAGCTCGGCGACGCGCATCACCTCATCCTGGCCGGGGCACGCGCCCCGGTCTCCTTCTTCGCCTACCCGGGCAAGCCCAGCTCGCTGGTGCCCGAAGGCTGCCAGGTGCATGAGCTCGCGGGGGCCGGCGACGACGTGTGCGGCGCGCTCACCGCCCTCGCCGGCCTGGTCGCGCCCGGCACCAGGCCCGCGTCCCAGGAGGCCGTGCGGCCAGCGATCCCGGACGGGGAGCTGACCGGCGAGTCGGCGGCGGCTGTGATCGGGGCGCTGCTGCCGGAGGGGGCGATCGTCTCCGACGAGGCCAACACCTCCGGCCTGTGGCTGCCCGCGGCGACCGCGGGCGCACCCCCGCATGACTGGCTCACCCTGACCGGCGGCGCGATCGGCCAGGGGCTGCCGCTGGCCACCGGCGCCGCCATCGCCTGCCCTGGCCGCAGCGTGCTCGCGCTCGAGGCGGATGGCAGCGCCATGTACACGATCTCCGCCCTGTGGACCCACGCCAGGGAAGGGCTCGACGTCACCACGGTCATCTTCAGCAACCGGGCCTACGCGATCCTCGGCATGGAGCTCGGCCGCGTCGGCGCGGCAGCGGCCGGTGAGGCCTCCCGGAGCCTGCTGGACCTGTCCCGTCCCGGCCTCGACTTCACCGCCCTGGCCCGCGGCATGGGCGTCCCGGCCAGCCGGGCGGGCACGGCGCCGGAGTTCGCCACACAGCTGCGACAGGCGCTGGCGGAGCCGGGACCGCACCTGATCGAGGCCATGGTCCCCCCGCTCGGCTAGCGGCGGCCCCGGATCCGGCCCGCCCCGGGCGGGTAGACCGGGGTGAGGCCGGCGTGCCCGGCGGCCATGGAGACCACGTTGTATCCGGCCCCGGCCGGGCGGCGGCCGCGGGTGCTCCCGGGCTACTTCAGTGACCGCAGGTGTGCCCGGTATCCCGCGCCGTACCCGGTGGCGGCGCCGCGGTAGCTGGTGATCAGGCCGGGGCCGGCCGCGCAGCCGAAGTCGGCGTTCCACGCCCAGGCCAGGTAGCTGGTGGACCTGGCGTCGAGCCACCTCATCAGCGGGCCGATGTAGGTGCCGGCGCAGTCGTTCTCGCCCATCTCAGCGACGATGACCGGGACCCGGGCGATCACCGGCGCGATCTGCTGGTCCCAGCAGGCAGCCGTGCGGCAGGCGTTGAAGTTGTAGGAGTGCCACGAGGCAGCCAGATTGTGGTCCGGGTCGGCCGGCTCATGCGCCAGCCACTGCGTCAGATCGTTGGACCACCGCAGCCCGGGCAGCATGATCACGTTGTTCGCCCCGGTGGACCGGACCGCGGTCACCAGGGACCGCATCCCCGCCACCCGGTAGGAGATGCCGGTGCAGGTGCTGCCGCCGCGCAGCCAGCACCGCCAGGCCTGGTCCGGCGTGCCGCCGGCCCGGTCCGGGTAGGGCTCGTTGAACAGGTCGAAGATGACCGCGTCATTGCCCTTGAACGTTCGCGCCACCGAGGTCCAGAACGGGATCGCCTGCGCGGCGTCCGGCATCGGCTTCTGGCACACCGCCCGCCACGACGTGCAGGCGGTCGGGCCGCCGGTGTACCTGCCGTCGGTGTAGCTCAGGTCGAGGATCGCCACCAGCCCGTTGTGGTTCAGCAGCCGGACGTAGGCCTCGACCGCCTGCTGGTAGCTGGCGCCCCGGTAGGCGGGTTTCACGTATGACTGGCCGTTCCAGCAGGCCTCGTTCAGCGGCACCCGGACCGCGTTGACGTGCCAGCGCTTCATCGCGCTCACCGACGCCTGGCCCATCGGGCCATCCCAGATGCCCACGCCCTGGACGCAGGCCCACTCCCCGCCAGAGCGGTTCACGCCGTGCAGCACCACCTGCTTGCCGCCGGCGGTGACCAGCTTGCTGCCGGACACATGCAGCCCGGGAGCGGTGCTGGCGCCTGACCCACCGCACCCGGCCAGCAGGCTGGCGCACAGCAGCCCGGTGATCAGGCCCGGCCGTATCACCGCCTCATGATAGGTCTCTGGCCGCCCCCGGCCGCCGTCCCGAATGCCCCTATTCGACCGTGAAAACTAGGAATACTCTGTGCGCGGCAGCAGCGAGTGACGAGGAGAAGGGCCGGCGATGCACCTCAATCCCTACATCGTCCTGGGCAGTGCGGTCGTGGGGCTGCTCGTCGGGCTCACGGGGGCCGGCGGGGGCGCGCTGATGACCCCGATGCTGATCTTGCTGTTCGGCATCAAGCCCTCCTCCGCCATCTCCAGCGACCTGGTGGCAGCGGTCCTGATGCGGCCCGTCGGCGCGGCCGTGCACCTGTACAAGGGCACGGTGAACCTGCGCCTGGTCGGCTGGATGGTCATCGGCTCGGTGCCGATGGCGTTCTTCGGCGCGTTCCTGCTCCGCCAGCTCGGCAACAGCGCGGCCGCGCAGAACCGCGTCGAGGTCCTCCTCGGCGCGGCGTTGCTGATCGGCGCCGCGGCCATGGTGCTCCGCTACGTGCTTGACCGCCGGTCCGGCCAGCAGCGGATCGGCATCGTCCATGAGGTGAACGTCCGCCCGCTGCCGACCATCGCCATCGGCGCGATCGGCGGGCTGATCGTCGGCCTGACCTCGGTGGGCTCCGGGTCGCTGATGATCGTGCTGATGCTGTTCCTGTACCCGCTGCTCAGCGCGGGCCAGCTGGTCGGGACCGACCTGACCCAGGCGGTGCCGCTCACCGCGGCGGCCGCGCTGGGCGCGCTGGTGTTCGGCCACGTCGAGTTCGGCGTCACCGCCTCGATCGCGCTCGGCGCCGTGCCCGCCGTGCTGATCGGCTCGTTCCTGTCGTCGCGGGCGCCGGACCGCTACATCAGGCCGATCATCACCTTCGTGATCTTCGCTTCCGGGCTGAAGTACATCGGGGTCGGCACCACCACGCTGGGCTGGACGCTGTGCGCCGTGGCGCTGGGCGGCGGCGTGTACTGGCTGGCCCGCACCCGGCCATGGTCCAACGGCCGCCCAGCGGCCGCCCTGGCCGACGGCAGCGTGGCCGATTCCGGGGCCGGCCCACCCGGCGACCCGTGACCGGGGTCACCCGCTGACCCCGGCTCCTGGCGCGGCCATTGAGTTGCCGCTGACCGTCGCGGGCGGGTGTCACGGGTGGCCGGGGTGCCCGGGTCAGCTGTCCGGCTGCGCCCAGATACCGCGCTCGTGCATGAGCTCGATCTGCTTGCCGGTCACCTCGCGGCGGTAGCCGTCGTGGTCGTACGGGGCGCGGTCCAGGTAGAGGTTCTTCGGGTAGATCGGATCTTCGTAGATGAGCTGGTACTGCTCGGTGGTGAGGTCCTTCATCCAGTTGTCCCACTGCGCGTTCGCACGGAACCGGCGGAGCGCCCCGACGTCGACGGTCCCGGCGACCCAGGAGGATCCGCCGCTGTAGTCGTGCCGCCCGACGATCTGCCCGCGGTAGTCGACCACGGCCGACCCGCCGCCGAAGGTGTCGATCGCGACATCGGAGTCGGTGTGCAGGTAGTACGTGCCGACGTTGCAGGCGATCAGGTAGAAGTTGTTGTCGAGGGCGCGGGCACGGTTCTGGATCTCGAACAGGCCGTTGGCGGCGTTCGGGTGCGGATAGGGACCTCGGTAGACGACCTCCGCGCCGTTCATCGCCAGGCCGCGGGCGTTCTCAGGGTAGGAGCCCTCGTTGGCCATGAGGAACCCCAGCCGGCCTATCTCGGTGTCGGCGACCGGGTAGAAGGCGTCGAGGTTCCGCCCGTACAGCTCGATCCACCTGTCCCAGACGTTGTGCGGGGTCACCGAGTGCTCGACCGGCAGCAGCGGCACCACCTTGTGGTGCCGGTGAATCAGCTCGCCGTCCGGGCTGAGGATGAAGCCGACGTTGAAGAACCGGCCGGGGAACTCGGGGTGACGGGCTTTCGCCTGTGCCATCAGGAAGGCGTTCCACTGCCGGGCGAGCCCGCCGAGGTAGTCCGTCTCCGGGCCCGGGATGTCGATCGCGCACTCCCGCGCGAACCCTTCATGGTCAAGGTCGAGGACCTCGTCGTTGAACCCCTGCAGGGCGCCTTCGGGAACGGCTATCAGCCGCACCGGAAGGTCCATGCTGGACAGCCACGATGCTGCCTTGATCAGGTGCGAGAGGTGCTCCAGGTTCACCGCGATCTCATCGCGGTGCCGGATGCCACGCATGGTGGGGACCAGGCCTATGGCCTGATAGGGCTCGATCATGGCTATTCCCTTCGACCCGTGGAGCCCCGCCGCGCACCGGCCGCTCAGCCGGCGCCGCCCCCCTTGTTCTACCTGGCGGCTTCGCGTCCTGTCTGCGGCTTGCGCCCGCGGCCGGCCTCCGTCACCGCTGAGGGGGCAAGCCCTCCGTGATCCTGGTTTGCGCCTGCCGGCGCAGGTCGGCGTGGACACTATGGCCAAGCCGGCGGGTCTCCTGCCGGTTCAGCATGGCGCCCGCGAAGGCGCCGGTGAGCAGCGGGCCCAGCGAGAACGCACTCCTGCTCATGCGGGTGGCGAGCCGCCAGCGCAGCCGCCGCACCAGCGGGGATCCTGCCGCGAGGATCAGCCCGCCGGGAACCATGAAGACACCGCGGCGGTGTGCCCACGCGGCGATGTAGGCGGTCGCCCGGTCCGTGGCGCTGCCGGTGGCGGGCATGCCGTACGCCTCATGGAGCTCCGCCACCAGCTTGATCTCGATCCCGACCAGGGCGAGCGTCTCCGTCACCAGCTCGGCGGGAAAGGCGGGCAGCACCGGCAGCGCCGCCCACGCCCCGACCGCCCCGCCGACCGCCGCCGACGCCCGCGCCGCCCGCACGATCAGTGTGCCGGCGATCTCCTCGGTGGACATCCCGGGGAACTGCGCGCGCAGCGCCGCCTGGTCCCGTATCCGCAGCCGCTGAGCCATCGCCACGACCTGCGCGGTCAGCCGCCCCCGGCCCGAGCCCACGCCGCGCCGGGCCGCGCGCACCCCGCGGCCGGTTACCCTCACCCCTGACCGCGCGGCAGCGGCCCCCGACCGCGCGGCCGAAGCTCCCGACCGCGCAGCCGCGGCCATCGAGGCCGCCAGCCACCGCCGGTCGGCCGCCTGATCCGACTCGGAGATCTCGGTCGCCAGCTCGGCGGCCTGTTCCGCGACAGCGTCCCCGGCCGCCAGCTCGGCGGCCTGTTCCGCGACGGCATCCCCGGCCGCCTGCCGCGGCCTGCCTGATTCACTTTCCGCATCGGCCATAACAGGGCACTACCCGCCAACGGCGCCCATCACCACACCCGCCATCCCCACCCGGCGGCCATCCGCGGCCGCCGCCGGCGAGCTGGCCGCCTGGGATGGGCTGCCGCATTCATGATCGGAATGAGCGCCCGGCCGCGGAAGACCGTTACAGGGTAAGGGAGCGGTCAACGCCCGGCGGCAGGAGGGCCAGGCCCGCGCCGGCCCCAGGGCCGTGAAAGGGCGGCGCCGGGCGCGGCGTCAGCGTGCCAGCGCGGCCTCACCGATCGCCGTCAGGGCGGACGCCAGAACTCACCGATGGCTCACCGCAGCGGGTAGGCTACGGGTAGTGTTCAGCGTGCGACCGCGCGATCCGCTGGCGCCGCGGCTGCGGCGGGCTGCTGGGGAAGGGTGCTGGTCGTGGACTTCGGGCTGCTCGGGCCGTTACAGGTCCGCGACGGCGGCCGGCAGGTGGCGGTGTCGGCGCCGCGGCAGCGGGTGCTGCTGGCCACGCTGCTGCTCAGCGCCGGCCGGGTGATCAGCGCGGACGCGCTGGCCGAGATGCTGTGGGACAGCCAGCCGCCGGCCGGCGCCAGAGGCGCCCTGCACAGCGCCATCCAGCGGCTGCGCTCGACGCTGGGGCCGGCTGGCGCGGCCCTGATCGGCACCCGGCCGCCGGGGTATGTGATCCAGCTCGGCGACGGTGAGCTCGACGTGCGGCGGTTCGCGGTACTGGCCGAGCAGGGGCAGGCGGCGGCGCAGGCGGGGTCCTGGGCACAGGCGGCCGGGCTGCTGCGGGAGGCGCTGGGGCTGTGGCGGGGTGAGGCGCTGGCCGATGTGCCCTCGCAGCTGCTACGGGACCGGGAGGTGCCGCCGCTGGAGGATGCGCGGCTGCAGGTGCTGGAACTGCGGATCGACGCCGACCTGCGGCTGGGCCGGCACGGCGAGCTGGTGGCCGAGCTGCGCCAGCTGGTGGCGGCGCACCCGCTGGCCGAGCATTTCCACGCCCAGCTGATGCTCAGCCTGTACCGCAGCGGCCGGCAAAGCGACGCCCTCGCCGCCTACCTGGACGTCCGGCAGGTGCTGGCCGGTGAGCTGGGGGTGGACCCCGGGCCCGAGCTCCAGCAGCTGCACCAGCGCATCCTGGCCGCTGACCCCGTGCTGCTGCCGGCCGGGAGCGGCCAGGCGCCGCCCGGCACACCTCCGGCCGGCCACGCCGCAATGGCCGCCGGGCCCGGCCCAGATGGCGCCCGGGCCGCGCCGGGACGGGTGGTGCCGCGGCAGCTACCGGTGGCGGTGCGGCATTTCGCTGGCCGGGCCGAGGCGCTGAAGCTGCTGGCCGCCCTGGCCGCCGGGACCGGCCAGGACCAGGCGGGCGAGGAGGGCCAGGCGGGCCCGGACGGCCAGCGGGACGAGGGGGCCCGGGCGGTGGTGATCTCGGCGATCGAGGGCGGCGCCGGGGTAGGCAAGACCACCCTGGCGGTCCACTTCGCGCACCAGGTGGCCGGGCGGTTCCCCGATGGGCAGCTGTATGTGAACCTGCGCGGGTTCGACCCCGCCGGCCCGCCGATGCCGTCCGGGGAGGCGATCCGCCTGTTCCTGGAGGCGCTCGGGGTGCCGCCCGCGCAGATGCCGGCCGGGCTGGATGCGCAGGCGGCCCTGTACCGCAGCCTGCTCGCGGGCCGGCAGATGCTGGTGCTGCTCGACAACGCCCGCGACGTCGATCAGGTGCGGCCGCTGCTGCCCGCCAGCGCGGGCTGCCTGGTGATCGTCACCAGCCGCAGCCAGCTCACCAGCCTGATCGCCGCCGAAGGCGCCTATCCGCTGGCCCTGGACGTGCTCACCGGCGCCGAGGCCGCCGAGTTGCTGGCCGGCCGGCTCGGCGCCGCCCGGCTCGCCGCCGAGGCGGCCGCCGCCAGCGAGGTCACCGGGCTGTGCGCGCACCTGCCGCTGGCGCTGTCGATCACCGCCGCCCGCGCCGCCAGCCAGCCCACCCTGTCGCTCGCGTCGCTGGCCGCCGACCTCCGCGATGCCGGGGGGCGGCTGGACGCGCTGGACGCCGGGCACGCCGCCGCCAACGTGCGGGCCGTGTTCTCCTCGTCCTATCAGCAGCTCGACGCCACCGCGGCGCGGGTGTTCCGGCTGCTGGGGCTGCACCCGGGCCCGGCGATCGCCGCGCCGGCCGCCGCCAGCATGGCCGCGCTGCCGCTGCGCGAGGCCCGCGCCGCGCTGGCCGCCCTGACCCGCGCCCACCTGCTGGCCGAGCCCGCGCCGGGCCGGTTCAGCTGCCACGACCTGCTCCGCGCCTACGCCGCCGAACGCGCCGCGTCCGGCGACAGCCAGACGCAGCGGCGCGCCGCCACCCACCGGATGCTCGACCACTACCTGCACACCGCCTGCCCAGCGGCATTGCTGCTGCACCCCACCAGCAGGCCGATCGTCCCGCCACCGCCGCGGCCGGGGGTGGAGCCAGAGCTGACCGGCGGCACCGGGCAGGCCCGGGCCTGGTTCGAGGCCGAGCGGCCGGTGCTGATGGCCGTCGCTGCCCAGGCGCTGGCGGGCGGCTTCGACGTCCACGCCTGGCAGATCTCCTGGGCGCTGGGACGGTTCCTGGACCTGGAGGGCCTGTGGCACGACTGGGCCGCGGTCGAGCGGATCGCGGTGACCGCCACCGGGCGGCTGGGCGAGCGGGCCGCCCAGGCCTTCGCCTACCAGCGGCTCGGCATCGCGCGCGCCCGGCTCGACGGCTACGCCGATGGCTATCCGCACCTGGAGCAGGCGCTGAGCATCTACACCGAGCTCGGGGACACCGCCGGCCGGGCCAACGCCCACAACACCCTGGCCCTGCTGCTCCAGTACGAGGGCCGCGACAGCGAGGGCATCGGCCACGCCCAGCAGGCGCTGGAGCTGTATGTGGCCGCCGGTGACCAGCTCGGCCAGGCGGTGGCGCTGAACACGGTCGGCTGGCTCCACACCAGGCTCGGCGATCACCAGCAGGCGCTCGGCCACTGCCAGCAGACCCTCGACCTGCTGCAGGAGCTCGGCCATCCGCAGCTGGAGGCCGGCACCTGGGACAGCCTCGGCTACGCCCACCACCATCTCGGCGACCACGCCGAAGCCGCCGCCTGCTACCGGCGCGCGCTGGACCTGCGCCGCGAGATCGGCGACCGCTGGGGCCAGGCCGAGACGCTCGATCACATCGGCGAGGCCCACCACGCGGCCGGGCGGCCGCTGCAGGCCCGTACGGCCTGGCAGGAAGCGCTCGCGATCCTGGACGACCTCCAGCACGCCGACGCCGGCCAGATCCGCGCCAAGCTCGCCGGGCTCGGTGCGGCCTCGGGCAGCTGATCCGCGGCGCCGTCCCGCCCATCGCGCCCGCCGCCGTTGCCACGGCGTGAGGGGGCCGTTTTCGTTATGCCGCTGTGTGGAGCGCCTGTCCAGGCCGGCGGCCCGGCGCAGGCATGCGCTAGAGTCGCGCCGTGGCAGACAGCAACGACTGGCGGGTGACGATCTCGCTGACCGACCCGGCGCAGGTGGAACAGGCGCGGCAGGCCTTTTCCGAGCATGAGGTGGAAGAGGATGCCCGCCGCCGGCTCGGGCGCAGCATCGCCGTTGGCGCCGGTGACTCGCAGATCTTCCTGTACGCGGGCACCGAGAACGCCGCCAGGGACGCGGAGCGGGTCGCCAGCGACATCCTCGCCCGCCGCGGCATCCAGGCCGGGTTCGCCCTGCACCGCTGGCATCCCATCGAGGAGGAGTGGGAGAGCCCGGACGTCGCGATGCCGCGGACCGAGGCGGAGCGCCAGGCGGAGCACCAGCGGCTCGAGGACGCCGAAACCGCCGAGTCCCTCGCCTCCGGGACCGCCCAGTGGGAGGCCAGGGTGGAGTTCCCCTCACACCACGAGGCGGTCGCGCTGGCCAGCAAGCTGCGCGCGGAAGGCCGGACGGTGGTGCGGCGATGGCGGTTCCTGGTGGTCGGCGCCAACAATGAGGACGATGCCCGCGATCTCGCCGAGCAGATCAGGCGGGAGGCACCGGCCGACGCCACGGTCCACGCCGAGCATTCCGGCGTCTCGCTGCCGTTCATTCCCTTCTGACCCTGGGGACCGGGCAGGCGCGGGGCACCGGAGCCGGTTGCCCGGCGCCGCCGGTGTGCGAGGCTGGAGTTATCCGCGAGGCGGCAGGAGGCCGGCATGGCTGACACGGCGTCGGGGCCGGAAAGTCCCCAGGGCAAGGTGGGCCCTGCGGATGAGGTGAGTCCCGAGGACGAGCAGAAACGGAAGTTCCGCGAGGCGCTGGAGCGCAAGCAGGCCAAAAGCGCCGAGGCCGGCCGCGCGGGCCCGGGCAAGGACACCGGGAAGATCCACGGCGCGCACGGGCCGGCCGGCCGGAAGCGCTCGTTCCGCCGCAAGAGTGGCGGCTGAGCCCGGCCGCCCAGCCGCACCTGGCTGCCCCGCCCTGACGGGGGGCAGGCCAGGCCGGCCTGCCCGGTGAGCCGCAGGCGGTGGCCCTCCAGCCTGGACCCGGCGGCCGGCGCCGCGGCCCTGCGCCCTAACCGCCGCCGGCGGCGGGCGGTGGCTGATCCACCTCTTCCAGCGCGCCAAACAGCCGTACTTCGTCCTGCCGGGCAACATCTGCGCGCTGCTGGCGGCAAAAGATCACGTCAGCGTATTCCTTTATGACAGCGGCATCGTCCTCGATCCCCAAGGGATCATCACTGGCGGTCACGTCAACAAGACAGCCCGCGCTGTGGCTTTCCGCACGGCGAAACCATCAACGCGCCCGCCCGCACGGCCATGTTCAGGCAGATCATCGCCAACAACCGGGCGGTGGCTGGCGGAAGCTGAAACGTTAAAGCTGATTCGCCGGTATTCGGGCACGCCAACACGCCTCGCCTGGCCTTCGCCACGGCGTCCCGGTGGGCCGGGAACCCCGCGGGGCCTACCGGGAAGCGCGTTCGAGCACCTCGGGGTGCACCCGGCGGTAGTGCTCAGTCAGGACTTCGCTCGCCTTACCGGGCCGGTACGCAACGGTGCGGTGACAGATCTGGCATCGCATGACCGGGAGATGCGTAACGGTCACGGGGAAGCGGCGGGAACTTGCGTTACTCATCACCTCCCATAATGCCAGCCCGGCGGCGTCAAGGCGTCGATAGCGGCGGATTTAAATAGCGGGAATACCATGCCAGGATGGACCCGGTTCGCCGGAAGGGGCACACCCATGACCGAGGAAACCTCTCATTACGCGGTGGTGGCAGACGACGAAGCTGGCCTCCAGCTGGCGCGGCTGCTCGACGGCTACATCGCCCCGCAGGTGGCCCGGGTCATGGCCCTGCTGGGCGTGCCCGACCAGCTGGCGGAGACGGCGCGGACGGCGGAGGAGCTGGCCGCCGCCACCGGCGCGGCTCCCGGTCCGCTCGCCCGGCTGCTGGCCGCCGCCAGCCTGTACGGCCTGGTCACCCAGACCGAGCCGGGCAGGTTCGCGCTGACCGCGATGGGAGCGGGGCTGCGGACCGACGTCCCGGGGTCGATGCGGGGGATGGCCATCGGGTTTCTCTCGCCGCCGTTCTGGCAGGCCTGGGGGCAGCTCGCCGAGGTCGTCCAGACAGGGCGGCCGTCCGAGCCGGCTGCCTGGGACTACTTCCAGCAGCATCCCGGCGAGGCCGCCTGGTTCGGCCGTGCCATGAGCCAGATCACCTCGGCGGTCGTCTCGCGGCTCGCCGAGGTGGATTACACGCCGCCGGCCGCCGGACGGATCGTCGACGTCGGCGGCAGCCGGGGGGCGCTGCTGGCCGGGCTGCTGCGCAGCGCACCCGGCGCGCGGGGGGTGGTGTTCGACCGCGCCGAGGCGCTCAGCGACACACCCGCCGTGCTCGCCGGGGCCGGGCTGGCCGGCCGCACCGAGATCGTCGCCGGCGATTTCTTCGCCGAGGTGCCCGCCGGGGACCTCTACGTCCTCAGCAACATCCTGCACGACTGGGAGGACGGCCAGGCCAGGCGGATCGTGGCCAACTGCCACCGGGCCAGCCACCCCGGCGGCGGCCTGCTCGTCGTGGGGTACCTGCTGCCCTCGCCCCCGCAGCCGTCGCTCGCCTACCTCATGGACCTGCTGATGATGATGGTGATGGGCGGCCGGGAACGCACACTCGGGGAGCTTCAGTCGCTGATGGCCGCTGAAGGCTACGAGTTCGCCCGCGACGTCCCGCTGGGCGACTCGCCCGCCTGGCGGCCCTGGCATGCCGTCGAGTTCCTCCGGCGGTAGCCAGCGCGCACGGCGCCCTGACCGGCTCGCCTGCCACCGGACGGATGGCCGGCCCGGGCACACCGGCCGGGCGCGTCCCGGGAGGAACCCCGGCTTGCGTGAACCGGCCGCCGCCGCTCTGCAATAGAAGTGCGATGGATGACGACAGTCTGGTCACCCGGGTAGCGGGCGGCGACGACGCGGCGCTGCGGGAGCTGTTCTCCCGGCACGCGCCGTGGCTGGCGGCCCGGCTGCGCGCGGTGCTGCCCGCCGCCGAGGTGGAGGACGTGCTGCAGGAGACCTTCCTGGCGGTATGGCGCGGCGCGGGCAGCTACCGGCCCAGCGGTGCGGCGGGGGCGTGGCTGTGGGGCATCGCCCGCCGGCAGGCGGCGCTGCTGCTGCGCCGCCGCGGCCCGGCCGCGGCCGGGCTGCCCGCCGGGGTCACGGCCGCGGGGCAGGCGGGCGACCCGGCGGAGGTGGCGCTGTCGCGGGTGGAGCTGGCGGCCGCGGTGGCCGCGCTCGGGCCGCCCGGCGGCCCGGAGCGCGAGGTGTGGCGGCTGCTGTACGAGGAGGACCGCCCGGTGGCGGAGGTGGCGGCGCTGCTCAAGGTCCCGCAGGGCACGGTGAAAAGCCGCGCCCACCGGGCCCGGCGGCTGCTGCGGGCGGCGCTGCGCGGCGGCACGGCGGCGGAGGGAGGCTCGCGATGAGCGACATGGACGCGCCCCGGCCGGCCGGGGCACCGGCGCCGTGGGGAACGGCGCCGCCCGATGTTGACCTGGGCCGGGTGTGGACCGGGGTGGCCGCCCAGGTGTGGCGCCGCCGGCCGGGCCCGCTGGAGCGGGCCGCCGGGCGGCTGCTGTGCTCGCCCGGCCTGGCCCGGGCGCTGGTGGCCACGCCGTCGCTGCTGCTCGCGTGGATCATCGCCACCGTGGTGGTGCTGTTCGCCGGGGCCGCCGCCACCCTCGCGACCGGGACGCCGTACGTGGCGCTGCTCGCGCCGGCGGTCGCGGGGACGGGTATCGCCTACGCCTACGGGCCGGGCATCGACCCGGCCTGGGAGCTGTCGCAGAGCATGGCGGTCAGCGGCCGGATGGTGCTGCTGGCCCGGGCGCTGGCGGTGTTCGCGCTGAACGCGGCGCTGGGGCTGGCCGCGTCGGCCCTGTCGGGGGCCGCGGCCGCGCTCACGTTCGGCTGGCTGATCCCGATGACCGCGGTCTGCGCGCTGGCGCTGGCCGTCGCGACGGTGACCCGGTCGGCGGCCGTGGGCGTGGCCGCGGGGATGGCCGGCTGGGTGATCACGGTGCTGTCCAGCGCCGCCGCCAGCGGGAACCTCACGACGGCGGTCACCGATCCGGCCCTGATCCTTCCCTACCTGGCCTTCGCCGCCTGCTGCGGCGCGGTCGTGCTGTACGCGACCCGGATCCCGAGAGGAACGTCATGAACGTCGACATCACCGACCTGACCCGGCGGTTCCGCCGCACCCAGGCCGTAGCCGGGGTGAGCCTGCAGGCCGGCCCGGGGGTGTTCGGGCTGCTGGGCCCGAACGGGGCGGGCAAGACGTCGCTGCTGCGGATGATGGCCACCGTGCTGCCGCCGACCTCTGGCCGGCTGCGGCTGCTCGGCCGCGACCCCGGCTCCTACGGCCCGCGGCGCGAGATCCGGCGGCGGCTCGGGTACCTGCCGCAGAACCTCGGGTACTACCCGGGCTTCACGGTCGCGGAGTTCGTCGAGTACTTCGCGCTGCTCAAGGACATGCCCCCGGGCCAGGTACCGCGGGCGGTGGCGGCCGCGATCGAGCACGTGGGCCTCGGTGACCAGGCCCGCGCCAAGCTGCGCACCCTGTCGGGCGGGATGCTGCGCCGGGCCGGGATCGCGCAGGCGATCGTGAACGAGCCGGAGCTGCTGCTGCTGGACGAGCCGACCGCCGGGCTGGACCCCGAGCAGCGGGTGGCGTTCCGCGCCCTGCTGCGCGGCTTCGGCGAGCGGGCGACCGTGATCGTCTCCACCCACCTGGTGGAGGACGTCGGCGCCGCCTGCACCGAGGTGTCGCTGATGGACACCGGGAAGATCGTGTTCCACGGCACCCCCGACGAGCTGACCGCCCGCGGCGAGGGCACCGGCGCGGCGGGTGACGCGCCGCTGGAGCGCGGGTACAGCGCGGTGCTCGCGGCGGCCCGGTCCACCACGGCGGCGGCGTGATGACCGCCGCGACCGCCGCCCCGGAGCGGCACCGCACCCCGCGCGTCACCAGCGCGGTCCCGCTCAGCGCCGCGCGGCTGCTGCGGGTGGAGCTGCGCCGCAACGCGATGCCGTGGATCCTGCCGCTGATCGCCGCGCTGTTCTGGTTCGACTCCTACCGGCCCAGCACCGGCACGGCGCAGCTGTACGTGCTGCGGACGTTCTGGAACATGGGCCAGGGGCACACGATCATCGACTTCGGGCCGTTCGTGGCCGGCGTGGCCGCCTGGATGGGATCGCGGGACGGCCGCCGCGGCCTGACCGACCTGGTGACCGCGACCGCCCGGCCCCGCTGGGCGGCCCAGCTCACCACGTGGGCCGCGACCGCGATCTGGGCGGTGGCCGCGTACCTGGTCTTCGTGGGCGTCATGTTCGCGTGGTACGCCCACCAGGGCGTCGGGGGCGCGCCACCGTGGTGGTGGGTCGCTGCCGGCGCCATGGCGGTGACCGCGTTCAGCGCCGCGGGGTTCGCCATCGGGGCCTACTGGCCGAGCCGGTTCGCCGCGCCGGTGGCCGCGTTCGCCGGGTTCCTGGCGATGGCGATGTCGTCGCAGACCGGGTTCAAGTACGACAGCGGATGGGCGCAGATCCTGCCGACCAACTCCAACGGCAACTTCCAGGCCGACTCCGGGATCTTCTACCCCTGGCTGCCGGACCTGCCGATCGCCCGGATCATCTTCCTGGCCGGGATCGCCCTCGCGGCGCTGGGCCTGACCGGCCTGCCGGCCCGGGCCGGCGGCCCGTGGCTGCGCCGCGCCGCCGCTGCCGTCACGCTCGCCGGTGTGGCGTCGGCCGGGATCGCCGTCGGGCTGGCCAGCAGCGCCCGGCTGTCAGCGCACGGCATGGCCATCCCCGCCCTGCACGACTCCGCCAACAACGCGCCGATCACCTACACCCCCGCCTGCGGCCGCGCCGCCGGGGTCCCGGTGTGCCTGAACCCGGCCTACCGCCGGTGGCTGCCGGACGTGAACGCCGCGCTGGCGCCGGTGCTCACCGAGGTGGCCGGCCTGCCCGGCGCACCCGTGCGTGCCACCCAGGTCGCCGCGGCATACTCCGGCGGTGAAGTCGGGGCCGGCCAGATGATAACGCTTGGCGGCCACCCGCCGGTGCTGCGCATGTCGCTCGGCCAGCTCGACATGCCGGGACCGTGTGGCTTCTGCGATGGGCCCGTGGCCGCGAAACAGTTCGCCGACCAGCTACGGCTGGGGTTCGCCCAGGCCTTCGTGGGCGCGGGCAACGGCCCCGGCAGCCCGGCGCAGCAGGCCGTGCAGGCAGCGCTGCTGCGGGGTGCCGGGATACCGTTCACCGCGCAGCCCCAGCTGATGGCCACCACCAAGGGGCCAGGACCCCCGCCGGGGCCGGCGACCGGGCCGGTCTACGCAGCGGCCCGGCGGCTCGCGGCCCGGCCGGCAGCGGCCCGGCACGCCTGGCTCGCCGCTCATCTGGCCGCGATGCGGGCCGGCCGGCTCACCCTGAAGGACCTGCCATGACCACCGCGGGCCTGCAGCGGCCGGCGCCGGGAAGCGTCCCGCCCCCGGCGGCCGGGACCCGGCGAGACCGGGCGGCCGCCGGATGGCGGCTGGCGCGGCTGTATCTGCTCAGCCGCCGGGTGCCGATGGCGCTGGCGCTGCTGGCCGCGCTCGGCGCGCTGCTGTGGGCCGCGCTGCACTGGCACTGGAACATCGCCGGCGGCGCCGCCGCCCGGCAGTTCATCCCGCTGACGATCGAGACAGGGGCCGCGGCGCTGATCGCGGTCACCACCTACGGGCCGTTCGGGGAGCCGGAACGCGCCACCGGCCGGTGGCTGCCCTGGCTGCGGCTCGGCGCGGCCGTGGCGCTCACCGCCGTCGCGTTCGGCGCGCTGGCCGCCGGGGCCGCGGCGGGCGGGATGCCGGACGGGACCCTTGCCCTGCTCCGCAACCTCGGCGGCATGGCCGGCATCGGCCTGCTGTCCGCGGTCATCCTCGGCGGCGCCTTCGGCTGGACCGGGCCGATGGCCTACCTGCTGATCACCGAGGGGGCGCTGGCCCACGGTTCGGTCACGCCATGGGTCTGGCCGGCCCGGCCGCCGCACGACCGCGGCGGCGCGATCTGCGCCTGCCTGGTGCTCGCCGCCGGACTGGTGCTGATCACCGTGCGCGGACCGCGGGAGCCGGGCCGCGAGCCCGGCCCCGCAAGCTGAGCCGGGCGGTCGGGCCCGGGGGGTCAGGCCCGGGCGGCCCCGTAGCCGAGCAGGGCGGCGAGCCCGAGCGCGCTGCGCGGCGCGTACGCGATCCGCCACAGCCCGCCGGGCGCGGCCTGGTACGCCTCGTCCTGCCACGGGTGGGCGTGCGCCGGGCCGCCGCCGGTGTGCAGGTCGTGCACGAGCAGCGCGGCCATGAGCACCGTGGTGGTGGCGGGCTCGAAGACCTCCACGCCGAACCGGTGCGCGCCCGCGTACGCCGCCGCCAGCACCCGGTTCTGCACCACCGAGCGGGTGCGGGTCGGCGGGGCGACGTTGAGCGAAACCGTGGCCCCGCCGTCGCGGGCGAGCGAGGCCCGCCACCGCTGCAGCCGTTTGGCCAGCGCGTAGTTAGGGCCCTGCTGGGCGACCAGGCTGTCGTTGATGCCGGGGTCGGCTCCCGGCAGGTACGCGCGGCGCAGCAGCCGCCCGCCCGACAGGGTCCGCAGCGGCCGGCCGGCCAGTTTCGCGCCGCGGGAGCGGGATGCGTAGGCGTGGGCCGACTGCGCGACCGCGTCCGCGCTCACCGCGAACACGTCGGTCGGAGTGGCCAGGAACGCGAGCGCCACATCGTCCCGCGTGGCCTGCAGGCGCACGGTGAGCGCGTCCACGGCGACGGACACCGCGACGTTCGCCGCGCCGGTGGCGTAGACGTAGTTGCCCAGCACCAGCGGGCCGCCGATGCCCGCGAGCCAGTCGGCGGCGGCGGGCACATCACCGGCCAGATCGAGGCCACTCCGCTCCTGCAGGGTCCCGCCGCCCGCGTCCTGTGCGCCCCCGGCGGTCCCCGTGCCCCGCTCGCCGGGCGCATCCTGGCCGGACGACGGCACCGCGACCGGGACCAGCAGCGTCCCCCCGCTGCCGTGCGCGGTGCGCAGGACACGCTCCCACAGCGCCGGATTTGGCAGGTCGATCCCGGCCACCGTCGCCCCCCAGCCGAGCAGGACGGGCAGGGGCCCGATCTCGGCGCCCGCACCGAGCACCGCCACCGTCCGGCCCGGCAGGGAGAGCCATTCCGGATGCGCCGCGACCGCCCGGATCGCGTCGGCGCAGGTCGGCTCGATGATCCCGGCAGCCACCCAGGCGTCCAGCCTGCGCGCCAGCGCGTCGCCCCGCAGCCGCTCGCCGTGGTAGGGCAGCGAGAACTCGGTCTCCGCCTCGCCGGTGCCGTGCACGGCAGCGGTGGCGAACGAGCGCTGCGCGGGAGCGGTCAGCAGGAAACCGAGGCCGGCCTCGTCCCCGCCGGGCGCGGCGACCCGCATCCGCGCGTGCAGCGAGTCCAGCCCGTCGCGGGCGATCGCCAGCCAGGCCTGCTTCGAGGCCAGGCCCGCCTCGATGAGCCTGCGGAAGTGCACCAGGTATCCCGAGCGCCAGTTGGTCTCGTGCCCGGCGCCGAGCGCCCCGGCCGGGTCGACCTGGCGGAGCGCGTCCGCGACCACCGCGCGGCCCAGCGCGGACGTGCTCCGGCGCCCGTCCGCCGATGCCGGGAACACCACCCCGGCAAGCTGTTCGTCGCTCATCACGCTCCTGTCCGCCGCCGTCCTGGCCGTGCCCGGGCTGCCCCGCCCCTCAGGAGGCAGGGCGGGTGTCGAGGGCCAGGATGCGCAGCCGCTGCGGGTCGTACGGCGGCGCGATCTGCAGCCGGGCCGGGATCTGCCCGTCCGGGGTCCAGACCCGGAAGTCGCCGTCGGCGAGCCACTGGCCGGTGACGCCGTCCTCGCAGGCGACCTGTGCCAGGGCGACCGGCCCGCCGACGGTGTAGCCGTAGGCGGCGGCCCGCACGTACCCGGCCCACTCGCCGCCCGCCAGCACCGGCTCGTTCCCGAACAGGTCGGCCGCCGGATCGTCCACGACCAGGCTGACCACGCGGTGGCGGGGTGGCCCGGCGGCCCGCACCTTGAGCAGCGCGGCCCGGCCGATGAACCCGCCAGGCTTGTCCCACGCGACCGCGAAGCCGAGCCCCGCCTCGATGGGGCTGTCGGTGTTGTCGATGTCGACCCCCATGTCGCGGTAGCCCTTTTCCAGCCGCAGGCCCGACATGGCCTGCAGGCCGACCGGCCGGAAGCCGAGGTCGCCGCCTGCCGCCACCAGGTCGTCGTACACGCCGGCCGCGTATTCGGCGGGCACGTGCAGCTCCCAGCCGAGCTCCCCGACGTAGGTGACCCGGATGGCGAGCACCGGCGCGTACCCGACGTGGATCTGCCGCGCGGCCAGGTAGGGGAACGCCTCGTTGGACAGGTCGGCGTCGGTCAGCCGGCCGATCAGCTCGCGCGACGCCGGGCCCTGCACCGTCAGCAGGGTGATGCCCGAGGTGATGTCGGTTACCGTCACCACCTCGCCGTCCCGCGTGGCCCGCCTGATCAGCGGCTCGATCCGGCGGTGGATGATGTCGCTGGCGATGACCAGGAACTTCTCCGCCTCCAGCCAGGTCACCGTGACGTCGGTGACGATCCCGCCCGCCTCGTTCAGCCACTGGGTGTAGACGAGCCTGCCGGGGCCGAGCAGCACGTCGTTGGCTGACAGGCGGCTGAGCACGGGGCCCGCGTCCGGGCCCTGCACGATCAGCTTGGCCATGAGGCTCATGTCGATCACGCCCACCGTCTCGCGGACCGCCGCGTGCTCGCGCCCGACGATCGTGTGCGCGGCGGGCCGCCGGTAGTCCAGGCTGGGCACGGGCTTCTCACCGTCGGCGAACCATTCGGCGTACTCCCAGCCGGCCGAGACGCCGAAGTGCGCGCCCGCCGCGGTCAGCCGGTCGTGCAGCACCGACCGGCGCACGTTCCGGGCGGTCGACGGCTGCCAGGACGGCCAGACCGCGTCGCCGAACAGCACCCCGAGCTGCTCGACCGTGCGCTCGGCCCGGAACCGGCGGGACACCTCGTGCGCCGCGGTCCGGTCGACGGCGACGGCGGTCGCGTCGAGCGGCGGCACCCCGTCGACGATCCAGTGCGCGACCATATTGCCCACCCCGCCGCCGGACAGGATGCCCAGCGAGTTCAGGCCCGCCGCGACGAAGTAGCCGTCCAGCTCGGGCGCGGGGCCGAGCAGCGGCCGGACGTCGGAGGTGAACGACTCCGGGCCGCAGAAGAACGTCCGGACCCCGATGTCGGCCAGCGACGGTATCCGGTTCAGCGCCGGGCCGAGGAAGGGCTCCATCCGCTCCCAGTCGGGCGGCAGTTTGCCAAACGAGAAGCCCCGCGCGACCCCGTCCAGCGACCAGGGCGCTGCCACCGGCTCAAACAGGCCGACCAGCATGCCGTCGCCCTCCGGCCGGTAGTAGCCGTAGTTGTCCGGGTCCTCGATCACCGGCAGGTCGGCGTCCATCCCGGGGACGGTGTCGGTGAGCAGGTAGTAGTGCTCGGCCGCCTGCAGCGGCACGGCGACCCCGGCCAGGGCGCCGAACTGCCGCGCCCACATGCCGGCCGCGTTCACCACCACCTCGGTCTCGATCGGGCCGGCCTCGGTGAGCACGGCGGTGACCCGCCGCCCGCGGGTCCGCACGCCGGTCGCGGCAACGCCCTCGATCACCCGGACGCCGAGCTGCCGGGCGCCCTTGGCCAGCGAGGTGGCCACGCCCACCGGATCGGCCCGGCCCTCGTCGGCGACGTAGAAGGCGGACAGCACGTCGTCGGTGCGGGCCAGCGGCCACATGGCGGCGACCTCGGACGGCGAGATCTCGGTGTCCTCGACGCCGAACCCGTGCATCCAGGCCGCCTCCCGGCGCAGCGCCGCCTGCCGCTGCGGCCTGGTGGCCAGCGAGAGGTGGCCGACGGCGCGGAAACCGGTGGAGTGCCCGGTCTCGGCCTCCAGCCGGGCGTACAGGTCACGCGAGTAGCGGCTGAAGAACAGCGCGGTCTCGTCGGTCATGCCGGCCGAGGTGATCAGCCCGGCGGCGTGCCAGGTCGTCCCGGCGGTCAGCTGGTGCTGCTCGAGCAGCACCACGTCGGTCCAGCCCAGGTGCGCCAGATGGTAGGCGATGCTGCAGCCGGTCACCCCGCCGCCGACAATCACCACCTGCGCCCGGTCCGGAACAGCCCCGCTGGTCACCGCGTCGGTCGTCACGTGTACCTTCCATCACGAGCAGGTTAATGACCAGTCACATCCCTAACACGCCGCCGCCCGGATGGTCCAGGGCACAGGTCCGTAGCGCTACCCGCGCGGTCTACACCGCCTTCATCGGCAACGGCTTCCTGTTCGCCAGCTGGGCCGCCCGCATCCCGCAGGTGCGCGACGGGCTGCGGGTCTCCCCTGGCGCGCTCGGGCTGATCCTGCTGTCGATAGCGGTCGGCTCGACCATCGCCACGCCGCTGTCCGGGCTGGTCATCACCTGGCTCGGCGACTCCCGCACGGTCGCGGTGATGTCGCTGACCGCAGCGGCCGGCATGGCGACCGTCGCGGTCGGCTACACCTATGGCATCCCGCCGGTCGTGGCCGGGCTGTTCCTGTTCGGCTTCAGCAGCGGCACCTGGGATGTGGCGATGAACGTGCAGGGCGCCGCCGTCGAGCAGGCGCTGGGCCGGGCGATCATGTCCAGGTTCCACGCCGGATGGAGCATCGGCACGGTAGCCGGGGCTGGCGCCGGGGCGGCCATGGTCGCCCTCGGCGTGCCGGTCACCGCACACCTGCTCGTGGCCGCGCTCCTGGTCGCGGCCACCGTGCCGATCGCGGCCCGGCGTTTCCTCCCGCATGCCCGTGCCCCCGCACACGACGGCACGGTGCCCGCCGGCACGGTGCCCGCCGGCACGGTGCATGCCGGCACGGTGCCCGCCGGCACGGTGCCCGCCGGCACGGTGCATGCCGACACGGTGCACCGGGACCGGCCCGCCGCCCGGCGCAGCCCGCTGCGGGCATGGACCGAGCCCCGGACCCTCGTCATCGGCGTGTTCGTGCTGTGCATGGCCTTCACCGAGGGCACCAGCAACGACTGGCTCAGCCTCGCGGTCATCGGCGGCTACCACACCGCGGCCGCCCTCGGCACCCTGACGTTCGCCGTTTTCCTGGCCGCGATGACCACCGGCCGCTGGTTCGGCCCCGCCTTCATCGACCGCTACGGCCGGGTCCGGATGCTGCGGGTCTGCGCCGCCACCGCCCTCGGCGGCCTGCTGCTGATCGAGGCCGGCCGGGTGCTGCCGGCCGCGCTGGCTGGGGCGGCGCTGCTGGGGCTGGGGACGTCACTGGGGTTCCCGGTCGGGATCAGCGCGGCCGCCGACGATCCGCGGTACGCGCCCGGCCGGGTGAGCACCGCCGCGTCCATCGGCTACCTGGCCTTTCTCGCCGGGCCCCCGTCCATCGGTTTCCTCGCCGACCACGTCGGGGTCCTGCGCGGCCTGTCGGTCGCTGGCGCGCTGCTCATCGTCGCCTTCATCCTCTGCCCGGTCACCGCGCCCATCAGTCCATCCGGTCAGGGATCGGATAATAGTTGACACTGAATAGTCAGTCATGGATACTCAGTACTGATCACAAGTATCGAGGCAGCGCGATCGCTGCCCGCTCTAGGAGGAACCACCGTGATGACCCTCACGCAAACCGCCCCCGCCGAGCCGGTCCGGATCGCCGCGAACAACGCGGTCACCAAGCGGCTCGGCAACTGGACCACGGCCCGCGAGTTCCAGGTGCGCGGCCATCGCGGCAGCGCCGTGCTGGACCTGCGCTCCCCGCAGATCCCGGCCGGCGACATCGAGATCGAGGCCGACCTCGACCACGCCATGCTCAAGCTGCTGGTCGCCGGCGACGCGGTCGTGGACGACTGGGACCTGCGGCGCACCGGCCGCGGCCGGGTCAAGGACGCCGAGCGGCCGGACGCCCCGGGCGGGCGGCGGATCGTCGTCACCGGCGAGCTGCGCGGCGGCGAGATCCGGGTCCGCCGCGGCGGCATGGCCATGCTGTCGGCCATGTTCTCCCGCGCATACCGGGACGACCTGCGGCGGGCACGCAAGGAGGGCGGGTTCCCCACCGTGGACGACCCGGCCCGGACCGCCTGACAGCCCGCACCAGGCAACCCACACCGGCAGCGCGTGCCGCCCCAGGCGGCACGTGCTGCCACGGAGAATCAGATGGCGAAGAAACGCAAGGTCGGCAACCTGCTGGCGCTCGCCGTGCTGTCTTACCTCACGCAGCGGCCCATGCACCCGTACGAGCTGGGCCGCACGCTGCGCGACCACGGCGACGAGCGGAGCATCAAGTTCAACCACGGCTCGCTGTACATGGTGGTCCAGCAGCTGGAGCGGGCCGGGTTCGTCGCCGCCCAGGAGACAAGCCGCGAGGGGCAGCGCCCGGAGCGGACCGTGTACGCCATCACCGACGCGGGCCGGGCCGAGCTGCGCGACTGGCTGCGCGAGCTGGTCGGGGAGCCGCAGCACGAGTACCCGCACTTCGTGGCCGCGCTCTCGCTGATCAGCGCGCTGCCGCCCAGCGAGGTTGTCACCCTGCTGCGGCAGCGGCTCACCCGGCTCGCCACGCAGCGCGCCGGGATCCAGGCCATCATCGACGGCACCCTCGCCCAGGGCGTGCCCCGGCTGTTCCTGATCGAGGAGGAATACCGGCTCGCGCTGCTGGACGCCGAGTCCTCATTCACCGAGCGGTTCATCGGGCAGATCACCGACCCGCAAACCGGGTGGGGCCGCCTGTGGGCCGGATTCCACGGCGAGCCCCTCCCCGATAGCCTTTCCTGATCTGAGACAGTGGGATTACCCTGGGTCACCGCCCCCGGCGTCTGCTGACCGGCAGAGCCCCGCCCACTGACCGTCTCAGACGGCGAATACCTGGCAGGCCCGCCAGCTGATCCACAGCAGCGGCACCAGCGACCCTCTCCCCCAGGACCCGGCGCCGGGCCGGCGACCCACAGTCCCAGCTCAGACGCGTTGCCAGGATGCCGTGTGCGATGGAATCACGCCATCGTCCCGAAGGTTGCTATTGACATGAATGTCGAGATCTGGTCTGACGTGGTGTGCCCGTGGTGTTACATCGGCAAGCGCCGGTTCGAAAGCGCGCTCGCGTCCTTCGGCCATCCTGGCGAGGTCATGGTCAGCTACCGGTCCTTCGAGCTCGACCCGGACGCGCCCGCGCAGCGCATTGGAACCCATGCCGAGCACCTGGCCCGCAAGTACGGCATGACGGTCGCCCAGGCCGAACAGGCCAGCCAGCAGATGACCCAGCGCGCGGCCGCTGACGGCCTGGAGTTCCGGTTCGACCTCATCCGTGGCGGCAACACCTTCGACGCCCACCGGCTGCTCCACCTGGCCAGAGATCAGGGGCTGCAGCCGGAAATGAAGGAGCGCCTGCTGCGCGCCACCTTCACCGAAGGTCTCCCGATCGCCGACAAGCCCACCCTCATGCGCCTGGCCACCGAAGCCGGCCTGCCAGCCGCGCGGGTACAGGCCGTCCTCGACGGGGACGCCTACGCCGGCGCGGTGCGAGCCGACGAGCAGCAGGCCGCGCGGTACGGCATCACCGGCGTGCCGTTCTTCGTCGCCGACGGCAAGTACGCGGTCAGCGGCGCACAGCCGCCCGAGGTTCTCCTGCGGCTCCTGCGGCGTGCTTACGACGACAGAAGCCAGCTCACGCCCGTCGCCGTCACGACCGACAGCGATCCCGAAGCGAGCTGCGACGGCGACTCCTGCCTGGCTGATTGACAAATCAGCCCTCGCCCGCCTTGCTGCCAGCCCCGCTGCCGCTCAATGGGCCCCACGCCCGCCCCGCGGCTAGATCCGGACGATCCCTGGGTGAAGAGTGCCGCTACTCACAACCCCCCGGCTAGCCCCGATCCGGTCAGGAATCGAGAAGCGCCAGGATGCCGGGGGGCCTAGCCTTCCCCCAGATGGCCGACATCATGCCGGGCCTTGAACACCGGAAGGGAGCCCGGGAATGCCCGCAAAAAATTCCAAGACCGAGTCAGGCGGCTTCACCGCCGAGGAGCGTGCCGCGATGAAGAAGCGCGCCGCCGAACTGCGCGCCGAGGGCAAGAAGGGCGCCAAGAAGGCCGACGGGCTGCAGGCGGTCCTCGACAGCATCGCGCAGATGGCGCCGGAGGATCGCGCACTCGCCGAGCGCGTGCATATGACGGTAACTGCTACCGCCCCGGATCTGTCGCCAAAGACCTGGTACGGGATGCCCGCCTACGCGGACGAGGACGGCAAGGTCGTCGTCTTCTTCCAGGACTCGGGAAAGTTCAAGTACCGGTACTCGACCCTGGGCTTCCAGGAAGCGGCCAACCTCGACGACGGGGACCTGTGGCCGGTGGCGTACGCGCTCCAGAAGTGGAGCGCCGTGGCAGAGAAGAAGGTCGCCGAGCTGGTGAAGGCTGCGGTCTCCTGACCGTTACCGCGGCCGCCGCCTTCGCCTGGCCATCCGCGTAGGAAGCAGCGGTGCAGCCGCTCCAGGCTCAGGACGAGGCTTGTGCCCAGTGGGCGGTTAGGCGTGCACTTCGGCTGCGCAGCGGTAGCCACTGCGCAGCGCTCCCTCGATGTAGCCCTGGAAGTCCTGGGATGTCTGCTCGCCGGCGAAGTGCAGATTGCCCTCCCGTTTGCCCTGGATGCCGTTGAACGCCGTGAACTGGCCGACGGCCAGGTAGGAGTAAGCGCCGAGGATATGCGGGTCACCCGGTGACCATACGAAGTATGAGCGTCCGTTGAATGCCGGGGAGACGTGCGGGAACAGTGCGTCAAAGCCTTGCAGGTAAGCATTGATCATGTTTGCGGGCGGCCTGCCGGAATATGCCGTCAGGCCGTACCGCCGCCCCCACTCCAGTGCGGTGCCGCCGCCGGGCAGTGCCGTGAGGATGCCCGTCCTGCCTGGCTGGTATGACGTCGCGTCCCAGCCGCCCTGCACGACGCCATCGTCGAAGCAGTTCCCGGTCACGCCCTCCGCGTTCCACACCCTCGAGGAGAACTGGAGGAAGAACTTCGAGTTGCTTCCCAGCGGCTCCTCATTGATGGCCTTCACGTGCAGGGGTGAGATGGGCACCCGGCTCAGGTCAACCGAGCGGAGCAAGGTGAAGGGGATGGCCAGGACGACGTGATCGGCCGTCACGTCGTGGGTCGCACCTGCGCACTCGAAGCTGCAGCGGTACCCGCCGCCCGCCCGCGGCCGGACGGCTGCCAGCCGCTTGCCGAGGTGGAGAACACCGGCAGGCAGGCGTGCCAGCAGGCCGGTGATCAGCTGGTCATTCCCGCCGTGAATGTGCCACTTTTCGTCCGCGCCCGCTAGCTCCGGGGTGCCGTGAGGCTGGAAACCGCTGGCCACGCTGTCGTCCTGGCCAAGGAGGTACACGAGATTGAGCGCTGATGTCTCATCTGCCGGGCCGCCGAACTCGTCAAGTGTTGCCGCGATGCACAAGGCGCCGAAGTCGGACCGGGCCCCGCCGGGGATGTAGGTATCCACCCACTCTGTCACCGACATGTGGTCAAAGCGGCGGCCGCCCGCGTTGCTGGCGTCGTACCGCTGCGGCCAGGGTGCCGTCACAAAGGCAGCACGATGGAAGAGCTTCCATCCCCAGTCGTGCCAGTCGCGGTTCAGCGCGGCCTGCGGCCACTTCTTCCCGTGGAAGCGCATGGTTTCGCGGCCGGGATGGGTGCCCGGCGGGTACTTGTCGGTGTTGTCGAGCCGGAGGCCGAAGCTCTTCGCCAGCGCCAGCGTCGCCGTGTGCTCGGGATTGATGAACTCGCCGTGCTCCTCGACGATCTGGCCATCTTCGAAGTAGCCGCGCAGCGTCTTGATCCTGCCACCCGGCACCGTGTTGTACTCGTAAACCTCCGCCTTGATGCCATGTCTGGCCCAGAGCCGGTAAGCACAGCCGAGCCCGGCGATTCCCGACCCGACGATGACAACCCGTGGGGAGCTCCGGTCGCCGCGAGCTGACACAGGGCGGTGGGACGCCACGCCCATGCCAGCAACGAGCCCGGCACCGGCGACGCCGAGAAAAGCCCGCCGGGTCACCGGCCGCGCGAGCAGCTCCTCCGCCTCGTCCAGATCACATCCGGCCTGCCGGGCGAGACGAGAGACAGCTTGTGCCCGGACGATCGCATCAGCCGCCCCGGAAGGACCCCACGTGCGCATGCCGACCTCCCGCGCCATCCACCCCCCAGAAAGACGCTAACCGCGCAGGCAAAGGTGGGCAACAATGGCAGGCAGGGGGGGTGTATGGAGAGCAGATGACCGCGCCCGGTCAGAGTTGAGGAGGCGATGGGTGCCGGGGCTGGTAAATGGGGAATTCTGAGCCATCTGGCAGCCGGATGGCGGCGAGCAGGCCCCAGCCCTGATCGGAGACCTCCCGCGCCACCCCGGCTCCTTTGCCCTTCAGCTCAGCGAGGGTGGCGTGGATGTCGTCGCACATCAGGTAGAGCTCGTGATGGCTGTCACCGTCGGCTGGGTGAACGGCGAGCTCGGCCGGGGGCACGGCGAAGATGAGCCAGCCTCCGCCCGCGTCCACCGACGGCAGGCCGATCACGTCCGCGAAGAACGCACGGACCTTTTCAGCTTGTGGTGAGAACACGATCGCATGCATCCCGGTGATCACGCCGCGATCCTAGCCGCCCAGCCAGCGAGCGCGCCCCGGCACGCGCGGCTGCCCAGCCGTCACGCAGCCGGGCCCCGGGTCACCTTCAGCCGCGCCAGGCCCGGGGGGCGGGGCCACGCACCGGCCAGCTTCCTGCTGCCGCGGCGGCTGCGATAACGTCAGCAGCGGCCCGATCAGTGACGGTCCCCATGCGCACAGCGCAGCCCGGCCACCAGCGTTGAGGAGCCAGACGATGGACGGTGACGCCCAGGCCAGGGCGAGAATCATGGAGCACTGGCGGGCCTCTGAGCAGGGGGACAGCACGGCCGAGCACGCCATCTACGCGGCGGACGCGATCTTGGATTACCCGCAATCGGGGGAACGGTTCCGCGGCCGCACGGCCATCGCGGCCCAGCGCGGCGGTCACCCGGCCGAGCGGCACTTTACCGTGCTGCGGATCAGCGGCCACGCAGACATCTGGGTGAGCGAGTGCGTGATCAGCTACGACGGCGCGCCCACCCACTCGGTCAGCATCATGGAGTTCTCCGGCGGCCTGGTCACCCACGAGACCCAGTACTTCGCCGACCCCTTCGACCCGCCCCCCTGGCGGGCCGCGCTGGCCGAGCCGATACCCGACCCGTCACGCTGATACCGGCGACCGCCGCCTGCGCCGAGATCGGCCTGCGGCCCCGTCATCTGTCCGCGGTCCGGCCGCGGAGGGCCTTGCGGTCCAGCTTCCCGACGCTGGTGAGCGGCACCGAGTCGAGAATGTTCACCTCGCGCGGGTACTTGTGCGCGAGCCGCCCGCGGGCGAACTCGGTGATCTCCGCCGGGGTGGCCTGGCCGCCCGGCCGCAGCGACACGAATGCCACGATCTCCTCGCCGAGCCGCGGGTCCGGCCGCCCGACAACGCCCGCCATCGCGACCGCCGGATGCTGGAGCAGGACGTCTTCCACATCGCGCGGGAACACGTTGAAGCCGCCGCGGATGATCAGGTCCTTCTTCCGGTCCAGCACGTACAGGTAGCCGTCGGCGTCGATACGGCCGATATCGCCGGTGTGCAGCCAGCCGCCGCGCAGGGCCGCCGACGTCTCCTCGGGCGAGTTCCAGTAGCCAGCCATCACACCGTCAGAACGGACGCAGATCTCCCCGGCGGCCCCGGCCGGCACGTCGGCGTCGTTATCGTCGCGGATCGAGACCTGGTAACCGGGGATGGGCAGCCCGGCCGAGCCGGGCCGGCTGGCCCCGGGCGGGCTCACCGAGATCACCGCGCCGGACTCGGTGCACCCATAGCCCTCGAGGATCTGGCTGCCGGGCACCCGCCGCTCCCACTGCTCCCGGGTCTCCGCCGCGAGCGGTGCGGCGCCGCTGTTCACGTAGCGGAGCGAGGACAGGTCGGCGTCCTCCAGCGGCTGGGCGAGCAGCATCTGGATCATCGCGGGCACGAGCGCCATCCGCTGAACCCGGTGCCGCCCGGCCAGTGCCAGCAACTCCGCTGGATCGAACCAGCGCTGGAGCACGGCCAGGCCACGCTCGGTGGCGTGAAACCCGACCAGGGTCACGATCATGCCGTAGGCGTGCGACAGCGGCAGCGGCGTCAGCGCCCTGGTGATCCCCTCGGCCTGCGATGCCTCGTGCGAGCTGCGGGAGCATGCGTACAGGTTGCGGTGCGAGAGCATGACGCCCTTCGCCCGGCCGGTCGTGCCGCCGGTGTACATGAGCGTCGCCAGGTCGTCGTCGCCGACACGCACGATGCCGCCGGCCGGGGCGGACTCAAGCTCGGCGAAGTCCACCCAGCGCACGTGCCCGGGCAGCGAGTCCGGCACGCCGCCGACGACGATCACATGCCGCAACTGCGGCGCGCCCGCCGCCGCGGTGGCCACCGTTGCCAGCAGCTCGGGAGTGGTCACCACCGCCACGGCGCCGGAGTCGGCCAGGATGTGCTGCAGCTCGGGCGGGCTGACCAGGAAAACCACCGGGGTGACCACCGCACCAGCCCGCCAGATCGCGCTGTAGGCGATGCCCACCTCCGGGCAGTTGGCCATCAGCACCACCACCCGCTCGCCAGCGGCCACGCCGAGTTTCGCCAGTCCCGATGACGCCCGGCACGCCCGGTCGAACAGCTCACCTGACCGGTACGTCTGGCCTTCGAATACGAGGCTCTCGTAGTCGCCGAGCCGGTGGAACGCCGCCTCGGCCAGGACGGCAAGGGTGTGGTCAGCCTGCGGCGATGTCATACCTGTCCTCCGCTCTGGGCAGCTACCCGATGGTAACCGTCTCAGATCGGGAGGATGTGCTGCGCGCGGGCGCGAACCGCGTCGTGGTCCCGGTGGCCGGGCACCCACTGCTCCGGCTCGCCGATCGTCAGCTCGAACCGGCCGGAGGCCAGCTCGACCGCGCCCGGCGGCAGCCCGCGCAGCCGCTCCAGCTGGGCCTGTGACAGCAGCTGATACCACATCGGGCCCGCGCTGAGCTCGCTCTCCAGAGCGGGGCCCGGCAGCTGGAGGCGGAACGGCGGCGACGGGTTGGCCCGCGCGGTCACCCCGGCCCAGCCCACGCTGGCGGCGGCCGCGCGGATGGCTTCCCGCTGCCCGCGCATGGCCGCGGCGACCCGCTCCACGGCCCGGTCGGTGCTGGCCACCCGCAGGGACACCCCGGTCAGGGCGAGATCACCCAGCACCGCGACCGCGGCGCGGGTCCGGAAATCGCTCACCACCAGCGCCGCACCGGTCCCGGCGGCCAGCACGCCAGCCAGCACGGGATCCACGGCGTCCCAGGTCAGCGGCACCCCGGTGCCGACGGCCAGGCACAGCAGCTCCGCGGCGGCCCGATGCTGGCCCCGGAGCCAGCCGGTGGCGGCGTCGATCAGCTGCTGCGCGTGCGGCACGGCCGCCAGCCCGCCGCGCGGGTAGGCGGGCACGCTTGCGCGCAGCCCCGCCCAGGCGACGGGCGTCAGCGACGCCAGGATGCCGCGGCGCCGCACGCTGAGCCGGGGTGCGAGGCCGATCTGCGCGTCCTGCACCCTGGCCGCCTCCAGGTGGCGGATGAGGATGCCGGGGGTGTGGCGGCATAACCGGGCCGGGGTGGACGCGTAATCGATCACCAGCAGCTGCCCGCCCGGGACCGTCACCGGCCCGGCCACATGCGAGGGCCGCTCGGCCCCGGCCAGCGCCCCGCCGTCCGCCCATTCGTGGGCGGGCGGGCGCCACCGGTTCCCGTCCTTCCCGATGACCTCACCGGCGATCACCTCCTCCCCCGTCGCCGGGATCACCCCGGTCGCGGCGATGTCCGGCACCGCGCGGCGCACCCCGGCCGCCACCCGCTCGGGCTGCTCACCCGAGCGGACCAGCAGGATGACCGTGCCCCGTAAACGCTGTTCCAGGCCGTGCGCGACCGTCACCGCCATGCGGGTCCTCCGTTCCTGCGCCACCCCCCGGGATCCCCTGCGCCACGGGCCCCGCTGGCCCAGCGGGCCACCGGGGGCATCAGGCCGGCCGGTGTCGGGGCGATGTGCCCGGCCGCGGTGATCACCCCGTGCCCGAGGTTACGCATGCAATCGTTCGCGAACAACCGGTTCGCACCGGAAGCGGCCAGCCCTTGCTGACCGCCGGCATGGCCCGGTTGACATCTTCGAATGTGTATTCGATAGTGTCGGAGCCATGGGGGCAGGCCAGGCCGCGGCGCTGGCGCCGCGGCATGACGAGGACGCAGTACCGGGCAGCGGACGGCTGCCGGTGCTCCCTGCCCTGGATGACCTGCTGCCGGGAGGGCTGCAGCGCGGGACCGTGGTGGCGGTGGGGTGCTGGGGCCTGCTCTGCCTGGCGGTCGCCGCGGGCGCATCGGCGGCCGGGGCCTGGTGCGCGGCCGTCGGGCTGCCACAGCTCGGGGTGGCGGCGGCGGCCGGCGCTGGCCTGGATCCCAGCCGCCTGCTGCTGATCCCGGATCCGGGCCCGCGCTGGCCGCAGGTGGTGGCCTCGCTGCTGGACGGATGTGAGCTGGTCCTCCTCCAGCCCCCGGGCCACCCGTCCGCCCAGGTGCGCACCAGGCTCGCCGCTACCCTGCGGCGCTGCGGCGGGGTGCTGGTGGTGGCGGGTCGCTGGGAGGGCGCCCAGGCCCGGCTGCTGGTGACGCGCCAGGAGTGGGCGGGGATCGGGGCCGGTCACGGGCGGCTGCGTGCCCGGCGGGTGCAGGTGGCGGCGGACGGCCGGGGCGCGGCGGCGAGGCCGTGCACGCGCTGGCTGTGGCTGCCGGGGCCGGATGGCACGGTGGGCGCCGCGGGCCCGGCCAGCACCGCCGCGCAGGACATGCGGGACACCGGATGATGGCGGGCGCAGTCCTGCCTGAGCGGGTGCTGGTCGTCTGGTGCCCGGGGCGCCAGGACGCGGAACCCGGCCGGGTGGTGTCCGTGGTGGAAGGATTCTGCCCGCGGGTGGAGATGCTGCGGCCGGGTGCCTGTGCCATCGGCGTGCGCGGCCCCGCCCGGTACTTCGGCGGGGAAGCCGTGCTGGCGGCGAAGATCATCGAAGCCGCCGCTGGCGCGGGCCTGGTCAGCCAGGTCGGTATCGCCGACGGCCTGCTCGCCGCGGGCCTCGCCGCCGGACGCGCACGGAAGACCCCGCGCACCCCGCGCACCCAGCGCGCCCAGGGCGCCCAGGGCACCCGGCACGCCGGGCGCCTCCCGGTCCTGGCGGTGGCCCCCGGCCGTACCCGGGCATTCCTCGCCCCGTTCCCGGTCAGCGTGCTGGGCAGCCAGGACCTGGCGGACCTGCTCCCCCGCCTCGGCATCAGGACGCTGGGAGAGTTCGCCTCGCTGCCGGCCGCGGAGGTGACAAACCGGTTCGGGACGCCGGGGGTGATCGCTCACCGGCTGGCGCGCGGCCTGGACCCCCGGCGGCTGGTGCCCCGCCCGCCACCGGCCGGCCTTTCGGTCTCCGCGGGATTCGACCCGCCCGCCCGCCAGGCCGAGCCGGTGGTGTTCGCCGCCAAGGCGCTGGCGGAGCATATGCACAACGGCCTTGCGGCCCGCGGGCTCGCCTGCGTGCGGGTGCGGGTGCAGGCGGTCTGGGAGGACGGCGGGGAAATCACCCGGCTGTGGCGGCACGACGGGCTGCTTTCCGCGCTGGCGGTGGCCGAACGCGTCCGCTGGCAGCTGGCCGGCTGGCAGCCCTCCCCCGCCCAGGGCGGCGATGATGCGGTCCTGGCGGGCGGGATCACGCTGCTGCGGCTGGTCCCCGATCAGCTGGTCCGCGATCAAGGCCGGCAGCTCGGCCTGTGGGGTGACGCGGTGGCCAGTGACCGGGTGGACCGGGCCGCTATGGGCGTGCAGGCCATGCTCGGGCACGGTGCGGTGACGCGCCCGGCGCCGGCCGGTGGCCGCGGCCCGGCCGAGCAGGTGCGGCTGGTGCCGTTCGGCGGCACCGATGACCCGGCACCGCCCGCGGGCCGGCCGGGGACGCCGGGCACGCCGGGCGGGCGGGCCAGATCTGGAGGGCCGGGCGGGCGGGCGGGATCAGGCGGGCCAGGCGGCCCCGGCGAGCCCTGGCCGGGGCGGATTCCGGCGCCGTTTCCCGCCACGGTCTACTCCGACCCGCTGCCCGCCAGGGTGGCCGACGGCTCGGGTGCCACGGTGGCCGTCAGCGGGCGAGGGCTGGTCTCCGCGCCGCCCGACCGGATGTCGGCCGGCGGCGCGCCGTGGCAGGTGATCACCGCCTGGGCCGGGCCGTGGCCGGTTGCCGAACGGTGGTGGGACCCGCGCACCGCCCGCAGGCGGGCCAGGTTCCAGCTGGTCACCGAGGACGGGGCCGCCTGGCTGGCGGCCGTGCAGGACGGCAGCTGGCTGATCGAGGCCCGCTATGACTGACCGCGCTGGCGTGTGAGGCGGGCAGGCCATGGGCTGGGACAACCCTCCCGTGCCGTGGCGGGAGCTCGAGCGCCGCCTGTCCTGGGGGGCCCGCGGCCGGGAGGCGGCCGGTGGCGGTCGGGCGGCCGCTGGCGGGCCGGCGGCGGAGCCACGGACGGTGGCCCGCCTGCCCACGGCCAGCCGGGCCAGCCGCAGCGGCCAGGCCGGCCGGGGCGGCCACGGGCCGGCCTGGGCCGAGCTGCACTGTCATTCGTCGTACAGCTTCCTCGACGGGGCTTCCGCGCCCGCCGAGCTGATCGCCGAGGCAGCGCGCCGCGGCCTGGCGGGGCTGGCCATCACCGACCACGACGGCATGTACGGCGTGCCCCAGTTCGCGCAGGCGGCCGCCCGGCTCAAGGAGCAGGCCGGCGCGGGAATCGGCACAGTCTTCGGCGCCGAGCTCAGCCTGGGCCTGCCCGCCGGCGGCCAGGGACGGCTCCCCGGGGGCCCCGCGGCCGGCCCAGCGGGGCAGCCCTCCGCAGCCCTCGCGGCCGGCCCGGGGAAATGGCTCCCCGCGGACCCCCGGGCGGGTGCGCCCGACCCGGCTGGCCGGCACCTGCTGGTGCTGGCCCGGGACCCGGAGGGCTACCGGCGGCTGTGCCGGGTGATCAGCATGGCGCAGCTCGCCGGCGACGGTAAGGGGCGCCCCGTCTACGACCTGGAAGCCCTCGCGCAGGCGCACGGCGGGCACTGGGTGATCCTCACCGGCTGCCGCAAGGGCGCCGTCCCGGCGGCGCTCGCCGCGGGCGGCCCGGAGGCGGCCGCGGCGGAGCTCGAGGCGCTGGCCGCCATGTTCGGCCGCGAGCACGTGATGGTCGAGCTGACCAGCCACGACCAGCCGGCCGACGATGAGCGCAACGACGCCCTGCATGAGCTGGCCGCCCGCAGCCGGACGGCGGTGATCGCCACCGGCAACGTGCACTACGCCACCCCGGGCGATGCCCGGCTGGCCCAGGCGCTGGCCGCGGTCAGGGCCCGCCGCAGCCTGGATGAGATGGACGGCTGGCTGGCCGCCTCCGGTGCCGCATACCTCCGCTCGGGCGCGGAAATGGCCCACCGGCTCCGCCGCTATCCCGGCGTGGCCGAGCGCACCGTGGCGCTGGCGCGCGACTGCGCGTTCGACTTCCACGTGATCGCGCCCCGGCTGCCGGTCTTCCCCGTCCCCGGCAAGCACACCGAGGCGACCTGGCTGCGCACACTGGTCGCCAGGAAGGCGCCGCAGCGCTACGGCCCGCCGGACGGCGAACGCGTCACGGGGGCGTACGCGCAGATCGACCGCGAGCTCGGCGTCATCGAGACACTCGGGTTCGCCGGCTACTTCCTGATCGTGCACGACATCGTCAGGTTCTGCGAGCAGGCCGGGATCCTGTGCCAGGGAAGGGGCTCGGCCGCGAACTCCGCCGTCTGCTACGCACTGGGGATCACCGGGGTGGACCCCGTCCGGCATGGGCTGCTTTTCGAGCGGTTCCTGTCCGCGGGGAGGGACGGCCCGCCCGACATCGACCTGGACATCGAGCACCGGCGCCGCGAGGAGGTGATCCAGTACGTCTACGGCAAGTACGGCCGGGACAAGGCCGCGCAGGTCGCCAACGTGATCTCCTACCGGCCGCGGATGGCGCTGCGCGACGCGGGCCGGGCGCTCGGGTACGCACCGCAGCAGCAGGACAGGTGGGCGAAGCAGGTGGGGCCCCGGCAGTACGGGGCCGGCCAGCCGATCCCGGCCGATGCGGGTGTGCCGGAGCCGGTCACCGAGCTCGCCGCCCGGATGCAGCGGCTCCCCCGCCACCTCGGCATCCATTCCGGCGGGATGGTGATCTGCGACCGGCCGGTGGGGGATGTGTGCCCGGTGGAGTGGGCACGGATGCCGGGGCGCTCGGTGCTGCAGTGGGACAAGGACGACTGCGCCTACGCCGGGCTGGTCAAGTTCGACCTGCTCGGCCTGGGCATGCTGACCGCGCTGCGGGACTGTTTCGAGCTGGTGGCGGCCCATCACGGCGAGAGCTGGAGCCTGCACACGATCCCGCAGGAGGACCCCCGCGTCTACGACATGCTGTGCGAGGCGGACACCGTGGGGGTGTTCCAGGTCGAGTCCCGGGCCCAGATGGCGACCCTGCCCCGGCTGCTGCCCAGGGAGTTCTACGACCTGGTGGTCGAGGTCGCGCTGATCAGGCCCGGCCCGATCCAGGGCGGATCGGTGCACCCATACATGCGCCGGCGGCGCGGTGACGAGCCGCCGGACCTGCCGCACGAGTCCATGCGCCGGGCCCTGGGCAAGACCTTCGGGGTCCCGCTGTTCCAGGAGCAGATGATGCAGCTCTCGGTCGACTGCGCCGGGTTCAGCCCGGCCGAGGCGGACCAGCTGCGGCAGGCGATGAGCTCCAAGCGCGGCCCGGAGCGGATCGAGGAGCTGCGCGGGCGGCTGCTGGCCGGGATGGCGGCCCGGGGGATCCCGGCCGGGACCGGGGAGGACATCTACGCCAAGATCGTGGCCTTCTCCAGCTACGGCTTCCCGGAGTCGCACGCGATCAGCTTCGCCTACCTGGTCTACGCCAGCGCCTGGCTGAAGCTCTATTACCCGGCCGCGTTCACCGCTGCCCTGCTGCGCGCCCAGCCGATGGGCTTCTACTCCCCGGCCAGCCTGATCGGCGACGCGCGCAGGCATGGCGTGCGGGTGCGCGGGGTGGATGTCAACGCCAGCGCCGTGGTGGCCACCCTGGGGGGGCCGGGAAGCCCGGGTACCGGCCGGCCGGTGCAGGCCCAGCCCGCGATCAGGCTCGGCCTCGCCGGGGTCAGGAACCTCGGCCCCGGCCCGGCCGCCGTCATCGTGGCCGGCCAGCCGTACCGCGACCTGGAGGACTTCGCCCGCCGCACCACCCTGCCGGCCCCGGCCCTGGAGGCACTGGCCATGGCGGGCGCGTTCGGCTGCTTCGGGATGAGCCGGCGGGAGGCGCTGTGGGCGGCCGGGGCCGCGGCCACCATCCGGCCCGGCCAGCTGCCCGGCAGCGGTACCGGCCTGGCCGCGCCGCCGCTGGCGGCCATGACAGCCGCCGAGGAGACTTTCGCCGACCTGTGGGCGACAGGGACCTCCGGCGTCCACCCGGTCGCGCACATCAGGGGGGCGCTCGCCGAGCGGGGCGTGATCGGGGCGGCGGAGCTGAAGACGGCGCGGCCGGGCGCCGCGGTGGTGGTGGCCGGGCTGGTCACCCACCGGCAGCAGCCGGGAACAGCTCGCGGGGTGGTGTTCCTGGGCCTGGAAGACGAGACGGGGATGGCGAACGTGATCTGCCCGCCACCGGTATGGGAACGCCACCGCAGGCTCGCGGTCGATGCCAGCGCCCTGCTCGTGCACGGCCGGGTGGAACGCCTGGAGGGAGCGGTCAGCCTGCTCGCCACCCGGCTGGAGCGGCTGGCGGTGGCGGCCGCCGTCCGCAGCCGCGACTTCCGCTGAGCGGTGCCCACGCGCAGCACCGCACCCGGGGGGCCAGGCACACGGCACCAACCCGGGGGGGCCAGGCACACGGCACGAACCCCGGCGGGCCAGGCACACGGCACGAACCCGGCGGGCCCGGCTCTTAGCGTCGGCCTCACCCGGCCAGGGGCCGGCTCAGATCCCGGGGCCGTCGGCCGGCCGCGTGTCCAGTTCCACCCACACGGCCTTGCCGATCGTGGCCTCGCGGACTCCCCACTTGTCGGCCAGGGCCTCGATCAGCACGAAACCGAAGCCCGACCCGTCGAACCTGTCGGGCGTGCGCGGCTCCGGCCAGCGCGGGTCGGCGTCGTGGACCTCGATCCGCAGCCAGGTCCCTCCGGTCTCCAGCCGCAGCACCAGCGCTGACCCGCCCGTGCGGGCGTGCCGCACCGCGTTGGTAACCAGTTCGGAGACGAGCAGCACCGCCGTCTCCTCCAGGTCGGCCATCCGCCATGCGGCCAGCGCCTCGTGGGTGGCCTGCCGCGCCAGCCCGACCGCCTGCGGCGCGCCGGCCAGCATCAGCTGACGAGCCCAGGACGATCCTCCCGCCCGTGGCCATGTGTGAGGACCAGTGGACTCGCCCACGCACGCCGTTATCACCTGACACCGCCCCATCTCGCCGTCCGCCCGGTCGACCGGCACTCCCCCACGGCGGATACGTCGCGGTGCCCTGGGGCCCGCGGCTGCACATCATGGACAGCGACCCTGACGTGCGTCTTGGACGTGTTTCCCCGTGCTGTACATCTTTGAGAATCAGAAATGAATCTGAAGAAAAACTGAAGGATCACTGATCGTGTGCTGACATCTTGCTGACCTTGGCCCGCAGGAACCGGGCCCGGCCCAGCCCGGCGATGGCATGATGCGAATGACGATGGCCGCTGGCTGTCCGGCGCCGCGCGCCACCGGGCCCCCAGCAGGAAAGACGGGAGTGACGGCGGTGATGGCCGGATGACCACAGCGCACCTTCCGGCCGAGGTTCTCATCAGAGCCGGGCTGCCAGCGGCCGACGCCGCGAACTGGGCGGTATCGGCACCGGGCCCGCAGGAATCCTTCCCGGCCGCGGCGGCTGCTGTCAGCGCCTTCCTCGGCCGTGGCCAGGCGCTCATCCGGCGCCTGCCCGCCCCGGAGGGCTGCACCGCCGACGAGCGCGCCGCCCGCGAGTCGATCGGCGCGGTCACGAACGCCGCCCGGGAGCAGTTCCTGCGCTTCCACACCGCCGCCCTCTACGACGCGCTCACCGGGGGCCGCACCAGGCCGCTCCGGCTCGGCGAGCTCGTCGGCGAGGCCGCCGTGCTGGTCCCCGGCCTGGTGCCGTCCGCGGCTGAGATGGCCGCCGAGCGCGCGCGGGCGCTGCCGGACAAGGAAGGCATCGAGTTCGCCCACGGCCTGCTGATCTCGCATGTCCTCGCGCTGCCGGGGCCCGGCGGGCACCTGATCAACGCGATGCTCCAGCCCACCGCCGCAGCGTTCGAGCACCTGGCGGAGCTGCGCGACAGCGGCGTGGCCGACCTGGGGCCGGTCCGTGTGGTGCGCCGCGGCCGGGCGGGCATCCTCGAGCTGAGCAACCCGCGGCATCTCAACGCCGAGGACGAGACGACGCTCGCCGCGACCGAGTGCGGCATCGACCTGATCCTGCTCGATGAGGCCATCGAGGTCGGGGTGCTGCGCGGCGGCGTGGTGCAGCACCCGCGCTACCCAGGCGTGCGGGTCTTCGGATCCGGCATCAATCTCACCCACCTGTACCAGGGGCGCATCGACTTCCTCTTCTACCTGCTGCGCGACCTCGGCTACGTGAACAAGATCTACCGGGGGCTGGTCCTGGCCGGCCAGGGCCCGGGCGGCCGGCCACCGGGCGCCGGTGGCGACGGCACGGCCGAAAAGCTGTGGGTGGCCGCGGTGGAGCGCTTCGCGATCGGCGGCGCCTGCCAGCTCCTGCATGTCGTGGACCACGTGACCGCCACCCGGGGGGCACGCCTGTTCCTGCCCGCCCGCAAGGAGGGGATCATCCCGGGAGCGTCCAACCTGCGCCTGCCCCGGTTTGTCGGGGACCGCGCCGCCCGCCAGGCGATCCTCTCGGGCCGGGAATGGTCAGCGGGCGAGCCGGACGCGGCGCTGCTCTGCGACGAGGTGGTGGAACCCGGGGAGATGGACCGGGCGATCGAGGCGCGGGTCGCGGCCCTGACCGGCTCCGGGCTCGTGAACGCGACCGCCAACCGGCGCACCCTGCGGGCCGGCCAGGAGCCGCTTGACCTTTTCCGCGAGTACATGGCGGTGTACGCGCGCGAGCAGGCGAGCTGCCATCTGAGCCCGGCGCTGGTTCACAATCTGGAGGTGCACTGGCATGCTCGCAGGCGAGGCATCTAGCGACGAGGGGGGACCACGATGGCTGATGCGCCGTTCGTGTGGGACGAGCTCGGGAAGTACAAGGCCGAAGGCACCTTCCTGGACGGCTATCCCGACGACGAGCGAACGTTCTTCGCTCCCAGGGACAACATCCACGGGCTGCTGGTCGCGCTGCTGGGCAGCGCCCAGCACTCGATCGTGGTCAACATGTTCGGCTACGACGACGACGAGCTGAACAGCATCATCCAGAGCAAGCTCACCGACGAGAAGATCTTCGTGCAGATGAGCCTGGACCGCAGCCAGGCAACTGGCGCGCACGAGAAGCAGATCCTGGCCAAGTGGAACAACAACGCCTTCGGCAACAGCATCGCCATCGGCACCAGCTCGGTGCACAATGCGATCTCGCACCTGAAGATCGTGATCGTGGACGGCGTGTACACGGTGAAGGGCTCCACTAACTGGTCGCTATCGGGCGAGCAGCAGCAGGACAACGAGCTCAGCCTCAACCGGAACGCGGTGATCGCCGCCGAGACCAGGGCCATCCTCGACCTCAACCACGACTTCATGCTCAAGCAGATGGCCGGCACCAAGCTGGACATGGCCAAGCTCATGGCCCCGACCACCCCGGCCGCGATGCCTCCACTGCCGCCTCACCCGTAACCGGGTGGGCGGCGTTCCCGCCGGCCGCGGCCCGCAGGGCCGGTGATGAGGGGCGATTCGCCCGTCCGGGAGCCGTTTCGGCGTTGACTCGCATTGGCCGGAGCGGGAGGCTTGAAGCGGCCTGAGCAGGCCTACGGGAAGTCACGCCGTCGCGGCGCGCGCGGTAGCATGCCCACGCCGTCGTAACAGGTGGGGAGAGATCGTGTCGACGCAGCGCCTGTCGAGGCGTGTGCCGCGGGGTTGGCGGGCGGCACCCGGTGCCCGCCAGCCCGGCGCGGCCCCGCCCGGTGCCGGGTCCCCCGGTGCCGGCACCGGCGACCCAGCCCACCCGGCCGGCTCCCGTCCCCCCGGTGCCAGCCTGCCCGCCGCCGGTCCCGGTGGCACGCGGCCGGGCGAGGCCGGCCCGCGGCGCCGCTGGCGCATGCAGTGGCCCCACCTGTCCTGGGTGGACATCGCCTGGGTCGGGTTCGTCGGGCTCAACCTGGCCGCGATGCGGCTGTTCCCCGCATGGCAGACCGTCCCGTTCCTGGCCATCTGGGTGAGCCTGACCGTCATCTACGGCTTCCGGCTGTGGCGGCTCCAGCCCACGATCCTGACCCTGGCCGCGGTGACGCTCGCGACCGGCGGCATCATCGGCGTGCAGGTCATCAAGGGCCAGCAGGACACCGACTACCTCGCCGAAGTCCCGCTGATCGCGCTGATGTTCCTGGTCATGGTGTGGCACGGCCGCCGGAGGCTGGCGGCGACGGAGGACCGGCTGGCAGCGATGGAGGAGGTACAGCGGGTCTCGCAGGAGAACCTGCGGCTGATGAAGCAGCAGCGGCGGTTCCTGCAGGACGCCTCCCACGAGCTCGGCACACCGATCACGGTCGCGCTCGGGCACGCGGAGCTGATCGAGCGGGCTGTCACCAACACCCCGGTCGCCGAGGACGCCCACGTGGTCACCGACGAGCTGATGCGGCTGCGGCGGCTGGCCACCCGGATGCTGCTGCTGGCCTCGGCGGGCAGCCCGGACTTCCTGCACCTCGAACCCGTCGCGCTCGAATCGGTGGCGGTCGAGGCGCTCGACCGGTGGGGCCACACGCCCCGCCGGTGGCGGCTGACCGCCACGGCCGAGGGGACCGCCCTGGTCGACCGCGACCGGCTCGCGCTCGCGCTGGACGCGCTGCTCGAGAACGCCATCGCGCACACCGCGGCGGACGACCTGATCGAGCTCGGCACCCGCCGTGAGAACGGGCACGTCATCTTGTCGGTGGCCGACTCCGGCTGCGGCATCCCGGCCGCGGACCTGGAGCGGATCTTCCTCCGGTTCGCCCGGGCCGATCAGAACAGGACCCGCGAAGGCGGCGGGTTCGGGCTCGGCCTGGCCATCGTGCAGGCGATCGCGGAGGCCCACAACGGCTCGGCCCGGGCCAGCAGTACACCCGGGCAGGGCTCGGTGTTCGAGGTGCTGCTGCCGCTGGCCACCGCGGCATCGCCCGAGGAGCCGCCGGCGCCCCCGGCGCCGCCAGCGCCGGTGACCGCCCCGTCATCCCCGGCGGACACGGGCTCCCCGGCCTGACCGCGCGGCGGCGGGAGGCTGCGGCGGCGGGAAGGCGCGGCAGCGGCGGCGGGAGGCTGCGGGAAGGCGCGGCAGCGGACGGGAAGGACCTTCGGCCCCTGAGCCGGGCGGTTGGCCTCTGCCGCCGCGATGACGGCTGGGTGACACTGCGGGCATAAGGCGGGCGCCGGGCTGGGGCGGGACATGCACGGCGGCCGCCAGCGGAGACCAGCTCACCGGAGTACGACATGTCCCATCAGCCGACCGATCACGCCGGGCTCGAGACGCTGCCATTCGATGTGTGCCTGCGGCTGCTCGCCTCGGTCCCGATCGGGCGGGTCGGCTTCTACGCCGACGGCGAGCTGGTGGTCCTGCCGGTGAACCACGCGATGGACGGCCAGGACGTGGTCTTCCGCACGGCCAGCGGGTCCAAGCTCACCGCGGCCGAGCAGCAGGACCTGGTCGCCTTCGAGGCCGACGACTATGACCTGCAGACCCTGGCCGGGTGGAGCATCCTGGTCACCGGCCGCGCCCGGGTCGTGTACGACGAGATCGAGGCCAGCCAGCTCAACCGGCTCAACCTGCACCCCTGGGCGACGACCGTGGAGCATCCCTTCTGGGTCAGGATCCACCCCACCTCGGTGACCGGCCGGCGCACACCGGGGATCGCGGGCCCGGAGCCGGGTGATCCGCCAGGCGTGCCCTAGGAGGAGGGGCCGCCGTTCCAGCCGGGGATCGCCGCGCCGGGCAGGACGCCCCAGCGGAACACGTAGTCGCGCTGCTGCCCGTGCCAGTAGCGCAGCCTCATCCGGGTGAAGTACCGCAGGCCGCCGTGGACGGCCACCCGCCAGAAGCTCACCTGGGCGCGGTAGGTCCGGTAGTGGCCCGCCGAGCAGGCGGGCTTGCACGTGTTCACCCACAGTTCCCCGCTGGCCTGGGCGGACGAGCCCGACCAGCGGGACCAGCGCGGGGTCCGCACGAAGACCTCCGACTCCCCGAGGTAGATGACCGGCGGCCGGGCCCGGCCCTGGTGCCAGCCGCCGGCGCCGTTGTAGGCGACCGGCAGCGGCGCCGATGTGGGCGCCGCGTTCGCGGCGTGCAGCGTGAGCGCGACGGCGCCCAGCCCCACGACGACCGCGAGTGCCGCCGCGGCCAGGACGGCGAACTTCCTCGTCACGGTGATCCCCCTCCGTGGCCTGGTACCCACCTTAGGTTCTGGCCACGCCCACCTGCGCCAGCGCCGGCCTACCGGGCCCTGGGCGTCTTGCGCGCTCTCGCGAGCCAGAGCGCGACCCCCACCAGGGCGAGGCCGAGGCAGAAAACGGCGAGCGGCGCGGCCACGGACTTGGGCAGGTACCGGCTCGCGGTTTGCGGCACCACCAGGAGCACGCCCAGGGCGCCCAGCGCCAGCACCCACACGCGCCGCAGGACCACCCCGGCGGCGAGCAGCGCCGCCACCGTAGCGACCGCGAGCACGTGGCCGGCCGCCTCCTGCATCGTCAGCTGGGCGCCGGTCAGCAAGCCGATCCCGGCGGCGAGGTAGCCGGTGTTGCGCGGGGCGAGGTATCCCAGGTGCGCTGCCACGCCCCACCCTGCGGACAGCAACCAGACGGCAAGGCCCGGCCCCCAGGCGCCGAGGCCCGGGGCGGCACTGGCGACGCCGACGCCGGCCACTGTCGCCGCTCCTGCGAACATCGCCAGGTGCTGGAGCGGCGCACGAGTGCGCCACCAGAGCAGCACGGCATACGGCGTTGCCACGCCGGCCGCCACCAGCGTGGCACTGTCCGGGCTGAGGCCCCAGATCTGGGCCGCGAGCACACCCATGAAGGCCACCAGGCAGACGGTCGACAGCAGCCACAGGACGCTGCGGAGCCTGGCGAACGCGGGCTCGCCACCGGTCCGCATCACCGCCGCCACGGCCCCGAGCGCGACGGTCCCGGCCGCGGCAAAGGCCAGCTCGGCACCGGTGGTAATGCCCGGCCACAGCTGGTCCACCGCGACGATCCCCGCCACGATGGCAAGCAGGCCACCGAGATATCCCAGTGCCTCCACCGCCAGCGGCGCCCGGCGCGAAGCCCTGGCCCGGCCCGGCGCAGCGGCATCGGCGCGGGCCGCCTCGCCCGCCCGGATCTGGGCGGCTTGCCCGGCTTCGATCCAGCCTGCGGCCACCCATCGCTCGAGCAGTTCGTCCAGATCAGATCCGGATGCAGGACCGGACACCGCCACCACCGCCCCCTCCGACAATGTCACCGTAGGCGCAGCCGCCGCCCATGGCCACGGGCCGACGTCTTCACTCCGCCCGCAATCGTCCTGCCCGATCTCGCTAATCGCTGGCGGCCCGGCAGCGCCGGGGAGGGCGCTAAGCCACGACCTTGACGGCCGAGGAGCCGTCGGGGAGGCGGCGGACCTCCAGCCGCTCGGGCACCCGGTCCTTCAGGTCGGCCACGTGGCTGACGATGCCGACCACCCGGCCGCGGTCGCGCAGGTCGTCGATGACCGCCATCACCTCGTCCAGGGTGCCGGCGTCCAGCGAGCCGAACCCCTCGTCGATGAACAGGGTGTCCAGGTCCACTCCCCCGGCCTCCGCCTTGACCACATCGGCCAGGCCGAGGGCCAGCGCGAGGGAGGTGTAGAACGTCTCCCCGCCCGACAGCGACGCCGGGCTGCGCTCGGTCCCGGTGTGCCGGTCGATCACCGCCAGCGTGAGCCCGGCGCGTTCCCGCCTGGTCCCGCCCTCGTCGGTCCGCTTCAGCTCGTACCGCCCCGATGACATCGCCGCCAGCCGCACGTTCGCCGCCGTGACGACCTGGCTGAACCAGTGCCGCAGCACGTACGTGGTCAGGCTCACCCGCCGGTGCCCCTCGGTCCCCTTGGCCAGCCCGGCCAGCCGGATCACCGGTTCGGCTCGCTCAGCTATCTGGTCGTACGCCTCCTCCGCCTCGCGCACGTCCACCGCTCGCCTTCGCAGCCGCTCGGCTTGTACCAGGGCGGCGTCATGGGCACGGCGCACCTCCTGCTCGGCGCTCTGGGCGCGAGTGAGCTCGGCGGCCGCAGCCTCGGTACGAGCGTAGATCTGGTCGGCCTGACTCAGGTCGAGGCCTGCCAGGTCCCCAATCCGAGTGGCCGCCTCCAGGTCAGCCAAGGTGGATTTCCAGGACTCCACCTTGGAGTCGAGTTCGGCCACCTCGCCGGCCGCCAGCACCGCCTCCCGTGCCGCGTCCAGGTCGGCGAATCCCCGACGCTCTGCTTCACGCTCCGCCCGGTCCCTCGTCTTCGCCTCACCGTCGAGCGCGGCAGACAGCTTGTCCAATGCATGCGCCAGCGCCCGGTCCCGGTCCGCTGCCTCCTGCAACCCAGCCTGCCGGCCGGCCACTGACGGGTACAGCCCTGCGGCGGCCTCCAGTTCGCTGCGAATGCCGTCCAGGCTTTCACGCGCCACCCGCACCTGCTCACCCGCCGCGGTGGCCTGCTTCTCTGCCTCCCGCAGGTCGCTGACGCTAGTCTCCAGTTCGCCGCGCGCGGTGGCTAGCTCCGCTTCCAGCCTGTCAGCATCGGCGGTCGCCTGTTCCGCGACCACTATCTCGCTGGTGAGTGCCTCCGCCTCGGCCGCCAGGTCGCCGGCCGCACAGCCGCCTGCCTGTGCGATGAGGGCGGCTTCCCGCCGGACGAGGTCGGTGTATTCGGCGTCGAGCCGGGTGCGCTCTTCCCCGGCCCGGTCGCGCCGCGCGGTGGCCTCCTCAATATCGCTGGCGGACACCGCCCCAGGCGACGGGCACGCGGGCATGGGGTGCTCGGTAGAGCCGCAGACGGGGCAGGGACAGCCCTCGCCGAGCTGGGCGGCGAGTTCGGCGGCCATCTCACTCAGCCGGGTTTCATACAGGCCCTGGTGGGCACCGACCAGGGCCTGGTGGGCATCCACTGCCGCCTGCAGCGCTGACCGGGCCACGGCCACCTCCGGCGCGAGCTCCGCGGCCCCGCTGGCAGCCCGGTGCTTGTCCATGACCGCTTCCCGCCGGCTGAGGAGAGCCGCCAGCCCCGCCGCCACTGCCCGCAGTTGCTGCCACTCCCCCGCCAGCCTGCTGATCCGGCCCGGCAGGCTGTTGCGTGCCTCCTCCAACGCCGTGACCTGCGCGGAGGCTTGCTCCGCCGTCAGCTCAAGCGCGGCCAGCTCGGTCTCCTGCGCCGCGAGCCCCTTCTCCCGGCCGGCCAGGTACTGGAGGCCGGCCGCCTCCCGCTCGCTGTCCTCCGCCCGGGCGGCAGCCGCGGAACCGCCCCGGCCCGCCAGCATGTCCCCATCGGGCTCCCTCGCCACCTCGATGAGGGCCGCCCGGGCCTCCCCAGCCGCGGCCTGCGCGTCTATCAGCCCAGCGAGCAGTGGCCGGA